>DASXHM010000138.1:0-1573 GCA_036488495.1 Myxococcales bacterium | reverse complement strand
GAGCGGCAGCGGCCTCGGCGAGACCATCGGCATCGGCAAGGGCACCGTCAAGCTCGAGGACTTCGACCACGCGCAGGTCATCGTCGTCGTCGGCCAGAACCCGGGCACGAACCACCCGCGCATGCTCACCGCGCTGCAGCGGGCGAAGGCGCGGGGCGCCAAGATCATCTCCGTCAACCCGCTCAAGGAAGCGGGCTTGATCGCGTTCAAGCATCCGCAGAAGCCGCTCGACATGCTCGGCCGGGGAACGCCGCTCACCGACCTGTACCTGCAGACGCGCATCAACGGCGACGTCGCCATCCTGCAGGGCATCGGCAAGGCGCTGGTCGAGGCCGGCTCGGTCGACCAGAAGTTCGTCCAGGAGCGCACCGAAAACTTCCTCGCCTACACGGGTCATCTCGCCAAGGTCGCCTGGAACGACGTCGTCGAGACGAGCGGCGTCACCGAGCAGCAGATCCGCGAGGTGGCGAAGCTCATCGGCGCGACCGACCGGGTGATCATCTGCTGGGCGATGGGCCTCACGCAGCATGAGAACGCGGTCGACAACATCCGCGAAGTGGTCAACGTCCTCCTCTTGCGCGGCGCCTTCGGAAAGCCGGGCGCGGGCGCGTGCCCGGTGCGCGGCCACAGCAACGTCCAGGGCGACCGCACCATGGGCATCTTCGAGAAGCCCAAGGAAGCGTTCCTCGCGTCGCTCGACAAGGCGACCGGAATTCAATCGCCGCGGGCGCACGGCCACGACGTCGTCGAGGCCATCCACGCCATGCACGAGGGCAAGGGCAAGGTGTTCTTCGCCTTGGGCGGCAACTTCCTCTCCGCCACTCCCGACACCGAATTCACCGCCGCAGCGCTCCGGGCGACCAAGCTCACGGCGCACGTCTCGACCAAGCTCAACCGCGGCCACCTCGTCGCCGGCGAGACGGCGCTGATCCTCCCCTGCCTGGGGCGCACAGAAGAAGACGACTCCCGTTTCGTCTCCACCGAGAACTCGATGGGCGTGGTGCAGATGTCGCGCGGGCGCATGACCCCCGCCAGCAAGCATCTGCTCTCAGAGCCGGAGATCGTCGCGCGCCTCGCCGAATCGACTCTCGGCAAGCGCACCAAGATCGACTACCGCGGGCTCGCCAAGGACTACGACAAGATCCGCGACCTCATCGCCAAGGTCGTTCCCGGCTGCGAGAGCTACAACGAACGCGTCCGCAAGCCGGGCGGGTTCTACTTGCCGAACGGACCGCGCGAAGGAAAGTTCACCACCGCCTCCGCGAAGGCGAAGTTCACCGTCCACGAGATGCCGCGCTGGAACCTGGAAAAGGGCCAGCTCCTGATGATGACGGTGCGCACCCACGACCAGTACAACACCACCATCTACGGCCTCGCCGACCGCTACCGCGGCCTCGAAGGCGACCGCCGCGTGGTGCTGATGAACGCGGACGACATCCGCGAGCTTGGTTTCAAGCCTGGCCAGGTCGTCGATTTGACCAGCCATTACCGCGGCGAGACCCGCACCGCTCGCCGTTTCGTGATCGTCCAGTACGACATCCCCCGTGGTTGCACCTGCACGTACTTCCCCGAA
>DASXHM010000135.1:0-4061 GCA_036488495.1 Myxococcales bacterium | reverse complement strand
GCCGCGAGGGAGCGCGAGGGCTCTTGGCGCGCGGCGCGTTCCTCTCGGTGGGCCACGACGAATATTGGGCCGGCCGCGAGCGCATCGCGGTGCAGGCCGCGCGCGATGCGGGGCTTCCCATCTTCTTCTTCGGCGCCAACGCCGCCTACTGGAAGACGCGCGAGGAGAGCCGGGGCGTCGACGGCAATCCGCGCATCGTCACCTGCTACAAGAAGCACCCCGAGCTTGACCCGCTGGCCGGAACGGCCGACGCGACCGCGCGCTATCGCGACGATCCGATCAACGAGCCGGAAGAGGCGTTGTCGGGCGCCATGTACGAGAGCTGGCTGCTGTTCGGCGAGCCGTGGACGGTGCAGAACTCGACCGACCCGCTCTACCAAGGCACCGGCCTCCACGACGGCGACACCATCCCGCAGATGGTCGGCAACGAATACGACCGCACCTTCGCGCTCGATACGCCCGCGCCGGTGACGGTGGTTTCGCACTCGCCGATGATCGATGCGGAGGGCAAGCCCGGCTTGCAGCAGGCCACCTGGTACAGGACCGCGAAGGGCTCGTTCGTGTTCGACGCCGGAACCGAATACTGGTCGCGCTTCGTCGATGGACCGCAGGAAGATCAGCGCGTGCAGCGCATGACCGCGAACGCGCTGCAGATGGGCAGGGGATTGCCGGTTCCGCAGGCACTTCTGCACGTCACGCCTCCGGCTGGGGGGCCGGCGCCGGTCGGGACCTGGGCGACGAGCGTCAAGACGGTCGCGACCGGCATGCCCGGCCCGACCGGGGTGGCGCAGCTCCCGGACGGCAGCTTCGTCGTCGTCGATCCTCTGGCGGAGCGCATCTGGCGCGTCGACACCACAGGCAGCGTGAGCGCTTACGCCGGCGACGGCAATCCGGACGGCAATCCGCGCTTCGACAACGTGCCCGGCCTGCAGGCTCGCTTCTTCCAGCCCACGGCATTGCTGGCGGACAAGCTCGGCAACGTCTACGTCGCGGACACGCACAACAACGCCATCCGCAAGATCGGAAACGATCCCGCGCATACGGTGACCACGCTCGCCGGCGCGTTCCTGGTCGGCGACTACGTCGACGGCCCCGGGTCGCAGGCGCGCTTCCTCGACCCGATGGGCATGGACTTCCTCGACGACACGCACATCGTCATCGCCGACTCCGGCAACCAGGCCATCAGAATCCTGGATCTCACGACCAATGCAGTCTCGACGCTGGCGGTTTCCCATTTCGGCGACGACCTCGACGGTCCGGCCAGCATTGCGACCTTCTACTATCCGACCGCGGTGGCGGTGGCGCCGGACAAGCGCGTCTTCTTCCTCGCCAGCTCGACCGGAAAGCTGAAAGTGATCGGCAACGACCCGGCGCACACCGTGACCACGCTCGTTTCGGCGGGAGTCGGCTTCGCCGACGGAACCGGCGACGCGGCGATGCTCGAGCCGCAGGCGGGCCTCGTCTGGGACGCGGGCAAGCTCATCGTCGCCGACACGCTCAACCAGCGGCTGCGCATCGTCACCCCCGGAGTGGACGACTGCACGACCATCGTGCGCACCTGGGCCGGTGACGGCAGCATGTCTTCGCGCGACGGCGCGGCCTCGACGGCCTCGTTCGAGTTGCCGCTCGGGATGACCTTCGGCAAGGACGGGCTCCTCTACGTGGTCGACGGCGCGGCCGGAACGCTGCGGGCGGTCCTCCCCTGATGCTCGCGCTGGTCCTGGCCGCGGCGCTGTCCGTCCACGACCACGCCGAGCGCGCGCTGGGAATGCTCACCTACGTCGCGGGCGACTATGCGTCGGCCGTCGGGCCGTCGCGGCAGGTGCTCTCGCCGGAAGAGCTGAGCGAGCAGATCCTCTTCGCGAAAGAAGCCTCAGACGATTTGCGAGCGGTGGGCGCGACCGATCTGGCGGATGAGGTCGCAGTGCTGGCCGTTCGAGTGGAAGCGCGGGGTGAGCCGCCCGAGGTGGTGGTTCTCGCGCGCCAGCTCGCGACCCGGATTGAGCAGCGCTTTCAGCTGACCTTGCTCCCGCCGCGAAAGCCGCAGCCCGCGAGAGCGTTGTACGTGCAGGCGTGCGCGGCTTGCCACGGCGTTCGCGGAGCGCCGGCACGGCGCGATCTCTCGACGATGCCGCCCGACCTCTCGTCGAAAGACGAGGTGGCGCGCCTGTCGCCGCGGCGGATCTTCACCGCGGTGACCTACGGCGTCCCTGGCACCGCCATGCCTTCGTACGGCGACACCATCTCGGAAGCGGAGCGCTGGGATCTTGCCTGGTACGTGCTCTCGCTCGCGCACAACAGCGAGACCGAGCGGCAGAGGGGCGAGCAGATCCTGGCGAAGTTTCCCCGCCGGCCGGATTACCTGCAGCTCGCTGCCAGGACCGACGAGCAGCTTCGTAACGTACTCAAGGGCATGCGCCTGACCGACGCGGACCGCGAAGCCGTCCTCACCGCCTGCCGCGACGCTCGCTGACGCCGCCATCCGTCTCGCGGACAACGACGTCGATCGAAAGCCGGTTACAAATGCTGCGTTCGATGGTGAGGTCGCGTTCGCCGGCGTCGACAGGGACAGCCGCGTGTACAGAAGAGGCAACGCTTGATCCTCGCGCTTTGTTTGCTCGCCGCGACGCACACGCTGAACGCCACACCCAAGACTGTTGCCTGGGGCTATTACGACGCCAAGGCGCAGCCCGTGTTGCGGGTGAACTCGGGCGACACCGTGGTGGTGGATACGCTCATCACCTCCACCCCGAAGCGCCTCGAAGAAGCAGGCGTTCCGCCCGCGCAGGTACAGCAGTCGCTCCGCGACATCACTGATCAGGTGAAGGACAAAGGACCCGGCGGGCACATCCTGACCGGTCCCATCTATGTCGAAGGGGCCGAGCCGGGCGACGTCCTGGAAGTGAAAATCGTCTCCGCGAAACTGGCCATTCCTTATGCGTACAACGCGTTCGGTCCTCTGCGCGGGTACCTGCCGGACGATTTTCCATACGCGAAGATGAAGATCATTCCGCTCGACGGGCAGAAGATGGTGGCGCGTTTCGCGCCCGGCATCGACATTCCCTTGCATCCGTTCTTCGGCAGCATCGGGGTGGCGCCGCCCGAGCGCGCGGGACGGGTGAACAGCGCGCCGCCGTGGGTGCAGGGCGGAAACCTGGACAACAAAGACCTCGTCGCCGGGACGACGCTATATCTGCCGGTCTGGGCGAAGGGCGCGCTCTTGGAAGTGGGCGACGGCCACGCCGGGCAGGGCGACGGCGAAGTGGACATCACCGCGCTGGAGACGTCGCTCACCGGAACCTTTCAATTGACGGTCCGCAAGGACATGCATCTGAAATGGCCGCGCGCGGAGACGCCCACGCATTACATCACCATGGGCTTGAATGACGACTTGAATGCCTGCGCGACCGCGGCGGTGCGGGAGATGATCGACTTCCTGATGACCGCCAAGCACCTCTCCCACGACGACGCCTACATGCTTTCGAGCGTCGCCGCCGACCTGCACATTACCGAGCTCGTCGATGGCAACAAGGGGGTGCACATGATGATCCCCAAAGCGATCTTCACCGCGGGAAAGTGAGGAAGCGCGTCACCGCGGTCCAATAAGTCGGGAAATTCGACAGGTCGTTGTGGCGTCCGTCGTGGATGGCGATGAACGTCGCCTGCGGGATGCGTTTCGCGAGCCGCGCGCCTTGCGCGAACGGAACCACTTCGTCGGCGGTGCCGTGGAGGATGAGCGTGGGGCAGCGGATCTTCGCGGCGTCCAGGTCGGAGCGAAACGGATAGCGGATGAGGAACGTGGGCGCCCAAGGGAAGAGCCTCTGCGCGAGGCTGCGCAGGCTGTCGAACGGCGTCTCCAGTACCAGCGCCGCCGGATTGCGTTGCGCGGCAAGACGGGTAGCGACCGCGGTTCCGAGCGAGCGGCCGTAGACGACGATGCGCCGCTCGTCGCCGTGCTCCGCGGCCAGGGCTGCGTCGTAGAGCGCGGCGCCTGCCATTTGCAGCTCGTCCTCGTTGCGCGGAACGCTGCCGCCGGATTTGCCGTATCCGGGATAATCCAC
>DASXHM010000130.1:0-13734 GCA_036488495.1 Myxococcales bacterium | reverse complement strand
AGTGCGCGGACCTTTTGCGCAAGGGAGCGCCGGGGATTCATTTCTATACGCTCAACCGCTCGACCGCGACCCGCGCCATCCTGGCCGCGCTGCGGGCGCAGGAGCCGTGGAGGGAGTAGCCATGCTGTTCGCGCTCTTGTTGCTCGCCGCAGCGGCCAATGTCCCGGCCTTGCCCTCGAACGTTCCCGCCCTGCCGGACGACGTTCCCAAGACGGCCCAGATGTACGACGTGCAGATGCTGGGGAAGCCGGCGGGGCAGTTCGCCGTCTGGCAGGCTCCGGACGGCAAGCTGCACTCGTTCTTCCAGTACAACGACCGCGGGCGCGGGCCGAAGATCCACACGACCGTCGCCGTCGATTCGTCCTCGGTGCCGCTCTCGATCCAGATCGAGGGCAACGACTACATGAAGGACGCGGCGCGCGAGACCTTCTCCCTCGAGGGCGGGACCGCGCGGTGGAAGAACAAAGGCGAGGACGGCTCGACCCGGGTCGCCGGACCGGCCTTCTACACCGCCATGGCCGAGTCGCCTTTCGAGGCCCCGCTCCTGGTGCAGGCGCTCCGCGCGCACGGAGGGAGGCTCGCGCTTTTGCCCGGCGGCGAGGCCCGGTTGACGAAGGTGGTCACCCGCCCGGAGGCGACCTTGTACGCGGTCACCGGACTCGACTTCTCGCCGTCGTACGTCTGGATCGGGAACGCAGGCGAGCTGTTCGCGCAGGTCGGCGGCTGGATGACCCTCGTCAAACATGGCGAGGAGGCCCGCGCCGAGGAACTGAAGGAGGCGCAGAAGCAGGCCCGCAGCGCGCTCGAAGTCGACCGGGTGCGCAGGCTCGCCCACAAGCCGAAGGGAAAGCTGCTCTTCCACGACGCGGCGGTGTTCGACTCGGAGACCGCGCGGCTGCAGCCGCACCACGACGTGCTCATCGAAGGAAATCGCATCGTCTCGGTGACGCCGACGAGGCCCGCGCCCGCGCCGCAGAACGCGAGCGCTCCGGGCGTGGAGGTGATCGAGGCGAACGGCAAGACCCTTCTGCCGGGCCTCTTCGACATGCACGCCCACGTCTCGGACGACCAGGGCATCTTGAACCTCGCCGCCGGCGTCACGAGCGTGCGCGATCTCGCAAACGACAACGACGAGCTCTACGCCCGGATCCAGCGCATCGAGAGAGGCCAGGAGGTGGGGACGCGCATCTTCCGCGCCGGCTTCATGGACGGGCCGGGGCCCTTCCAAGGGCCCACCAAAGTGCTGGTGGCGACGCCGGAGGAAGCGTTGCACTGGGTCGACTGGTACGCCGACCACGGCTTCATCCAGGTCAAGCTCTACAGCTCGCTCAAGCCGGAGCTGGTCCCCATCATCGCCGAGGAAGCGCATCGTCGCGGGCTGCGGGTGAGCGGCCACATTCCCTCCGGCATGTTCGCCGACGAGTGCATCAGGGACGGCTACGACGAGATCCAGCACGTCAACTTCCTGATGCTGAACTTCCTGCGCGACGTGAAGGAGACGAATGGGCGCCAGCGCTTCACCGCTGTCGCCGAGCGCGGCGCGGGCATCGACATGCGCTCGCCCGAGGTGCAAAAATTCGTCGAGCTCTTGCGCGACCGGCACACGACGCTCGACCCGACGCTCTCGGTCTTCGAGAACATGCTGCTGGCGCGGCCGGGCGCGGTACCGCCGGGACTCGCGCCGCTCTTCGACCGGCTGCCGGTGCAGATCCGCCGGGGCGCG
Source organism: Myxococcales bacterium (assembly GCA_036488495.1). Lineage (GTDB taxonomy): Bacteria > Myxococcota > Myxococcia > Myxococcales > 40CM-4-68-19 > 40CM-4-68-19. The sequence goes on along the minus strand of DASXHM010000130.1, from coordinate 12,011 downwards.
CTGGCTGGCGATCTGCCGGTTCCGGAGGGGATGGACGGCCGCTACCGCGAGTCGTTCCAGCACATGCTCCAGCTCGTGCACGAGATGTGGCAGGCCGGAGTCCCCATCGAAGCCGGCACCGACGCGTTGGCGGGGTTCGCGCTGGAGCGGGAGCTCGAGTTGGACGTCGCCGCCGGCATCCCCACGCCGCAAGTCCTCCAGCTCGCGACGTTCGGGGCCGCGCGCATCATCGGCCAGGACAGCCAGCTCGGCGCCATCCGCCAGGGCAGGCTCGCGGACCTGGTGCTGGTGGACGGCGATCCCTCGCAGCACATCTCCGACATCCGCAAGGTGGTGCTCACGGTCAAGGACGGCGTGGTCTACAATCCGGCCGAGCTCGACCGGGAGCTGGGCGTGCGGCCCCTCTGACGACGCTCTTGCATTTGAAACGAAGCACGTTTAAACTTTCAGACGAAACAACTGGACCGGAGGCGGCGTGGCGCGCGTCATCGCGAGAGAAGCACCTTCGCCTTCGGGCGTCCTCAGCAAGGCGCTGGTGGCTGCAGCCCGCGCTCTCGGACTCAACCAGGCGGAGGTGGGCGCGGTGCTCGGCTCCAGCCCGGCCAGCATGTCGCGCACCTTCGGCCAAGAACGCGGCATCGAGCCCGACTCGGCGGAAGGACGGTTCGCGCTCCTCTTCATCCGCATCTTCCGCAGCCTCGACGCCCTGGTCGGCGGCGACGAAGAGAAAGCGCGCGGCTGGTTGCGGGCCGAAAACCACCACCTGGGCGCGCCGCCCGTGACGCTCCTCTCCAACGCCCCGGGGCTCGTCCATGTCGCAGAGTATCTGGACGCAATGCGCGGGGCCCTCTAGCGCAAGGCGCATCGCCGGCAGCTTCCGCCGGGTCGTCGAATCGCAGGCGGTCAACTCCACCCGCAAGCTGGTCGACACCGACAAGGAACAAGCCGTTCTCGAAGACCTGCTCGACACCCGCGCCAAGTTGCCGGTGCCGATGGGCTTCGAAGATCTCCACTATCTGCTCTACACGCCGTTCCGCCATCCGCCGCTGCGCAACGGCTCTCGCTTCGGCACCCGCCTCGAGCGCGGCATCCTCTACGGTTCGCGCGAGCTCCCAACGGCCTTCGCCGAGGTCGCCTACTACCGGCTGCTCTTCCTCGAAGGGACGGCTGCCGATCTGGGCGTGCTGCAGGTGCAGTTGACGGCGTTTCGCTTCGGCATCGCGGCGAAGCGCGGGGTGGATCTGACGGCCGAGCCCTTCTCGCGCTTTCTCGCGCAGATCTCGTCGAAGGTCAGCTATCGCGACTCGCAGGAGCTTGGCCGGCAGATGCGCGAAGACGGCATCGAGTGCTGCTCGTTCGTCTCCGCGCGGGCCTTGCACGGGGTGAACCTGGCCGTCTTCGAGAACGTCTTCTCGCCGAAGAAGCCGTCAGGCGAAGAGCGCTGGTCGTGCGTCGCGACCCGCGCGCAGGTGGAGTTCCGCTCGGACGCGCTGCTCGCGGAGGTGCGCAGCTTCTCATTTTTGCGCGAGCAATTCGAAGTGGAGGGGCGGCTGCCCTCGCCGGCGTTCTGAGATCGGCGCGCTTTTCAGCCTCGCGCGCCGAGCGCCACCGCAATCACCGCCAACGCCAGCGCCGGGAGAATCGACAGCACCAGGTTCCCGCAGGCGCGCAGCTTGCCGAACTTCTGCGCCTCCGAGACGGAGACGACCACGCGGAAGAGAGCGAGGATGGCCGTCGCTCCGAAGAAGAGACTGACCACGATGCTCGCCGCCTTGGGCAAGCCTCCCACCTGCTCCGGATCGGCGGCGCCTTGGATGAGCGCGAGGGCCTCCGCGAGGACGAGCGGCGCGCCCACCGCCACCGGCATCACCGACCATCCGAGCGCGGTGAGCAGATTGCGCACGTTGCCTTGGCCGCCCAAGAACTTCCCGGTGAACCGCAAGAGGATGGCGTTCACCCAGGCGCAGAGCGCGGTCAAGAACGGCCAGACGAGGAGATAGGCGTACCAGCCGGAGTGCGGAACGTCGGCGACGCTCTTTTGCTCCTGGGTGAGCAGCACCACGATCTGGCTCGAGACGTGGGCGAGCCCGGACCCGAGCAGCGCGGGCATGACCCACCGCCGGTCCCCCTCTTCGAGGTACGCGCGAAAGCGGGCGCGCGGGCCCACCCGCGGTTCAGAGTCCAAGCTGCGCGCGTGCGGCGGCGATGGTGTTGACGAGCAGGTAGGCGATGGTCATGGGCCCGACTCCGCCCGGCACCGGGGTGATGGCCCGGGCGCGCTCCGCCGCTTTCGCGTACTCGACGTCGCCGCAGAGCTTGCCGAGTGCGTTCCGGTTCATCCCGACGTCGATGACCGTCGCGCCAGGCTTGATCCACTCGCCCTTGATCATCTCGGCTTTCCCCACCGCGGCGACCACCACGTCCGCCCGCGCCACCTCCGCCGCCAGATCCTGGCTGCGCGAGTGCGCGATGGTGACGGTCGCATGTCGTTCGAGCAGCAGCATCGCGACCGGCTTCCCCACGATGTTGCTGCGCCCGACCACGAGAGCGCGCGCGCCTTGCAACTGCGTCTGCGCTTCGTCGAGAAGCCGGAGGATGCCGAGCGGCGTGCAGGGGCGAAGCCCGGTGCGGCCGGTGAAGAGCGCGCCCGCCGAATGCGGCCCGAACCCGTCCACGTCCTTCTGCTGCGCGAGCACGTCCAAGACTGCTTCCGGGTTGACGTGCTTCGGCAAGGGAAGCTGCACGAGAACGCCGTGCACGTTCGGATCGACGTTGAGCTTGCGCACGAGCGCGAGCAGGTTCGCTTCTGAAGTGGCCTCGGGCAGGATGTGCTCGAAGCCCGCCATACCCGTCTCCTGGCAGGCCTTGACCTTGCCGCGCACGTACACTTCGCTCGCCGGGTCGTTGCCCACCCGGATGAGCGCGAGGCCCGGCTTCACCTTGGCCCGCGCTTCGATGTCGCGCACGGCCACGGCGACCTCCGCGCGCACTTTGGCGGCGATGGCTTTTCCGTCGATCACTGTGCTCACGGGCGGGGCTTCTAGCACTGTGCTAAGGAGCGCGCCATGCCTGCCCAATCGGTGTTCATCACCGGCGCATCGAGCGGCCTCGGGCGCGGCCTCGCACTGCATTACGCGCACCACGGCGCGGCCGTCCACGCCGTCGCGCGACGCAAGGACGAGCTGGAAAAGCTGGCCGCCGAGGCGCCCACCATCGTGCCGGTTCCGCTCGACGTCCAGGACCACGACGCGCTCGCCGCTGCCATCCGCACGGCCGAAGAGGCCTCGGGCGGTGCGCTCGATCTGGTGATCGCCAACGCCGGCGTCGGCCAGCCCACCTCGGCGCGGAAGATGGATTGGAAGGTCGTCCGCCAGATCATGGACGTAAACGTCACCTCCGCCTGCGTCACCATCGCCGCGGCGCTGCCGAAGATGATCGCGCGCAATCGCGGGCAGGTGGTGGCGGTGTCGTCCTTGGCGGCGTTTCGGGGAATGCCGGGCAACGCCTCGTACTGCGCGAGCAAGGCGGCGCTGCACCTCTGGATGGAGAGCGTCCGCGTCGACCTGCGCAAGACCAAGGTGCTCGCGACCACCATCTATCCCGGGTTCGTCAAGACCGCGATGACGGCGAAGAACAAGTTCCGCATGCCGTTCTTGATGGACCTGGACGACGCGGTCCGGACGATGGCCAACGGCATCGATCGCGGCGCGCCCGTCATCGCCTATCCGTTGCCAATGGTGGCGGTGGTGAAGACGCTGCGGGCGATTCCGCGCGGCTTGTACGAGCCGCTCGCCGCCCGCCTGCGAATGTTCTGAGAGCACGCGCTCGGAGCGGTCTCATCGGTGCGGGCGTGGCAACCGCCAGTCAGCCCGGAGTGAAGGTTGCGCCCTTGATGGCGCTGCAGGTCTGTTGCGCGGAGGCTGCCGTCGTCGGGGCGAAGAAATGCTCGTGCACGACGCCGTTCGGCGAGCAGGTGATGTCGATGCTCGGCGTGGTTGGGGGAAGAACGCACACCCCGACTTCGCCCGCGGTGGAGCAGGGCGAACCGCCGCCGTCCGGTGCGCCGTTCCAGGTGCCGCCGCGGTTCGCGCAGGCGGTGGCGGCGGAACGGGAGTCGGCAGTGGAGAGGCCGGAGAACTCCACGCACTGCGCGAGCGCGGTCGGATACGAGCAGGTGCCCGACAGCGAGGCTTTGTCGCAGTCGCCGTTTCCGCAGGCGGCACACAGCAAGACCGCCGCGGCGAGCATCGCCTTCGTCATGGCAGCGCAGATTCTCAAAGCTTGAGCGCGGCGCGCAAGGTCTGTGGCCCGGGGACGAGTTGCCGCGCGAGCTCGTCGAACCCTTCCGGTCGCTGGCGCTCTTCGTCGGCCAATGGCTTCAGCGAGAACGCTTCGTTGCGCAACTTTGAAATGGCCAGCGCGGTCACCGCCGAGCTCGCCTTCAGCACCGCCGCGCCCAACCCGGCTTCGTCCGCGAGCGGCCCGAGCCGCGCAGGCGACAGCTCGAGCTTCAGAAGGAGGTCGAGCACCTCCTGCCCCTCGTCGAGAAACGCCTCCGCTTGCGAGAGGTCGGCGCGCGATCCGAACGCCCGCGGCCTGCGCTTGCCCGGCTCGTGCAGAAGTGGCCGCTGGCGCGACAAGGCCTGCACGGCACTCTCCAGGGGCTCGTCGAGCAGCGTCGTCGTCTGCGCCTGGGGCAGCCGCAAGGAGGCGAGCAGCTTTCGCGCCCGCGCCTGCAGCCGGTACGTCTCGCCCATCGCGGCTTGGAAGATCTCGCGGATGGGCCGTTCGAGGAGCAGTTGCGCGGCGCGCTCCGGGTCGCCCGCGGACAAAAGTTCGAGGCCCAGAGAAAGAGTCGCCCGCGCCGCGTCGAGCTGGTCGCGGACTTCCAGCGCATCGTCGAGCGGCGTTCTGTTCGCGACCAGCGCCGCATTCGCGGCGTAGACGATCGCTTCTTCGGCAGCGTCCAGCTCCGCGCCCGTCAGCCGCGAAAGGACCTCATCGAGAAGTGGCCGCGCGGGCGCGGTCAACGCGGTCGACTGCGCAGGCTCTGCGGGCGCCACGGTCGACGCGGGCCGCGCGTAGAACGCGAGCGCCTCGTCCAGATCGGGAACGCCCAGATCGCGCAGCCGGCCCTGCCTCCAGCGCCGCGCGGTCTCCTCCAGCTCGGTCGGCACTTCCCAGCGCACGGACTCGAGCAGCCGCCCGGCGGCGAAGACGTCCTGCGCGTAGAGATCGTCGATGACCTGCCGCAACTCCTCGAAATCGCGCTCGCTCGCGAACTCCAAGAGGAAGCGGCGGTCCGGCGTGTACCAGGCAAGGTTCGGATTCGCAGGCTCGGGCTGCACGTCGTCGGACAGCTCGTGCACGGTGAGCTCGCGGCGCAAGATGAGCGCGAGCAGCTCCACGTCGAGCCCGGCCAACTGCGCGCGCAGCCGCCCCTGGTGGCGCCCGCCCGCGCCTTCGCGCGCAATCCGCAGCCAGCGCACGATGGCGGAAGGGTTCGGCCCCGCATCCGAGCGCGGCCAGGCCGACAGATCGATGAAATGGCGGAACTGCTCGGGAGACGCGAGCGCCACCACCTCGGCGGCATCCTCCGGGCCTACGTCCAAGAGCGCGAGGTACAGTTCCTCGGGCGGCAGCGCCCGCACCAGCGCCACCGGATCGGGCGCTTCCAGGAGCAGATCGATCTTGCGCCGGCCGCGCGCATCCGCGAGGGCGCGCCGCACCGCCCGCAGATCCTGGATGGCGACGCTGCCCATGGCCGGAGGGTCCGGCGCTACGCGGCCTTCGTGACCTTGCCCGCCTTGAGGCAGCGGGTGCAGACGCGGATGTGCTTCACCGAGCCTTCAATCTTGGCCCGGACGCGCTGCAGGTTCGGCAGAGTTCGCTTCTTGGTCTTGTTGTTGGCGTGACTCACCTGGTTGCCGACCAGGGGACCCTTGCCGCAGAGATCACACTTGAACGCCATGGCAGATGCGCCTTTGGAAAATGGAGTGGCGCATATTGCCCAGAGCCGACCAAAGGTCAAGTCGCGCTGATTTTCTTCTTTCCCGAGAGGGCGAGCGCCTGATCGGCCGCTGCCCGTGCCGCGAGAAGCTGTCCTTCGAGGCCGAAGCCCGGGTAGGTGGCGGCGGAGGCAAACATCACCCGGTCGTGCGCGTCGGTGGCCGGACGAAGGCCGATCGGATCGGCGTCTTCGTGCGGCCGAAGGATGCGATGGCCTGCCGCCGGCGAAACGTCGGCCAGCTCGTGGAGGATGTGCCGTTCGAAGTACGGCAGCACCGGATCGAGCGCAGCCCGCACCGACTTCAAGAACCCCGCGCCGTCTTCGAACTCCACCTCGTTGACGCGGGCGACGGTCAGCACCTTTTCGCCCTTGGCCTCTCCTCGCGCCTTGCGGGCGGGCAGGGCGGAGATGACGAGCGGCCCCCCTTCCTGCCCGAGCAAGAGCGCCGCCTCCTCCAGCGGCAGCGGCAACGCCTCGCCGCGCACCACGAAGTGCGCGAGCGAAACCTTGCGCGCGGCAGGCAGCGCGGCCTCTTCGCCGAGCTTTGCCTCCACCTTGCCGCCGCCTTCAAGGAGGCGGGCGATGTCTTCCGCGCCGCAGGCGAAGACGACGCAGGCCGCGCGCACTTCCGCGCCGTCCATCTGCAGAACCGCCCCTTTGCGCTCGAACCGCACCTGGGTGGTCTGGTCGGGCGCCACTTCGCCGCCGCCAGCGGTGAGCCGCTCCCGCAAAAGCTCGTGGAGCTGGCCCGTTCCACCCCACAGCCGCAAGGGCGAGCGCAACAGCGCCGACGCTTCTCGCGCGGTCGCTTCCGGCGCCGAGTCGCCCACCAGCGTCGCCGCGAACGGGGCCAAAGCCCGCAAGCATTCGCCGATCAAGCCTTCCGGCAGCGCTGGAGATGGCGGCACGAATTTGCGGACCCGCCTCTTTTCGAAGAACCCCCGCGGCGGCCACGGCGGCGGATCGGTCAGGAAGGCGTCCCAAGGCTTCCCCAGATCTTCGAGCGCCTCGAAGTCGCGTTCCGCCTGCTCTGCTTGTGCGGGCGCAAGCTCGCGGGAGAGCTCGACCTTGCGCTTCGAAGGCTCCGCCGGAAGCGACAGCCGCAGCTTGTCGCCGAGGATCTGGAAGCCGCCTTGGGTTGCCGCCGCCTGCCGCAACAGATCCGCGCCCAGGCCCAACTCGTCGAGCGACGGCATGGCGGCGGAGAGCTGGCGGAGCGGCACGATCATCGGGTGCGCCGCGGGAAGGAGCCACCCGTCGCTCTCCCGCGCGGTCGCCACCTTCGTCATCGGGGCCAGCACGGTGCGCAGGCCGCGGCGGGCGCAGAGCGCGGCCGCAGCCGCCCCGCCCACGTCCGGTCCGACCACCACCACGTCGTAGATGCGCGAGCCGGGCATCAGAGCGGTCCTGGCGAAACCAGCGCGCGGCCGGCGTCGTTCGGCGCGTCGATGCGCACGCGCCGTCCTTCGATGCTGACGCGCCCTTCGGCGAAGAGTGAAATGGCGCGCGGATAGAGCCGGTGTTCCTGGGTGAGGATGCGCGCCGCCAGGGTCTCCTCGGTGTCGTTGTCGAGCACGGGGACGGCCGCCTGCATCACGATCGGGCCCGAGTCCGTCCCTTCGTCGACCAGGTGCACGGTGCAGCCGGCGATGCGCGCGCCGCCCAAGATGGCCTGCCGTACCCCGTGCATCCCTGGATAGGCCGGCAGGAGCGCCGGATGGATGTTGAGGATGCGGTTCTCGAAGGCCCGCAAGAGCACCGGGGTGACGAGGCGCATGAACCCGGCGAGACAGACCAGCTCGACCCTCGCCTTGCGCAGTTCCTGGACGAGCTGCTCGTCGTACGCCTCCCGCGAGGCCACGCCCTTGTGGGGAAGGATCGCGCAGGGCACGCCTGCCTTTCGCGCCCGATCCACCGTCCCCGCGCCCGGGATGTTGCACACGACCAGCGCAACCTCGGCGGGAATGGTGCCGCTCGCGCAGCCGTCGAGGATGGCTTGCAGGTTCGATCCGCCCCCGGAGGCCAGGACAGAGAGCCTCATCATCCTTGAACGACCACCTCGGGCTCTTTGAGCCCCGGCGCTTCTTCGATGGCGCCGATCTCGAACGCCGCAACGCCGCGGCTTCGAAGCAGCTCGATGGCAGGCTTCGCATCCCCGCGCGAGACCACCGCGCACATGCCGATGCCCAGGTTGAACGTGCGCAGCATCTCCGCGTCCGCGACGCCGCCGGCCTTCTGGATGCGCGAGAAGATGGACGGCACCGGCCACGATCCGCGCTGCAAGATGGCGCGATGTTCCGACGGCAGGACGCGCGGGAGATTGCCGGGCAAGCCGCCGCCGGTGATGTGCGCGAAGGCATGAACGTCGAGCGCGTCCCGCAGCGCCAGGCAGTCCTTCACGTAGATGCGGGTCGGGGCGAGCAATTCCAGCGCCAAGGCGCCATCGAGATTGTTTTCAAATGCCTTGCGGGCGAGGGAAAAGCCGTTCGAATGCAGCCCGTTCGAAGCCATGCCGATGACGACGTCGGTGTCCTTCACCCGCGAGCCGTCGAGGATGCGGCCCTTCTCGACTACGCCCACGCAAAAGCCCGCCAGGTCGTATTCGCGCGCCGAATAGAAGCCGGGCAGCTCCGCGGTTTCGCCGCCGATCAAGGCGCACCCCGCCTGCACGCAACCCTCGGCGATGCCCTTGATGACCTGCTCCGCCTCCGCAGCGTCGAGCCGGCTGGTGGCGAAGTAATCGAGAAACACCAAGGGCTCGGCGCCGCAAACCACCACGTCGTTGACGCTCATGGCGACGAGATCGATGCCGACCGTGTCGTGCTTCTTGGCGAGGAAGGCGAGCTTGAGCTTGGTCCCGACGCCGTCCGTCCCCACCACCATGACCGGCTCGCGGTAGCGCTTCGGCACTTCGAAGAGGCCGCCGAATCCGCCGATGCCGGCGAGCACCTCCGGGCGCGCGGTCCGCTGCGCGTGCGGTTTGATGCGCTCGACCAGCGCGTCGCCCTCGTCGATGTCCACGCCTGCGTCGCGATACGTCAAGGAGGCCATGCGCGGCGGATATAGCAGTGTGCCCGGCCCCTGTCTGCCGTGACCGGCGGGGCACAAGTTTTCGTGATGGGGCGCACAGCGGCTAAATTGACCACCGAGCGGATGCGCTGGTACGAATCGCCGATGCCTGCCGAGGACGCGCTGTTCCAGCGGTTCGGCCGCGAGTTCAAGCGCGGCGACGTCCTCTTCCGCGAGGGCGAGCCCGGCAAGGAGATGTACGTGGTCCAAGCCGGCCGGGTGAACATCACCAAGACGGTGCGCGAGACCGAGAAGATCCTCGCCACCTTGGGCGCGGGCGAGTTCTTCGGCGAGATGGCCATCTTGAACAACAAGCCGCGCTCGGCCGGCGCGGTGATGGCGGACGATGGCAAGCTGCTCGTCATCGATCCGCGCACCTTCGAGGCGATGATCCGCGGCAACGTCGAGATCGCGGTGCGGCTGATCAAGAAGCTCGCCGACCGCCTGCAGGAGGCCGACGAGCAGATCGAAAACCTGCTCTTGCGCGACCCCGCGAGCCGGGTCGTCCACCACCTCTTGCAGCTCTCCATCAAGACCGCGCGCGAGACCCCTCAGGGGCGGCTGGTCACCGTCAAGCTCGACGAGCTGCACGGGCGGATGGGGCTGTCGCCGGAAGAGGTGGAGGAGGCGGTCGCCAAGATTGCCAAGGCGCGCATCATCAGCGTGGTGCCGGAGGGCGTGATGGTGTCGAGCCCTTTCAAGATGAAGCAGTATCTCGAGTTCCTGGCCATGAAAGAGCGGTTCGGGGATTGAGATGAAGATTCGCGTCCTCGGCTGCCATGGGGGAGAGCTGCCTGGCCATCGCACCACCTGCTTCCTCTTGGACGGGACGCTGACCGTCGACGGCGGCGCCATCACCCAGACGCTCTCGCTCGACGAGATCGTGCGCATCGACGACATCTTCCTGACCCACTCGCACTTCGATCACGTCAAAGACGTGCCGCTGATGACCGATCTCTTGGTCGGCAAGCGGGACAAGCCGGTCGTCGTGCACGGGCCGCAGGAGACGATGGAAGCGATGGACGAGGACGTCTTCAACAACCGCGTCTGGCCCGACTTCCGCGTCATCCCGACCAAGGAGAAGCCGGTGGTCGCGCTCGCGCCGTTGCGCGACTTCGAGACCGTGCACTGCCAGGGCCTGCGCATCCGCGCCATTCCCGTACACCATCCGGTCTATTCGGTCGGCTACGTCATCGAGGGAAAGATGGGCGCCATCGCCTTCTCGGGCGACACCGGACCGACCGAAGATCTGTGGAAGGCGATCAACGCGACCGCCAACGTGAAGGCGGTCTTCGTCGAGGTGTCGTTCCCGACCACCCAGCAGTGGCTGGCCGACGTTTCCGGCCATCTCACTCCGAAGACGATGATGGCAGAATTGGCGAAGCTGGATCGGCGCGGAGCGAAGATCTACCTCTACCATTTGAAGCCGTCGGTCATCGACGAGATCAAGGCGGAAGTCGCGGCGTTGGAGCTCGACTATCTCCACGTCTGCGAGCTCGACGAAGTCTACGACATCTGATCCACGCTCTATACGTGTGAACCGCGCGTGGCTCTGTTAGAAGGCACCGCCATGGCCTGGTACCACCGCGTCCCCGCGCCGAAGCTGCCCACCAGCGACCGCAAGGCGCGCATGGAAGGGCTCTGGATCAAGTGCGATGGCTGCGGGGAGATCGTCTACAAGCAAGAGGTCGAGAAGAACCTGGAAGTGTGCCCGAAGTGCGACGAGCACTTTCCCTTCCCGGTGCGAAAGCGGCTCGAGCTGGTCCTGGACGAAGGCAGCTTCGTCGAGCACGACCTGGGCCTGGAGTCGACCGACCCGCTACAGTTCAGCGATTCCAAGAAATACAAGGATCGCATCCGCCAGAGCGCGCGGCACGGCGACGCTTCGGAAGCGTTCGTCTCCGGTATCGGCCGCATCGCCGGGCGTGAAGTCAGCGTCGGCGCCTTCCACTTCGGGTTCATGGGCGGCTCGATGGGGAGCGTGGTGGGCGAGAAGGTGACCCGCGTCTTCGAGCGCGGCACCGAGCGGCGGCTGCCGTGCATCGTCTTTTCCGCCTCCGGCGGTGCGCGCATGCAGGAGGCGATCTTTTCGCTGATGCAGATGGCGAAGTCGTCCGCCGCGCTGGCGCGCTTTCGCAGCGTGCGCAAGCCGTACATCAGCGTGCTCCTCGATCCGACGACCGGCGGCGTTGCGGCGTCGTTCGCGTTCTTGGGCGACATCATCCTCGCCGAGCCGAAAGCGCTGATCGGCTTCGCCGGACCGCGAGTGATCGAGCAGACCATGCGGCAGAAGTTGCCGGAGGGGTTTCAGCGGAGCGAGTTCTTGCTCTCGCACGGGATGATCGACGCCATCGTGCACCGCAGGGAGATGCGCGAGAAGCTGGCGCAGATCCTCGGACTCCTGGCTTGAGCTCGGCGCCGGGCGATTGCAGCCGTCGCATCGAGTGCACCAAGTGCGGGGCGTGCTGCGTCGCGCCCGACATCTCGAGCTTGGGAAAGCCGCTCGGCGTGCGCTGCCCGCACCTCACGCCGGACAACCTGTGCGCCGTCTATGAAAACCGGCCCCAAATCTGCCGCGACTACCAAGCCGACTGGCTCTGCGAGCGCATCGCCGCCGAGACGTTGGACGAGCGGGTGGCGAAGTACCTCGACGTGTTCGAGCTGCGGATCTCGCGGTGACGTTCGAGGAGCTGAAGGAGCTGCTCTTCGTCCGCGGCAACTTCGGGATGAAGCTCGGGCTCGACGCGATGCGCGAGGCGCTTTCGCAGCTCGGCAATCCGGAACGCGAAACACCCGCGCTGCACGTCGCGGGGACGAACGGCAAGGGTTCCACTTGCGCGTTCGCCGAGGCGTCGTTGCGCGCTGCCGGCTTGCGGACGGGCCTCTACACGAGCCCGCACCTGAACCACTTCTGCGAGCGCATCCGCATTGG
>DASXHM010000119.1:0-6941 GCA_036488495.1 Myxococcales bacterium | reverse complement strand
CCGGCTGGATCCGCGCGAGCGCTACATCATCGAGCAGCGGATCATGAACGACAAGCCGATGACCTTGAAGGAGCTGGGCGAGCACTTCGGCTTCTCGCGCGAGCGCGCGCGGCAGCTCGAAATCCGCGCCAAGGCCAAGCTGGAGGCAGAGCTGGGCGAGTTGATGGACGAGCTTTTCCCTGACGAGGAGCGCAGGCCGGTCGCCGAGACCGCGTAGCACCCTCGGGAGTGCGCGCTCTTCTTGGCGCGCACCGCAGGACCCGTTCCGACGCGGATCGCGCAAAGGGCGGGAGCAAAAGTTGGTGGGTGGAGAGTCGGGAGCTCTCCATGGGCAACGAAGGGCGTGGCGGCTTGGGACACCGCCACGCCTTTCGTATTTCCGGCGCCCGGTTGCGCGAATACCCGGATTGGCTTGCCGGCGCGCAAAAAAAGGGCGTGGCGCCCGGAAGACGCCACGCCCATGTCCCCGCCGCGTGAAGCGTAAGGGGAGTTGTCGCGGTTACGCCTGAAGGCCAAAAGCGTAGCCGCCAAGCCGCCTGCGGCGGCCGCGACTAGAACGCGCCGGTGCCGTTCGGGGTGCCGAGGCCGCTCGGCCCGTCGTAGCCGACCGAGCCGGTGCAGAGATACGCCGGCGAGCAGTTGCGGTTCGTGTTCTTGCCCGAGGTCACGTCGAAGAGCGACGCGGTGTGCGAGTACGGGAACGACCCCGAGACGGTCGACGCCGTGTTGCCCGCGAGCGCATAGACGGAGGCGATGATCGGCGAGGCGACGCTGGTGCCGCCGAAGACGAGCCAGCCGCCGCCGCCGGTGACCTGGAAGGTGTCGAACACCGAGACGCCAGTCGACGGGTTGGCAACGGCCGAGACGTCCGCCACGGTGCGGCGCGCGCAGCCGGTGTCATGCTGCCAGGTGGGCTTGGCGATGACGCCGCTGCAGCCCGAGCCGGCGCCGCTCCACACGGTCTCGGTGAAGCCGCGCGTCGCCGTCGAACGGGTCAACGTGGTGCCGCCGACCGCGGTGACGAACTGCGAGGCTGCCGGGAACTCGACGCCGAAGCCGCTGTCGCCCGAGCTGACCGTCACGGCGATGCCCGGGTGGTTGAAGAACTTCGACGAGTCGGTGCTCTCGGCCGTGTACTCGCTGCCACCGTAGCTGTTGCTGATGGCCACGACACCCGGCTGGCTGGCGGCGAAGTTCACGGCAGCGCCAAGGTTCGCGATGGTGGACGAGGTCGCCTCGACGAGGAGGATGTGGCAGTTCGGGCAGATCGCGCTGACCATGTCGAGGTCGAGCGAGATTTCCTCGGCCCAGCCGGCGTCGGAGGCAGGAACCGCTCCGCCCGTCTGGCCGACCTTCCTGAAGCAGCCATTCGCAGTCGTGCACGCGGGCAGGCCGAACTGCGCGCGATAGGTCGCGAGGTCGGACTCGGCGTTCGGATCGTCGAAGGCGTCGACGATGGCGACGGTCGGGGTGCCGGTGCCGGCCGGAAGCTTGTACGCCGACTTCAGGTCCGCCGGGTTGTAGCCGGTGGGGCCGGCCGTCGCCAGCGGGTTCAGGTTCGGGTCCACCCGCACGTGCGAGTGGCAACGCGCGATGCCGAGCCCGGCCGCTGCCGCGCACGACGACATGTGGACGTTGCCCTGTTCATCCGTCGTGATGATGTGGTTGAGAGACTTATCGGTCGAGTTGAGCTCTCCGCCGCAAGCCACGGCGAAGGCGATGAGCACGAGCGCTACGCGATTCCGCATTGCTGTTCGCTCCAGGATGCCCGAGGCAGCAGGAGGCCGCCGGGGGAGCGAACATGAGGCCCGACGAGCGCAAGTCCAGCAACCTGGCCGTCACACGGCATTTTCACCGCGGGGCCGAATCCTGGCCCCCTGGGCCAGCGAGCGAGCCCCGGCCGCGTAAACCGACGCCAATTTTGTCGTTTTTCGGCGTTTTGCGCACTGAATCGCCCATTCGAGCGGGTTGGCGCTGATCCTACGACACGGCCATTTTCCGCCGCTGCGACTATTTCGCCGCGCGCGGGAACGCCGACTTGCCCGCATAGCGCGCGGCGTGGCCGAGCTCCTCCTCGATACGCAGGAGCTGGTTGTACTTGGCCATCCGATCGCTGCGCGAGGCAGAGCCCGTCTTGATCATCCCGCAGTCGCAGGCCACCGCGAGGTCGGCGATGAAGGAGTCCTCGGTCTCGCCCGATCGGTGGCTCATGATGGTGCGATATCCATTCGCGTGCGCCATCCGGACGCAGTCGAGCGTCTCGGTGAGCGTCCCGATCTGGTTGACCTTGATCAAGACCGCGTTGGCGATGCCTTCCGCGATTCCGCGCGCGAGCCGCTCGGTGTTGGTCACGAAGAGGTCGTCGCCGACGAGCTGCAGCTTCTCGCCGAGCTTCTGGCTGACGAGCTTCCAGCCTTCCCAGTCGTCCTCGGCAAATCCGTCTTCGATGGACACGATGGGAAAATCCTTCGCCCACCTGGCGTACAGCTCGACCAACTGCGCACGGTCGAGGGTCTTCCCCTCCCCTTCGAGTACGTACTTGCCACCTTTGAAGAACTCGCTCGCCGCGCAATCGAGGGCGAGGACGACGTCCGGGCCGAGCTTGAGCCCGGCCTTGCCCACCGCCTCGGCGATGACCTCCAACGCTTCGCCATTGGATTTGAGCGAGGGTGCGAAGCCCCCTTCGTCGCCGACGCCGGTGAAGTAGCCGCGACCCTTCAAGACGCCCTTGAGCGCGTGAAAGATCTCCGCGCCCATCCGCAACGCCTCCGAAAACGTCGGTGCGCCCCAGGGAACGACCATGAACTCCTGGATGTCGACGTTGGAGTCGGCGTGCGCGCCGCCGTTCAAGATGTTCATCAACGGCACGGGGAGCGTGCGGGCGTTCACCCCGCCGAGATACCGGTACAGCGGCATCTCGTAGGCAAGCGCGGCTGCGCGGGCAGCGGCGAGACTGACTCCCAGGATTGCGTTGGCGCCGAGCGACTTCTTGGTCGGGGTGCCGTCGAGCTCGATCATGGCGCGGTCGAGCTCTTCCTGCTCCGCAGCGTCGAACCCCAAGAGCTGCGGCTCGATCTTGTCGTGGACGTTCGCGACCGCATTGCGGACGCCCTTGCCGCCGTAGCGCGCCCGCCCCTCGCCCGAGCCGCCTTCGCCGTCGCGCAGCTCGTGCGCCTCGTGCTCCCCGGTGGAAGCCCCGGACGGAACCGCGGCCCGGCCGAGCGCGCCGGACGCCACCCTCACCTCGCATTCGAGAGTCGGGTTGCCGCGGCTGTCGAGGATTTCACGAGCGTGGATTTCGACGATTTCGGTCATGGCGCGCGCCGTAGCACGGTCCTCCTGCTCCGTAAAGTCGGGCTCTGCTACGATGGCGTGCGGCATGGTTGCGAACCGTCGCAGGTACACGCGGGTGCGGCCGCGGGACGTGGTCGCGGAGCTTCTCAGCGCGCACGGAAGAAGTCCGGTCCACCTGGAGAACCTCTCCCGCGGCGGCGCGTTCGTCAGGGCAGAACGGACGCTCGACGTCGGCAGCAACGTGACGGTCACGCTGGCCCGGGCGGGCGCGCGCAAGACGCTCGCGCTCTCTGCGCGAGTGACCAGCCGGATGGACGCGCCGGACGGTCGGCCTTCGCGGCGGCTTCCCGGCATGGGAATGCAGTTCATCTCGGTCGGGGCGCAGGAGTCGACGCGGCTCCGCGCGCTCTTGCGCGACCTGGGTGCGCCCGACGACGACGCCGAATTGACGCTGCCTCCGGAAGCGACCGAGGCCGAGCTGCGCGCGCTCGAGATCGAGGTGCCGGTGGCGCGCAAGCCGCCCCGCGGCGGGGTCAAGTTCGAGCTGCCGCGCCATCTCCTCGACGGCGTCGCCAGTGCGCTGCAAGAGGCCGAGCGCGCGCCGCGGCACAAGCCGAAGGCTCCGCCGCCCCCGCCGCCGGAGGCCATCGCGGAGGGCCGCAGCTCCTCTGCCGATCGGCCGAGACGAATCACGGGCGAGGCGCAGCCGCGCCGCGGCGCCGAACAGCAGCCGCCCGAAGTGAAGCGCCTGTTGATCCAAGTGCGCGGTCTCTTGATGCAGCTCGCGGAGGCGCAGCAGCGCATCGCCCAGCGCGATCTCGATCTCGAGGCGTTGCGCGAGGAGATGGAGTCGGCCGCGGA
Source organism: Myxococcales bacterium (assembly GCA_036488495.1). Taxonomy (GTDB): domain Bacteria; phylum Myxococcota; class Myxococcia; order Myxococcales; family 40CM-4-68-19; genus 40CM-4-68-19. Next base: position 2,786 of record DASXHM010000119.1, on the reverse strand, counting down.
CGTCGCGGCGGCGGAGATTGCCCGGCTGCGTAAGGAGCTCGCTTCCGCCCGGGCCGCGCTGGATCGCAAGCTCCAGAAAGGCTGACCGCGCCTCTACTGCCGTGGGGCGCTGAAGCGTGCTAAGACCCGCCTCCCTTTTCACACGGAGGCGGTTTCGATGGGCATCCTCGACGGGAAGGTCGCGATCGTGACGGGCGCTGGCGGCGGCATCGGCCGCGAGCACGCGCTCCTCTTCGCCAAGGAAGGCGCCAAGGTGGTGGTGAACGATCTCGGCTCGGACCGCCACGGCGGCGGCAAGGGCGGCGAGATGGCGGACAAGACCGTCCAAGACATCAAGGCCCAAGGTGGCGAGGCGGTGGCGAACTACGACAGCGTCGCCACCCGCGAAGGAGCGGACGGGCTCATCTGGAGCGCGCTCTCCAAGTTCAAGAAGCTCGACATCGTCGTCAACAACGCCGGCATCCTGCGCGACAAGACGATGGTCAACATGAGCGAGGCCGACTTCAACCTGGTGATCGACGTCCACCTGAAAGGCACCTTCCTCGTGATGCAGGCCGCCGCGCGCACCTTCAAGGCGCAGGGCAAGGGCGGCCGCATTGTGAACACCACCTCGATGAGCGGGCTCTTGGGCAACTTCGGGCAGGCCAATTACGCGGCCGCCAAGGGTGGCATTTATTCGCTCACCCGCACCGCCGCGATCGAATTGCAGCGCGACGGCGTCACCGTCAACGCGCTGGCGCCGGTGGCCCTCACCCGGATGACGAGCGACCTGTCGATGATGAAGGGCGTCACCGAAGCGCAGATGGGGCCGCAGCACATCGCGCCGGTGGCCGCGTTCCTGGCGAGCGATCTGGCGGCGGACATCACCGGCGCGATCGTCGGCGTTCACGGCGCCAAGGTGTTCCTCTACAAGATGATCGAGACCGAGGGCGTCACCAAGGAGTCGGGCACCTGGAGCCCGGCAGAACTGCGCGAGCGCTGGAACGAGATTTCGAAGTAGCGCTTGAAGCAGACCGCGCGGCAGATCCACGAAGGATCTCCGCGCGGCGGCGAACGCTGGGGCGACTTTTCTAGGCCGGGATGGAGTAGTCGATGATCACGACGCCGCGCTCCGGACGCTCGGCGTCGTCGCGCTCGCGGCGCTCGTTCTGCCGGTGGGTCTCCGGGTCGGGAAGCGGAAGCTCCAGGCGCGGACGCTCCCCGTCTCGCTCCTGCTCGCGCTTTTTGATCTCTTCGATGATGAACGCGTCGAGCACTGGGAGCTACCTCCGGGGTCAACCAAGGATTCGATGCAATCCCGGCACCATCGATTCAAAACCGTCGAGCCCTTTCGACGAGGGCCTGCTCGCCCTCTCGATCTGTAACAGTCGCCTCTCCTCGGGTCAACTTACCCACGGGCCCTTGCTTCGCCAAATTCAGCCGCGCTGCAACGCCTCCGCCCGCGCTTTGAAATTCGCCAGCATGTTGGGAAGACCACGCAGCACGAGCTGCTTTTCGAACGCTGCGGGCACGTGCGGGCCGAAGTCGATGTCGATGGTGTAGACCGCGCGCGTCCCCTTCGGGGTGGGCTCGAACTGCCAATGGCCCGTGTTGCGCCGCATGTAGTCGCCGCCGCGGACGAGCCGCCAGTCGATGCGCAATCCGTCCTCGCGCAGCTCGTGCCGCAGGGTGAACTCGAACACCTTCAGCTTGGCGTCGAGCCAATACGTCACGTCGACCGCGTCGCCCTGCGGATCGACCAGCACCTTGTGCAGCTCGGGAACGAACTGGGGATACCGCGCGTAGTCGCGCACCACGGCGACGAACGCCTCGACCGGCACCTCCACCTCGATCGACTTCGAAGCGTGCCCCATCAACCGTAGCTCGGCTTGTGCTCGAACGAATGCCGCGACTGGATGTAGCGGACGGTCTGGCTCTTCGAGCGCATCACCACCGAGTGGGTGTCGGCCCCGCCCTTGAAGAAGCGCACGCCGCGCAAGAAGTCGCCCGAGGTCACGCCGGTGGCGGCGAAGATGACGTGGCCTTTGGCGAGCTGTTCCAAGGCGAAGACCGCCTTCACGTCCTTGATGCCCATCTTCTGCGCGCGCTCGATCTCCTTGTCGTTGCGAGGCGCGAGGCGCCCCTGCATGTCGCCGCCGCAGCAGCGCAACGCGGCCGCCGCGATCACCCCTTCGGGCGCCCCGCCGATGCCCATCAACACGTCGACGCCGGTCTCGGGGAAGCAGGTGGCGATGGCGGCGCTGACGTCGCCGTCGCCGATCAGCTTGATCCGCGCGCCGGTCGAGCGCACCTCGGCGATCAGCTTCTCGTGGCGCGTCCGGTTGAGGATGATGACGGTGAGGTCGTCCACGTAGACGCCCTTCTTGTCGGCGATGGCGCGCAGGTTTTGCGAGGGGCTCTTGGTCAGGTCGATGGCGCCTTTCGCCGCCGGGCCGACCGCGATCTTGTCCATGTACGTGTCCGGCGCGTTCAAGAGGTTGCCCTTGTCGGCCATGGCGATGACCGAGAGCGCGTTGGGACCGCCGGTGGCGGTGATGGTCGTGCCTTCCAGCGGATCCAGGGCGATGTCCACCTCCGGATCGTTGGCGTCCCCGCGCCCCACCTTCTCGCCGATGTAGAGCATGGGCGCTTCGTCGCGCTCGCCCTCGCCGATGACGATGGTGCCGCGGATGTTCATCTCGTTGAACGCCTTGCGCATGGCGTCCACGGCCGCCTGATCGGCAGCCTTCTCGTCGCCGCGGCCCATCAGGCGCGCCGAGTAGATGGCCGCTGCCTCGGTGAGGCGC
>DASXHM010000078.1:0-13610 GCA_036488495.1 Myxococcales bacterium | reverse complement strand
GTACTTCTTCAACTCGTCGATCGGGCGGATGAGCGGCGGCGAGGACGTGGCCTCGGAAGCGGTGAAGAATCAAATCAAACAGATCGTCGCGGCCGAGCCGGGAGACAAGCCGTACAGCGATCAGAAGATCGTCGAGATCCTCCGCACCCAGAACGTTGACATCGCGAGGCGTACGGTCGCCAAATACCGCGAGGTGCTCGGAATCCTGCCGTCCAGCAAGCGCAAGCGGTTCTACTAGTCGCGGTGGCCCCGAGGCCGCTCGGCGGTTACGCAGTTTGAAACGAGGGAAGCGGGCCTCGCTTCCCTCTCGCGAAGGAGCCTCGCATGCAGGTCAACATCACCTTCCGGAACATGTTCGCGACCGATGCTCTGCGGAACCACGTGCAGGACAAGCTCGGAAAGGTCGTCGACAAGTACCTGGACAAGGTGACCGAGGCGCACGTCACGCTCTCGCTCGAGCGCTACCTGCACCAGGCGGACATCAACCTGCACGCCGGACACTTCCACGTCCGCGGCAAGGAAAAGTCCGAGGACATGTACGCGTCGATCGACATGGCGATCGACAAGATCGAGCGCCAGCTCAAGAAGCACAAAGAGCGCCTGAAGAACCACCGGCCGACCCACGTCCACGCGACCGGACCCGTGCGCGTGCGCTACGAGATCTTCTCGCATCCCGACATCGAAGGCGTCCTGCCGGAGGTCATCCGCAGCGACGAGTTCCTGGCGAAGCCGATGAGCGTCGAAGAGGCGCTGATGCAGATGGACCTCTTGAACAACGACTTCCTCGTCTTCACCCGCCCCGAGTCCAGCGACGTGAACGTCATCTACCGGCGCAAGGACGGCAGCTTCGGCCTGATCGCGCCGGGCGGGCAGAGCGCGCTCTCGTCGCCGCCACAGATGGCGCGCGCGAGCGTTGCGAAGTAGAACGAACGAATGCGCATCGCGGAGTTCTTGCGCGAAGACCTGGTCGTCCCCGAGCTTGTGGCGGACGACAAGGCGTCCGTCTTGTCCGAGCTGTGCGGAGTGCTCGCCAGGGCGTATCCGCAATTGAGCCGCGAGCGACTCTTGCAGACCCTGATCGAGCGCGAGAAGCTCGGGTCCACCGGCATCGGCGAAGGCGTCGCCATTCCGCACGGCAAGCTCTCCGGATTGCCCGGGCTGATCGGCGCCTTTGCCCGCAAGCGGTCCGGCATCGACTTCGCCGCCATCGACGCGAAGCCCACCTACCTCTTCTTCGTGCTCTTCGCGCCGGAGAACTCGGCGGGGGTGCACTTGAAGGCGCTGGCGCGCATCTCGCGGCTCTTCCGGCAGCCGCAACTGCGCAAGTCGATCCTCGACGCGAAGGACGCGGCGGCGATGTATCGATTGATCGCAGACGAGGACGCCAAGTACTGACGGGCCGCACCTCCTTCCGTGGCGACTTGAACGCAATGGGGTCGCCGCCGGGGGGCACCCTCGCGCGTCGCTCATGCAAGGCTCGCCCTCCCGGACTGTCTCTGGCTGTCGCGGAACTGCGGCGCGCCTCGAAATCGCGTCGGCGCGAGGTTGCCCCCCGGCGGCTCTCGCGCGCTGTCTTGCTGTTTCTCTGCATCCCACGAGCGCGCGGTCTGACCTGGCCGGTGCCGCCCCGGATGGCGCCGCCAACTCCCGTCGGAGACATCGCCAGGGTTGGTCGCGAACCGCTTCGTGCCGGCGGTGGTCGTCGTCATCGGGCACGACCGTCGAGATCGCGCACGACGCCGGACACGATTGCCGTCACGAAAACGCGGACGAGGACCAGCACGCGCTTGGCGGCGCTACCCCGCAGTTGCGACCGGGCGGGACTTCAAGAACGCCTTCCCGGCGAAGGCCAGGACGGCCATCGCCGCGCCGGCGGCGAGGAAGAGCCCGCGCACGGTCAGTTCTTCAGCGAGCGCCCCGGAGCCGAGCAGGCCGACCACCTGCGCGAGGGAGAAGAGCGACAAGAAGGTGCTGCTCACCCGGCCCTGCATCTCGGGCGGGGTCGCCTTCTGCGAGAGCGTCGTTCCCGGGACGATGACGAAGGCGATGGCGAAGCCGATGGTGAAGGTGCTCGCTCCGGCGGCGACGACGTTGCGGAAGGCGCCCAAGAGCACCGCCCCCGCGCCCAGCCCGAGCAGGCCCAACAGGATGACGGTCGAGACTTCCCGCTTCTCCGAGGCCTTGCGGACGAGGGCGGTGCCGGCGATGAGCCCCACCCCGACCAGCGCGCTGATGATGCCGTACGCCCGCGGTCCCGCGGCCAAGGTGTCGCGGATGTAGATGGAGATGAGCGGGCTGAACGAGCTCAAGACCAGCATCGCCGCCGCCGAGGCGACGAAGGCGAACCCCAGCTCCTTGTGGGTGAAGATGAAGCGGTTTCCCTCGAGGAAGTCGCGGCCCATGTGCCGCTCTTTCTTCACCGCGACCGGCCGCAGGATCGCGAGCGTCCCGATCATCGCGGCCGAGAAGACGAACGAGGTGGCGTCGAACCAGAAGCAGACCTTCTCGGTGAACAAGACGACGAGCTGCCCGGCGATGGCGGGCGCGACGATGCGCACCACGTAGAACGCCTGCTGGAGAAGCGCGTTCGCCTGGAGCAGGTCCTCGCGGGCGATCAGGGTGCGGATGGCGACGGCCTGGGCGGGGGCAAAGAAGCTGGAGACGAACCCCAGCGCCGCCATCGAGAGCGCGATCTGCGGGACGCTGTGGCCGAGGACGAGGCTCGCGGCGATGCCGGCGCGGAGCAGGTCGCTCGCGATCATCAACGGCTTCGTCGGCCAGCGGTCGACGAGCACTCCCGCGAGCGGCGAGATGATGGCGACCGGCGCGGTGTAGGCGACCGTCACCAGCGCCACGTCGACGGGGGTGCCGTGCAGCCGGAAGGTGATGGCGATGATGACGCCGAACAGCGCCAGGAAGTCGCCGAAGACGGAGACGAACTGGGCGAGCCAGATGGTGCGGAAGACCCGCTGGCGGAGGAGCGAGGACGGCATGGCTTTTGGAAAATGCGCTGTAGAGGGAGTGTGCCCTCCGATGTTACGCTCCTACCCTTGGACTCCGTCAAGATCGAGCAGCTCGTCAAGGACAACGACTTCGACCTGCGCCTGGAGCTTCTCGCGGGCGACAACGGCCTCGATCGCCGCATCGTCTCCTCGCGCATCCAGAAGCCCGGGCTCGCGCTCGCCGGCTTCACCGAGCACATCCACAAGGACCGGCTGCAGGTCTTCGGCAACACCGAGATCAGCTTTCTTGCCACCCTCAAGCACGAAGAGGCGCTCAGGCGGGTGCGCGAGCTCTTCCGGCTGCCCATCGCCTGCCTCGCGGTGACCAAGAACCTGCCGGTCGAGGAGTGGATGAAGCGCGAGGCGAGCGATGCGCGGGTGCCGCTTTTGCGCACGTCCCACCTCTCCAGCACCTTCATCGACAACATCGAGCGCTTCCTGCAGGAGGCGCTCACCGCCTCCACCTCGGTGCACGGAGTGCTCATCGACGTCATCGGCGTCGGCATGCTCATTCTCGGAAAAAGCGGCATCGGCAAGAGCGAGCTCGCCTTGGATCTCGTCACCCGCGGACATCGGCTGGTGGCGGACGACATCGTCGACTTGAAACGGCGGCAGGGCGGGTCCGTCTACGGAAGCGGCTCGGAGATCATCAAGCACCACATGGAGATCCGCGGCATCGGGATCATCAACATCAAGGATCTGTTCGGCGTCTCCGCGGTGCGCGAGCGCAAGAAGGTCGAGATGGTGGTGGAACTGACCGAGTGGGACGACAAGGTCGAGTACGACCGCCTCGGCGTCGAGACCCAGAAGTACTCGATGCTCGACATGGAGGTGCCGCTGCTCGTCATTCCGGTGCGGCCGGGGCGAAACCTGACCACCATCGTGGAAGTGGCGGCGCGCAACCACCTGCTCAAGCTGCAGGGGCACCATTCGGCGAAGGAGTTCCAGGAGAAGCTCTCCAAGCAGATCGCCCAGGCGACGCTCACGCGGAGCATCGGCGACGAGGTCGAGTGAGGTGGGCGAGCACGAGAACAACCCGCCGCCGCGGGGCGCGGACACCCACCGCATCGTGGTGGTCACCGGCATGTCCGGCGCCGGCAAGTCCACCGCCATCAAGGCGCTCGAGGACCTGGGCTACTTCTGCATCGACAACCTGCCGGTGATGCTCTTGCCGAAGCTGCTCGATCTGGTCAGCCATGGCACGAGCGACGAAGTGGACCGGCTCGCCATCGTGGTGGATGCGCGTGAGGCGCGCTTCTTGGAGAAGACGCCCGCGGCCTTCGAGGAGGTGCGCCGGGCGGGGCACAACCTGGAGGTGATCTTCTTCGACTGCCAGGACGACGCGCTCTTGCGCAGGTTCTCGGAGACGAGGCGGCGGCATCCGCTCAGCCCGGACGGCAGCGTCGCCGAAGGCATCGCCGAAGAGCGGCGGCTGCTCTCGCAGCTTCGGGCGCTGAGCGATCAGATCGTCGACACCACCCGCATGAACGTGCACGAATTGCGCGACGCGATCACCTCCAAGTTCGGCGGCGCCGCTGCCGCGGAGGGGCTCAACGTCACCCTCCTGTCGTTCGGGTTCCGCAACGGCATTCCCCCGGCGAGCGATCTGGTGTTCGACGTGCGCTTTCTGCCGAACCCGTATTTCGTCGAGGGGCTGAAGGCCTTTCCCGGCACCGACCCGCGCGTCTCCTCGTGGGTGCTCGAGCGGACGCAGACGCAGGAGTTCCTCGCCCGGCTGGAGTCGCTCTTGAGCTTCTTGATTCCGCAATATCGCGCCGAGGGGAAGAGCTACCTGACCGTCAGCATCGGCTGCACCGGCGGCCGCCACCGCAGCGTTGCGTTGTCGGAAGAGCTGAAGCGCAGGCTGGAAGGAAAGCAGCGCGCAAACGTCCGCGTCACCCACCGCGACGTGAACAAGGTCTGATCACGGGCGCTGGTTGCGCTTGCGCATTTCTTCGCGGGTGAAGAGGCCCTTTTCGACGCACAGCTCGGCCAGGGCGCGGAGGATGAGCGCGCCCTTTTCCATCGAGCTGCGCAGCGCCTCGATCAGCCGCAGATCCTCGTCGGAGAGATGCAGGCCCGGGCGCTGCGCCGGCTTGGGAAGGGCGAACAGGTCGTCGAAGGCGCGGCTTTGCGGAGGCAGCGTCGCCGCCGGAATGGCCCGGAGCGCCTTGCTCGTGCTCGTGGTGAAGCCGTTCGCCTCCGAGAGCGCGTCGTCGTCCGGCGACTTCGCCCGCGCCCGGCTCTTCGCGCGCGCCGCCAGATCCGGCGGCACCGGCACTCCGAGCTGCCGTGCGATTCGTGAGAGGGGCGAGTTGTCGAGGTCTTCGGAGACGTTGACCACCTCGAACTTGTCGTCCGTGGCCGCGTCGAGATCGATGGGCGAGAGGCCCACGCCGACCGGCCGGGCCGCATAGAGCGACTTCGCGGCGCGCAAGATCTCGCTCGGGCCGGCGACGGCCGGGCGCACCCGCTTCTGCGTCTTGCGGCGCACGAGCGAGATCGCATCCTGGTCGGTGGGGTCCGCCATGGCCAGCCAGAGCAGCTCGCCGCTCTCACGCAGCGCGACCGGGAGCACGAAGTTGCCCGAGCAGGTGCGGCCGTCCAACAGCGCAATCGCAGCGGGCTCGGGAGGGGTGGCGGCAAGGTCGACGCGGGGAAGCCCGAGCTCGAGGGAGAGCGCGCGCGCAACCGCGCCTTCGGTTGCGTACCCGAGCTCGGCGACCTGCTGCAAAACGGCCCCGCCGGCCCCGCCGTGCGAACGGCTCATCACCGCAGTGTGCTGGCGCTCGTCGATGATCTGCAGCTTGACGAGCAGGTCGATGATGGGCATCCGCGCTCTCTAGGATAACCCGGATGCGAGACGCCGAGCGACAGGTCGTCACGCGCGCGGACGGCCGCGCGGGCGCGGAGGGCGTCTTGGCTGCCCGCCAGGCGCGAACGGCGTCTTCGCTGCCCGCCACGCGCGGACGGCCTCTTCGTTGCCCCGCTCAGGCGTGGACGACTTTGAGGTTTTCCGCGGCGCCCGTGGCCTTGCCTTCGCGCGGCGCGTGCTCGCCGCCGGGGGACCGCACTCCGTCCAGAGCGGCAGGCCGCGCACCGGACTCGAGCGGCGTCAGTTGGACCAGGTACTCGCCGGTGAAGCAGGCATCGCAGAACGAGCGCGGCTCGGCCTTGGCCGCCTCGTGCATGCCGTCGCGGGAGAGGTAGCCCAGGGAGTCGGCGGTGACGTACTTCGCGATCTCGGCTTCGGTGTGCGAGGAGGCGATGAGCTCGCTGCGCACCGGCGTGTCGATGCCGTAGTAGCAGGGCCAGCGGGTCGGCGGCGCGCTGATGCGCAGATGCACTTCGGTCGCCCCGGCGTCGCGGATCATCTTGACGATCTTGCGGCTGGTCGTGCCGCGGACGATGGAGTCGTCGACCACCACCACCCGCTTCCCCTTCACCACCTGCGGCACCGGGTTGAGCTTCAGCTTCACCCCGAAGTGACGGATGGACTGCGAGGGCTCGATGAAAGTGCGGCCGACGTAGTGGCTGCGGATGAGGCCGAGATCGTAGGGAATGCCGCTCGCTTCCGAAAACCCCAGCGCCGCGGGAACGCCGGAGTCCGGCACCGGCACGACGACGTCCGCTTCCACCGGCGCTTCTTTGGCCAGCCTGCGCCCGAAGGCCTTGCGGGTGGCGTAGACGCTGCGGCCGAAGATCTGCGAGTCCGGCCGGGCGAAGTAGACCAGCTCGAAGATGCAGTTGCCGGAGCGCTGCTTGGGGAGCGTCTGCAGGGTACGCACGCCCTTCTCGTCGGCGATGACCATTTCGCCGGGCTCGACCTCGCGCACGTAGGTGGCCTCGATCAGGTCGAGCGCGCAGGTCTCGCTGGCGAACACCGGAGCGCCGTTCTTGAGCCGCCCGATCACGAGCGGCCGGAAGCCGAGCGGATCGCGCACCGCCACGATGCCTTCTTCGGTGAGGAAGAGGAGCGAGTACGCGCCGCGCACCTGGCTCAAGGCGCCGCGGATGCGCTGGCCGATCTCCTTCGCTTCCGGCTCGTGGGCGAGGAGGTGGACGATGACCTCGGTGTCGCTCGTGCCGTGGAACAGCGCGCCGCGTTTCGCGAGCTCCATCCGCAGCTCTTCGGCGTTGACGATGTTGCCGTTGTGCGCGACCGCGACCTGGCCGGCGGTGGTGCGCGCGAGCATCGGCTGGGCGTTGGCGAGGTTCGAGCTGCCGGCGGTGGAGTAGCGGGTGTGGCCGATGGCGACGGTGCCGGGGAGGCTTGCGATGGCGGGCTGGTCGAAGATGTCGGCGACGAGCCCCATCGCCTTGTGGACGTGGATGGTGCGGCCGTCGAAGCTGGCGATGCCGGCCGATTCCTGCCCGCGGTGCTGGAGCGCGTGGATGCCCAGGTAGGCGAGGTTCGCGGCTTCCGGATGGCCGTAGACGCCGAAGACGCCGCACTCGTCGTGGAACTTGTCGCTCACGGGCGGCGGAGGGTAGCGGCCCTTCCGCAAAGAGGCAAACCGAACGCGTTTTCCGTAGTATCGGCGCATGCCCGACGAGGATCGCATCGTGCTTGCGCGGCAGAAGCTGCGCGAGCGGTACCTGGGAAAGCGGGCGGCCAAAGGCTCGCCTGCGGTGCCGCAAGGCTCTGGGCCGCCGAACCGGCACGGCATGCCGAAACTGCCGCCGGGCCAGACGGTGACGGAGAAGTGGCCGGTGCTCGATCTCGGGCGGACGCCCACCGTCCAGCCGTCGAAGTGGGAGCTCCTGGTCGACGGCGCGGTCGAGCACCCGCTGAAGCTCTCCTGGCGCGACTTCATGAAGCTGCCGCAGGCGAACGACACGAGCGACTTCCATTGCGTGACCACCTGGTCGAAGCTCGACGTCGAGTGGGAGGGCGTGCAGCTCCTCACCTTGCTTGCCCTGGCTGCACCGAAGGCAGAAGCGACGCACGTGATGACCCACGCCTACGACGGCTACACCACCAACCTCCCGCTCGAAGAGGCGCTCAAGGAAGACGTGCTGGTGGTCCACACCGCGGAAGGAAAGCCGCTCCCGGAAGAGCACGGCGGCCCTGCGCGGATCATCACACCGCAGCTCTACGCGTGGAAGGGCGCGAAGTGGATCCGGCGCATCGAGGTGCTGACCAAGGACCGGCTCGGGTTCTGGGAGCTGCGCGGGTATTCGAACTCCGCGCATCCCTGGCAGGACGATCGCTATTCGTAGCTCCCGCCCAAGCCGCCGCGCGCGGACGGTCGCGGCTTTGGCGCTGGGCGTCGCGGTGCTCGTCTTTTGCGCCGTCCCGCTCCCCGCGCGGCATGCGCGGACGGTGGTCGCAAAGGCGATCCATGGAGAGGGCGCCCTCCGGGCCGGAGCTGCGCAGGTGCGGATCGTGCTCGGCGAACATCCGGTGCTGGCGGGGTACGCGGGGCGCCATCGCGCCGCACGGGTGGCGACAGAGGTCTTTGCGCGCGCGCTGGTCTTGGAAGCGGGGGCGGCGCGCGCCACGCTTGCGACCATCGACACGCTGTTGATTCCGCCCGGGCTTTCGCTCCCGGAGTGCGGGCTGCTCGCCGCGACGCACACGCACACGGGTCCCGGCGGGCTGTGGGACAGCTACGCGGCGGGGTTCCTCGGCACAGGGCCGTACGACGCGCGACAGCGGCAGGCGGTGCAGGCTGCGCTCGACGAAGCCGTGCGGCAGGCGGCGCAGGCGCTGCAGCCCGCGCAGGTCATCGCCGCTCGCACCGACTGGGCCGGCGGACCGTCTCGCCCGCGCAGCGAAGGACCGCTCGACCGCGGATTTTTCGCGCTCCGGGTGCAGGGCGCAGCCGGCCCCATCGCCACCGTCGTCGACTACGCGATGCACCCGACCAGCGCCCCGCGCGATCAGCTCTCGAGCGACTGGCCTGGCGTCGTTGCGGCCCAGTTCCAGGAGCCGGTCTTCGTGCTCGCAGGCGCGCTCGGCAACGCCAGCTTCGACCGCGCGCTCCACACGGAAGAGCTCGGCCTGCGGGTGGCGCATGAAGCGAAGCTCCTTCTCGCCTCCGCGAAGCCGTCGGAGGGGGCGCTCGATTGTTCCGAACAAGCGATGACGCTGCCGCATCCATTCGGAAGCCCGCGGGTGCCATCGCTCTTGCGGCGGGCGGCGGGAAACCTGCTCGGTTTTCTCTTCGCGCCGGCTGCCGTCGAAACGCGGCTGTCGTTCGGAGGGGTGACGCTCTGGGGGATTCCCGGCGAGCCGGTCGGCGAGCTCGGGCTGCGCGCGCGGCCGGCGGTCGTCGTGTCGCTTGCCAATGGCTACGCCGGCTACGTCGAGACGGAAGCGCGCTGGCAGAAGGGGCAGGGGGAGGCCGCCAGAACCGATTTCGGGCCCGACCTTTCGCGCGCGCTCGGCCTTTGACCTTGGGAGCGTCCGCGGCCTGGGACTCTCGCTCGCGGACGAGCATTGCGACGCATGCGCGACGGCGCTAGACGGGCAGCATGATCCAGCTCGCCGACGAAGTCGCGACCGCGCTCCGCGGGCGAAGGCCGGTGGTCGCGCTCGAGACCAGCGTGGTCGCACAGGGCTTGCCGCCGCCCCACAATCTCGAGGCCGCGCGGCGCTGTGCGGCGGCCGTGCGCTCGGAAGGCGCCGTCCCGGCGGCCATCGCGGTGGTCGAGGGCACGGTCGTCGTCGGGGCCGGCGAGGCCGAGCTGCAGCGGCTCGCAGAAGGCCCTGCCGCCAAGGCAGGCGCCCGCGATCTGGCGCCACTCTGTGCAAAGAAAGCGACGGCCGGAACCACCGTCAGCGCCACCTGCGCCATCGCCGAGCGGGTGGGCATCCGCGTGTTCGCGACTGGCGGCATCGGCGGTGTGCACCGGCGGCTCCATCCGGCTGACCCTTCGGACATCTCCGCCGACCTCCTCGAGATCGCCCGCCGCCGGGTGGGCGTGGTCTGCGCAGGGCCGAAAGCGATTCTCGATCTGCGGGCGACGAGCGAGCTTCTGGAGACGCTGGGGGTGCCGGTGTGGGGCTTCGGCACGCGGGAGCTGCCGGCCTTCTTCACTGACGAAAGCGGCATCCCGCTCGAGCACTCGTTCGACGACGCAAATCAGATCGCCCGCGCGCTCCAGCAGCATTGGGACGTGCTGGAGTTGCCCTCGGGCGTCCTGGTCACGGTCAAGCCGCCGTCGCCCTTGCCGCGGGCAGAAGTGGAAGAGGCGCTTTTGCAGGCGCTGTCGCAAGCCGAGGCGCGCAAGCTTCCCGGCAAGGAAGTGACGCCGTTCCTCTTGCAGGAGCTGGCGCGGGCGACGGGCGGGCGCAGCCGCACCGCAAATGTGGAGTTGCTCGAGAACAACGCCCGCGCCGCGGCTGCCATCGCGGTCGCGCTCGCAGGTCAAGGCACCCAGCGCAGCTCGGTCGCGCGGTAGCTCGCGAGCTCGGGCGGCGTGGGCATGCCTTCCTTCGCGCCTTTCTTGGCGAAGACGACGGTGACGTTCTTGGCGCTCTTTGCCTGGCAGAGCACCTTGTCGCTGTCCTGGTTGAAGCCCGCGCCGCAGCTTTCGACCTTGCTCTTCGCCTTCGCGTAGGAGTCGCCGATGCGCACCCCGTCGGCCGTGCGCGCGCTCTTCGCACGCGAGTAGACGATGCAGACCTTGCCGAGCGGCCCGGCATCGCAGGGCGAGATCTGCAGCAGCTCGTCCTTGCCCTGGAAGACGCTGAGCGTGTCCCATTCAGCGTCGCCCTGCTTGTCGACGGTGTCGCGGATTTCCAGCTTGGGAAAGAGTGCCGACAGGTGCGCACGATCGATGACGGTGGTCTGCCGGACCGGCCCGGCGGAGACGGCGGAGAAGACGATGGCTGCGCTGAGGAGGATCATCGTGCGGAGGCCCTGACCAGGCGATCGCGGATGGCGTCCCATTCCGCGGTGTGAGGTACGTCTTCGATGACGATGGCGTCGCAGCCCGCATCTTCCAGCGTGCGGAGCGCAGCGTACAGCTCCCGGGCGTAGCCTTGCGCATCGGCGGGCAACCGCAGCAAGAGGAGCGCGCTCCCACCGCCGCCGGACAGCGCAGCCTCGCCGCCGCCGCGGGACACCGCAGCCTCGCCGCCGCGGGACGGCGCAGCCTCGCCGCCGGCCGCCTCGCGCAGGAGCGCGCCCACCTTGGCGTGCCCCGCGAACTCCGCCGCAGCCGCCGGAAGGTCTGCCGCCGGCGCAATCCGCACCTGCGCCGCCGGCGCGTAATGGCGCCGATGCTGGCCGGGCGACTGCAAAGGCCCGTGTGCCCTCGCGCCCAGCTCCAGGGGGCCGATCAGCTCCTCGATCGCCGTCCTCGGCACCGCACCAGCCCGCAAGAGCCGCGGCACATCGCCGTCGAGCGCTACCACCGTCGACTCGATTCCCAAGGCGCACCGGCCGCCGTCGAGCACCACGTCGATGCGTCCGTTCAGATCGCGCAGGACGTGCGCCGCAGAGGTGGGCGAGACGTGCTCGGACCGGTTCGCGCTCGGCGCGGCGATGGGGGCCCGAACCCGGTCGAGGAGCGCCCGCGCCGCCGGATGGGACGGCGCGCGGACCCCCACGGTGTCGCCGCCGGCAGTGCATTCGTCCGGCACCCTCGCAGACCTGGGCAAGACCAGCGTGAGCGGCCCAGGCCAGAACCGCGCCGCGAGCGATGCGGCCTCGATGGGAAAGTGGAGGACCAGCGTGCGCGCCTCTTCTTCGTCGCGGACGTGGACGATGACCGGGTTTGTCGAAGGCCGCCCCTTGGCGGCGAAGATCCCGCGGACTGCCAGCGGATCGAGCGCCAGCGCGCCCAGCCCGTAGACCGTCTCGGTGGGAAAGGCGGCCAGCCCTCCGCGCAAGATCACCTGCGCCGCCTCGTCGAGGTCCTGGGGCGACTGCGCGAAGAGGAGCCGCGTCTCCATCGGCCTAGCTGCCGACAAGCTTGGGAATGGCGCTCTTCCAGGCGTCCTTCAGCGTCGCCACCTGCGCCTCGAGTCGCCCGCCGGCGAGGCCTTCGACGACGAACGCGCCCGATGAAGTCACTTCGCCGATCTCGACCAGCTCGACCATCTTGCACAGCTCGCGAACGCGCGCGGCCTTGTCGGGCGCATAGGAGACGACGACGCGCGAGGCGTCCTCGCCGAAGAGCGCTCCTTCCGCCGCAACCGACCCAGACAGCGTCACCTTGCAGCCGAGGCCTTTGCCGAAGCACATCTCCGAAAGCGCCACCGCAAGCCCGCCGTCGCTGCAGTCGTGGGCACAGCGCACCGCCCGCTCCCGGACGCACTCGCGCACCGCCTTCTGCACCGCCTTTTCCTTCACCAGGTCGAGCGGCGGCGGCAGGCCGGCGACGAGGCCGTGCACGGCCTTCAGGAACTCGCTGCCGCCGAGATGGCCGTTCCCCAAGCCGCCGACGACCGCGATGCGGTTCCCCGCTTCCGCGAACGACATTCCGCAGCTCGAGCTCGCGTCTTCGACGAGCCCGACGAGCCCGATCATCGGGGTGGGGAAGACCGCTTTGCCTTCGGTCTCGTTGTAGAGCGAGACGTTGCCGGAGACGACCGGCGCATCCAAAGCCTGGCAGGCGTCGGCGATGCCCAGGCAGGCCTGTTCGAACTGCCAGAGGATCTCCGGCCGCTGCGGGTTGCCGAAGTTGAGGCAGTCGGTGACCGCCAGCGGCTCGCCCCCGACGCAGCTCACGTTCCGCGCCGCCTCGGCGACGGCATGGGCAGCGCCCAGGCGCGGCTCCAAGTAGCACCAGCGCGAATTGCAGCCGACCGAGAGCGCGACCCCGCCTTCGCGCTGTCCGGTGAAGCGCACCACCGCCGCATCGCCGTCGCCGGGCCGCACCGCGGTGCCGAGCCGGACCATGTGATCGTACTGGCGGTAGACCCACTCCTTCGACGCGATGGTCGGCGAGGCGAGCAGCTTGAGGAGCGAATCGAGCAAGGGCCGTGCTGCAAGCGCTGGCAGCTTCTGCACTTCGTCCTGCCAGGGCGGCCGCGAGCGCGGGCGATCGTAGAGCGGAGCCTCGTCGGTCAAAGGCGCGATGGGGAGGTCCGCCACCACCTCGCCCTTGCTCTTGAGCACGATGCGGCCGGAGGCGGTGACGCGGCCGACCAAGGCGTGCGCGAGATCCCACTTGTCGCAGATGGCGTACACCTCGGCCTCGCGCCCCTTCTTGGCGACGAGCAGCATCCGCTCCTGCGATTCGGAGAGCATCACTTCGTACGGCGTCATCCCGCTCTCGCGACGGGGCACCGCGTCGATGTCGAGCTCGAGGCCGCTTCCGGCGCGCGACGCCATCTCCACCGACGACGAGGTCAGGCCGGCCGCGCCCATGTCCTGGATGCCGACCAGACAGTCGGTCTTGAACAGCTCGAGACAGGCTTCGAGGAGCAGCTTCTCCATGAACGGATCGCCCACCTGCACGGTGGGACGCTTCTTCTCGCTCTCTTGATCGAACTCGGCGGACGCCATCGTGGCGCCGTGGATGCCGTCGCGGCCGGTGCGGGCGCCGATGTAGATGACCGGATTGCCGACGCCGCTCGCGGTGCCCTTGAAGATGCGGTCGGCTTTCAAGACGCCCAAGGTGAAGGCGTTGACGAGGCAGTTGCCGTTG
>DASXHM010000211.1:0-16142 GCA_036488495.1 Myxococcales bacterium | reverse complement strand
GCGCTCTCCGCGGACGGCGCTCCCGACGCGGTGCTCTTGACCGACGCGCTCCGGCGCGTCGAAGAGGCCTTCGACAAGACCGGCAGGCCGCACGGCATCGAATCGTTGACCCAGCTCCTGATGGAGACGCTCACCGCCGAGACGCAGCGGGCGACTGCCGCTTCAGCGCGGCTGGAGCAGGTGCGCGCGCGCTCCTTGACCACGTCGCGCCTCTTCGACGCGCTGTGGGCGCTCTGCGCACTTGCCGGCGCCATCGTCGCCGCCGTGCTCGTCCGCCGCCACCAGCAACTGCAAGAGCACACGCATCGGCTCGAGCGCGAGCGCGCCGCCGAGCTGGAGCAGTTCAGCGGGCGGGTCGCTCACGACATCGTCGGCTCGCTCTCCACCGTGTCGGTCGGGCTCCATGTGCTGAGCCGCAGCGTCTCCGGTGACGCGCATGCCACCGAGGCGGCGGGGCTGATGCGGCGCAGCCTGTCGCGGGTCACGCTCATCGTCGAAGAGCTGTTCCGCTTCGCGCAGTCGGGAGCGCGCCCGCAGGACGGCGAGACGGCCGATCTCGGCAGCGTCTTGCACGCCATCGAGGAGGAGCTGGTGCCGGCGGCGGCGCAGCGTGGCGTGGCGCTCACCGTGGAGCCGTCACCCGGGGTGGAAGTCGCCTGCGCCGAGGCCGCGATCCTCGTGGCGATGCAGAACTTGGTCCGCAACGCCATCCGCTACGTCGCCGACGCGCCGAAGAAGCACATCGTCGCGCGCACCACCGTCCTGCGCGACAAGGTCCGGGTCAGCGTGGAGGACACCGGGCCGGGCGTTCCCGAGGGAATGGAAACGGCCATCTTCGACCCCTACGTCCGCGCCTCGCGCACCGGCGACGGGCTGGGGCTCGGCCTTGCCACGGTGAAGCGCATCGTCGAATCGCGCAGCGGCAAGGTGGGCGTGGTCTCGCGCCCGGACCACGGCGCGACCTTCTGGATCGAGCTGCCCCGCGCCATGGCGCACGCGCTCCCGTCGTAAGCGCTCGCGCGGCGTCTCAGCCGTAGCGGGCCTGAGCTTCTGGCCGCGCTACTTCTGGAACAGCCGCAGCCGGGCGACCGGCTCGCCGCCCTGCAGGTGCCGCTCGACGATCTCCTCCACGTCAGCTTCGGTGACGTGCCCGTACCAGACGCCTTCCGGATAAACCACGACCGAGCAGCCCTGCTCGCAGTTGTCGAGGCAGCCCGCCTTGTTGGCGCGGATGGTCTCGTCGAGACCGCGCTTCTTCAAAGCGTCCTTCAGCTTCTTCAAGAGCTCGGGCGAACCCTTGCGGGTGCAATCGCCCCGCGGCGCGTCGGGCGGGCGTTCGTTCATGCAGACGAAGACGTGCTTCTTGAACGGCGGGGGCATCTTACGGCTCCTCCTCGAGAGCGGCGCGGAAAGCTTGCGCGGGGTCGGCGGCGGAAGCGAACGAATCGTCGAGCGCGGCGTCGGCCCGGCCGCGCAAGCCCTTCACGAACCGGTCGGCGACGAACAGCGTTCGCGGGACGGACGCTGACGGCAACAGCGCCGCCGGCACGATCACGACCGGCGCCTTCGCCTCCACCGCCTTGGCGATCTCTTGTGGCGACGTGCAGGCAACACACCCCGCCATGTGCGTGGATTTGGCTGCGAGCAGGAGCCGCGTCAAGAGCTCGACCGGCACCGCGGAGGCCGAGAACAGCACCGCATCCGCGCCGGCCGCGCGCGATTCATAGACGCGAAATTCCTCCGCGAGCGGCGTCGCGCGCAAAACCGGAATCGAGACCTGCGTCGCCGCCAGCCCGAAGCGGGTCAGATCGGAATCCTCGGCTTCGATGGCCAGCGCAGCCGCCTCCGCCTCGTCGAGAGCGCGCGCCGTCATCAGCACGTCGCCCACCGCGCGCAACAGCGGAATCCGCTCGAGCTGTTGCCGCTGGCGGTCGATGGCCTGGGCGAAGCTGCGAATGGAGGGGGTGACGTCCATCAGAGGAGCTTCAAGAGCCGCGTGCGAAGCTGCTCGCGGGCTTCGGCATCGGGCGCGAGTTGCACCGCCCGCTCTAGAGCATCGGCCGCCTTGCGGCGAAAACCCTTCTGCTCGTAGAGCCCCGCCAGCGCGCGCAGGGCAGGGAAGAGCGACGGCCGCAACTCCAATGCGCGCTCGTAGGCGGTGATGGCGGTGAAGGAGTCGCCCTGTTCGTGCAAGGCGCGGGCGAGCGCGAACTGCGCCCGCACCGAGAACGGATCTTCCTTGAGCACCTTTTCGAAGAGCGGCTGCGCCTCGGCGTACTTGTTCTGCTCCAGCAGCGCAGCAGCTTGTTGGTAGAGCTGGTCCGCCGCCGCGCCGGGGGCCTGCGGGGCCTGGGCGCCCTCGAGCAGCTCCTTCGCCCGTCGCAACAGATCGACGATGTGGAAAGGCTTCTCGATGTACTCGTCGGCGCCGAACGTCTCCCGCGCGTCGTGGGCGTAGCGCCAGCCGCGATACACCGCCGAAACCAGGATGACCGGGACGTTGCGGGTGCGCGGATTGGCCTTCAGCCGCGCGCAGATCTCGAAGCCGTGGACGTGCGGCAGCATCGCGTCGAGGACGACCAGGTCGTAGCGTTCGGCCTTGATCTTCTCCTCCGCCTCGCGCCCGTCATTCGCGACCGCGACCACGTATCCGGCGGACTTCAGCGAGCGCTCGAGCAGCTTGAGGATGTCCGGGTCGTCGTCCACCGCCAGGACGTGGGCGGGTCCCACGCGCTCTGAGACCAGCACCTCGTCCTCGTCCCCTTCGGCGCCAACCTCGAGCTCGAGCTCGTCGTCCTCGGTCAGCTCTTCGAGCTCGAGGATGTCTTCAGCCGCGTCGGGCATCACCACCGCGATGTCCACTTCCGCCTGCGCCTGCGCGCCGCGCCAGAACCGTTCGCCGCGTGCCTTCGCCTGGTACGCCTCGGCAATGATGTGCTCGAGCGCGACCGGTAGCGCGGCGTAAGACGACACCTCCTGGCCGGTGATGAAGCGCAGCTCTTCGAGGACGCCGTGCGTCTCTTGCGCGGCGTTGACGGCGACGTGCAGACGGCCGCCTTCGGTGGACATGGCGAGGACCAGGTCCGACTGCGCGACCGCGAGCGGAATGCTGTCGAGCACGTCCAGGTCGATGGTGGTGCCGCCCAGGTCCACCGCCGGAATGCCCCGCAGCTCGGAGATCGCGGAAAGGAGTTGCGTGTCGCTCACGCCTTGGGCGCGGACCGCGTCCACATAGGCCGCGAACGATTGCGCTTGTGCGCCCGCGGTCCCGAGCTGCGCTTCGGAGAGCGCGCCACGCTTCACGAGCAGGCGGGCGAGGGGCTCGGTAGAGGGATTCACGCGGCCGTGGAACTTAACACGCGAACAAGTAATCGTCGCCTTCGCGATACCCGCGCGGATTGAGCGCGGATCGGATTTCGTCCCGCGCTCCGGCCGCCCCCACCGCCGCGACGATGAACTCGCTTCCGCGCTCGGGCAGCTTGTCTTCGCGGTAGACGGGCCGGCCGCGCGCAAACGCTTTGTTCCGATCGACGTCGAAGAACGCCTCCGGCCGAAGCCCGTGCGCTTCCAGCTCCCGTGCGAGCCGCTTTCCGGTCGGGCCGGCGCCCCAGATGGAGAAACGCCGGCCGCGCAAAGGGCCGCGGGCCAGATAATGGGCGCGCAATTTCAAGAGCTGCTGCGGCGAATAGGCAGCGCCGGTGCGGGTGAGGCGCTCTTCCGAGTCGCGCCAGCGCAAGAGGACCTGAGGCACTTTGGCGAGCTGCCAGCCCTGCTCGTCGAGGCGCAGCAAGAGGTCCCAATCCTCTGCCCAGCCGTGATCCTCCCAGCCGTGGCCGAGCGCCTTGCGGCGGTAGGTGGTGCTCGGGTGGACGAGCGGCGCCTCGATGAAGCGCGCCTTCTTGCAGTCGTCCGGCGTGACGATGCGGTTGAGCCAGGCTTCCAGCCGCGAGAGCCCGGGCGAAGGTGGAAAGCATTCGACCAGGCATCCGACCGCGCCGAGCCGCTCGTTCGAGCGGAGCAGCTCGATCTGCAGCCGCAGCCGGTCGGGAAGGGCGATGTCGTCGGCATCCATCCGCGCGATGAAGTCGCCCCGGCAATGCGCGAGGCCGAGGTTCAGCGCTTCGACGAGGCCCTTGCCACAGCCGCGCACCACCCGGACTTCGGGCGGCAGATGGGTGGCGGTGCCGTCGGTCGAGGCGTCGTCCACGCACACCACTTCGAACGGCGGCGCGTCGCGCTGCTGCAGGATGGAAGAGGCGGCCTCGCGTATGGTAGCGGACGCGTTCCGCGCCGGCAGGAGCACGCTGACGAGCACCGTGGCAACGTAGCGCGACCGATGGCAAAGCCGCAGCGCATTCGTGGTCTCTCGGCGTCCAGCAAGGCTTCCGACTCCGCGCGCCGCATCCTCGCGGCCCGGCTGTCGGACGTGACCCGCTGGGAAGAACAGGTGCCGGCGCTGGCGCCGGTGCATGCGATGCGGGTAGCGACCCGAAGGCTGCGGCAGGCGCTGAAGCTGTTCGGGCTGCGAGAGCTCGACGCACGGGCGAAGCGGCTCCAGGACGCGCTGGGGAGCTTGCGCGATCTGCAGCTCCAGGCGGAGTGGCTGGCGCCGCGCGACGAACCGCTGCAGCGGCAGCGCGAGGGGCTGATCCCCAAGGCGGAGAAGAAGCTCGTCGTCGCATTGCGCGCTTTCGCGGCGAGACGGTTCCGGAGGTGCTGCAGGCGACGCAGAAGCTGCAGCTTCGCGGGAAGCTCGGCGGCCACCGGATGCGCAGGAAGCTGCAGAAGAAGGTGGAGAAGTTCGATGCGCGGCTGGAAGCGGCTGTGAAGAGCGACAAGCCGGGCCCGATGCATCGGCTGCGCATCGCGGCGAAGCAGCTTCGCTACACCTGCGAGTTGCTCGAAAACGCGGTCGAGGCGGCGCCGCCGCTGCTTGCCGAGCTGACGCCGCTGCAGGAGTCGCTGGGCGAGCTGCACGATGCGGACGTGCGGGTCGAGCTGCTCCGGCGCCACGGGCGGAAGGCGCTTCTGCGCGAGGAGCAGGAAGTGCGCGCGCGGCTCGCGCGGCTGGTCGAGAAGGAGCTTGGGCGCTGGCAAGCCCGCGGGGTTTCGCGCGCGGCGCAGTAGTCACGGCGCCGAAAGGCGGCTTCGATTTTAGCTGCGGGCGGCGCGGTCTTTCGCCTGGTACCGCTCATACAGCGTGTCGCGGAGCAGCTTCGGCGCCTTGTCGGGGCTGCCCGCGTCGAGCGGCGGAGCAGGGTCGTATTCGATGCTCAATTGAATGCTCGCCGCCACCTCCCGCCCGCACAACTCGACCGCCAGCGCGAGTGCGAGATCGATGCCGGCCGAGACGCCCGCGGCCGTCGCGTATTTTCCGTCGCGCACCATCCGTTCACCGACCGGGAGCGCTCCGTACTCCGCGAGGCGCTCCCGCACTGCCCAGTGCGAGGTCGCCCGCCGGCCCTTGAGCAGTCCGGCCGCGGCGAGCACGAACGATCCGGTGCAGACGGAAGCGGTGAGGCTGGTGGTCTGGTCGACCTTGCGCACCCAGTCCAGGACGCGCTCGTCTCGTTCCAGCGCGCGCGTCCCGAAGCCTCCGGGCACGACCAAGAGATCGCAGGAAGTCGCATCCTCCAAGGCGAGGTCGGTGCCGAGCCGCAGGCGCTGATCGCCCGTGACGATGGCGCCGGCGGTCTTGCCGACGAACTTCACCTCCGCGCCCGGAAGCCGCGCCAGCACTTCATAGGGGCCCACCGCGTCGAGAGCGGTCAGACCGTCGAAGAGCAAAAAGAGGATCTTCATCCGGTTCTCCTTTGCGCGGCGGCTACGCCGTGTGCTCCCCGAAGACCTTGCGCAGCGCATTGGCGATTTCCCCGAGCGTCACCCGCGCCTTCACGGCGGTCACGATGTGCGGCATCAGGTTGTCCTTCCCCTCGGCGGCCTTCTGCAGCGCGGAAGTCGCGCGCTGTGCGTCGTCCGCCGAACGCGAGCCGCGGAACGCCTGCAGCCGCTTGACCTGCTGCGCTTCCAGCTCGGGATCGAGGCGCAGCATCTCGAACGGCGGCTCGCCTTCGACGCTGAATTCATTCACGCCGACGACGATTTGCTTCTTCTCCTCGACGTCCTTCTGCGCGGTGTAGGCGGCGTCCTCGATCTCGTGCTGCGGATAACCGCGCTGGATGGCTTCGACCATTCCGCCCATCTCGTCGATGCGTTTCAAATAGGCCTCGGCGCGCGCTTCCAATTCGTCGGTGAGCTTTTCCAGCGCCCACGACCCGCCCAACGGATCGATGAAGTCGCAGACTCCGCTCTCGTGGGCGACGATCTGCTGCGTGCGCAGCGCGATGCGGGCGCTCGCCTCGGTGGGAAGGCTCAACGCCTCGTCGCGGCCGTTGGTGTGCAACGATTGCGCGCCACCCAGGACCGCCGCCAGCGCCTGCAGCGAAACGCGCACCACGTTGTTGTCCGGCTGCTGCGCGGTCAGGGTCGATCCGGCGGTCTGGGCGTGGAAGCGCAGCGTCCAACTGCGCGGATCTTTCGCCTTGAACCGCTCCTTCATGATCCGCGCCCAGAGCCTGCGCGCTGCGCGGAACTTGGCGATCTCTTCGATGAAGTTGTTGTGGACGTTCAAGAAGAAGCTGAGCCGGCCGGCGAAGGAATCGACGTCGAGCCCGCGCTTGGTCGCCGCATCCACGTAAGCGATGCCGTCGCCCAAGGTGAAGGCGATCTCCTGCGCCGCGGTCGAGCCTGCCTCGCGGATGTGATAGCCGGAAATGGAAATGGGGTTCCATTTCGGAATCACCTGCGAGCAGTATTCGAAGGTGTCAGTGATGAGCCGCATCGAAGGCGCGGGCGGATAAATGTACGTTCCCCGCGCCATGTATTCCTTGAGCACGTCGTTTTGAATGGTGCCGGAAAGCTCCGACGGCTTGGTTCCGTGCGCCTCGCCCACCGCCTGGTAGAGCGCGAGCAGCGTCGCGCCGGTGGCGTTGATGGTCATCGAGGTGGAGACCTTGCCGAGGTCGATGCCCTGGAAGAGCCGCTCCACGTCGTCGATGGAGTCGATGGCGACACCGACGCGGCCGACTTCGCCCTTGGCGCGCGGGCTGTCCGAGTCGTGGCCCATCTGGGTGGGCAGGTCGAAGGCGGTGGAGAGGCCGGTCTGGCCCGATTTCAAAAGATACTGGAACCGTTTGTTGGTTTCTTCGGCGGTGCCGAACCCCGCGTACTGCCGCATGGTCCAGAAGCGCCCGCGGTACATGGTGGGCTGCACGCCGCGGGTGAACGGATAGGCGCCGGGAAAGCCGATGCGCGCGTCCGGCTCGGGCGGCGAATAGAGCGGCTCCACTTCGATGCCGCTCGAAGTCTTGAACTCCGGCTTGCGCAAGGCGCCCGGCTTCTGCGCGGCCTTGCCATACGTCTCGCGCGCCCACTTCTCGAGCGGGGTCATGGCTTCACTCCCTCGGCATAGGAAATTGCATACCAGAGCGCGGCGTCCGGCCTGCGCGCCCACTGCTGCAGCGCGGCCATCGCGCCGTCGAACTCCTGCGGCGCCAAAATCGCGGTGATGGCTTCGCGAGCGCCCGTGAACAGACCGGCCAGGTTGTCGGTCAGCCCCGGCCAGGACGGATCGCCCGCGCAGGAGCCGAAGAACAGATACGTGCAGCGCTTCGGCTTGAGCCCGGCCTCGTGCAACAGCGAGACGAGCCGCCGGCCGACGTACGGATCGCACCCGATCCGATCATAGGTGCGGATATACGCGCGCCACAGCGGATCGAATCCAGGCGGCTCGGGCCACGCGCGCAAGGTGTCGTGATCGTCGTCTTGAAGGACGACACGGCCGCCTTTGCGAACTGCCTGCGCCATCTGGCGGACGACCGCCAGCGGATCGCGCACGTGCTCGAGGACGAAGCGCGCGTGGGCGAGGTCGAAATGGTCCTGCTCCTCGGGCCTGATGGGCGGCTCCGATGCATCCCCCTGGCGCAGCTCGAGCAGGTGCTCCTCACCCGCCTGCGCCGCGAGCCTTGCGCACTCCGCGAGCTGCTCGCCATTGCGTTCGATGCCCAAGACCCGGAGCCCTGCTGCGCGCGCCATCGCCCGCGAGAGCTGCCCGAGCCCGCAGCCGAAATCGACGATGCGCTCCCCGCGCTGCACGTCGAGCTCTCGCAACGCGGCGTCGTTGATGAGCCGATTCAAGAGCGAAAGCCGCCCCTGCTCCTCGGGCGCGGTTCCGTGCAGGTACTGCTCGGTCATGGCGCGGGTTGTAACGCAATTCCCTCTCTTGCGCTCCGTGCCTATAAGCTGACTGTGAACATGGAACCGAACGAGTCCGATCGGTCGTTGGTGCCAGCCGCGGCCGAGCCGCGGACGGAGCCAGCCGCGGCCGAGCCGCGGACGGTGGCAGCCGCGGCCGAGCCGCGGACGGAGCGCGCAGCCAAGGCCCGCAATCCGCGCGCCGCCAAGATCACGCTGGGCGTTCTGGCGGCGATTGCGACGGCGCTTTTCCTCTGGGTCGTCCTGCCGTTCTGGTCACCGTTGCTCCTCGCGGCCGTGCTCGCCGCCGTCTTCCAGTGGCCGCTCGACCGCTTGACCGCTGCGATGAAGGAGCGGCGGCGCAGCGCCGGCGGCTTGATCACGCTGGGCGTTTTCGTGGTCATCGTCCTGCCGTTCGCCAGCGTCGCGACTTTCACCGCGCGCGAGGCCATCAGCGGCTTCTCCTACGTGCGCGACACGCTCGGCGTGCAGAAGGTCTCGGACCTCAAGACCATGCAGTTTCCCGAGCCGGTCGAGCGGGCGCTGACCGCGCTGCACCTGACCCGCGCGCAGGTCCACGACTTTGCCGCCAAAGCGACCGACCGCGCGCAGGAGGTCGGGCCGGAGATCCTCGCCAGCTCTTCTCGTGCGGTGTTTCACACCGCGCTGATGCTGCTCGCGTTCTTCTTTTTGCTGGTGGACGGGCGGCGGCTGATCGAATGGCTCTGGAACGTTTCGCCGTTGCAGGCCGCGCAGACCGAGGAGCTCTTGCGCGAGTTCCACAGCGTGGCGACCGGCGCGATCATCGGCAACGTCGCGAGCGCGCTGTTGCAGGGAGTGCTCGCCGGGATTGGCTTCGCGATCTTCGGCGTGGGGCATGCGGCGTTCTTCGGGCTCTTGGTCGGGATGGCTTCGTTCGTGCCCGTCGTCGGGACCGCGCTGGTCTGGGTGCCCGCGGTTTTGCTCTTGCTCTTCAACGGCCACAGCGGCGCCGCCATCGGCCTCGCCATCTGGTGCACCATCGGCGTGGTCGGGGTGGAGCACGCGGCGAAGCCGTTCATTTTGCGGGCGACGTCGGGCGGCGAGATGCACACCGGCCTGATGTTCCTCGCGCTCTTGGGCGGCCTCGAAGTGTTCGGGATTTTGGGCGTGATCTTGGGCCCACTGATCGTCAGCTTCTTCGTCTCGCTGATGAGGATGATCGAACGCGACGCCCGAGCCCGCGCGCTGCATTAAGCAGATGCCGCCGGCAGCAGGCCGTCACGGTTTTTTGACGCGTGGCCTACGGCTTCATCCGCTCGGAGGGAAAATCAACGAGCACTTCGGCTCGGGAGCGTCGCGCAAGAAGGTCATCGCGAAGCTTCCCGGCGCCGGGACCACTGGTACGAGGTCGATGGCACGCACCTGATCCGGGGGCGTCTTTGTCAGCGGCAGTCCGCACGGAGAAGCGTGTGCCCGCACGGTAAAGTCCTGGGTCACGCCGTCTGGTGATGTCCAACGCATCGTTTGATGGTCGGAAAGCGTCGAAACCGAAAAGCTGCCGAAGCAGTCGATGCTGGCTGAACCGGTTCCCTCGACGCCGTCCGGTCCAGGCGACAACTCGAGCGTCAAAGCGCAATCATCCCCTGTCGCCGACAGCCACTTGCCGGCAAGGCCGTTGTTGGACTGCTCGATCTGCCCGCAGGCCAGGCATGCGACGATTAACGCGGCGGCTCGCTTCATACGAGGCATTCAACCGGATTGATTCGGCCGCGTCAATGCGCGGCGGGCCTCGATGACGACGCCGTAAGTCGTCATCGTTTCATTGGCCCGCTACGTGATGGCTTCAGCCACTCGGAGGAAAAATTGCCGAGCACACCGGGTCGGGAGCGTCGCGAACAAAGGTGCCCGAAGATGTTCCTGGCGCAGGGACCAGTGGTTGCAGGTCGATGACACGCACCAGATCCGCGGGTGTCTTCGACAGCGGGAGTCCGCACGCCGGGCGTATTCGCACCGCAAAATCCTGGGTCACGCCGTCTGCTGACGTCCAACGCATCGTTTGATGGTCCGGAAGCGTCGAGACCGACCACTTCTCGGCGGAGCAGTCGACGCTGCCCGAAACGCTCCCCTCGACGCCGTCGGGTCCAGGGAAAAGCTCGAGCGTCAAGACGCAATCGATGCCTCCCGTCGACAGCCACTTGCCGGAAAGCCCGTTGTTGGACTGCTCGACCTGGCCACAGGCGCAGCATGCGACGATCAACGCTACGGTTCGCTTCATCCAGCCCATTCAATCGGATCAAGTTGGGTCGCGTCAATGCGAGGCACCGCTTGATTGCGCCTCAGCGTCTCTGCTGCCACTGCCAACAGCGCGACGCTACGTCACGACGACGAGTTTGGCGCCGGATTCGACGGCGGCGCCTTCCACCGCCAGAAGCTCCGAGATCTTCCCGGCTTTGGGGCTTTTCAGCTCGTTTTCCATCTTCATTGCTTCGACGACCACCAGGCCCTGGCCTTCGGTGACTTCGTCGCCCACCTTGACGAGCACGCGGACGACCTTGCCCGGCATCGGCGCGTCGATGCGTTGCGGGCCCTCGGCGGAAAACTTCCCGCCAGCCTTGCGCATGCGGAGCTTGCGCTCGTCGAGCAATTCGAGCTCGTGGATGGTGTCGCCGATGAGGATGTCGAGCTTGCCGTCCTTGCCGGGCTGGATGTCGCAGCGGGCGCTGCGGCTGCCGGCGACGAGGCTGAGGCCGCCGCCTTTCAAGTGGACGGCGTCGACATCGAGCGCGCGGCCGTCGATGACGACGCGATAGCCGCCCTCGCGCGTCGTGACTTCGACCACGCGGTCCTCGCCGCGAATGGTCGCGTGGTATCTCATCGGCCCCTCCCCATCGCCGCCAGCCGTCCCGCCCGCGCCCAAGCCGAATCATCTGACGCAGCCGGCGCGGACTTGAACGCCGCGCGCTGGTCCTGCTCGAACTGCCAGATCGCCGCTGCCGCCAGCGCCAGGTCCTCGTCAGGCGAAGCCGGCTGGGCCAGGAGCCGCTCCGAAGCGTGCGCGAGCAGCCCGGTGTCGTAATCGCCCCGCCGGAACTCCTCCAGATCCAACACCCGCTTCAAATACATCGTATTCGTCGTAATCCCCTTCACCACAGTCTCCGACAGCGCGCGCTTCAAGCGGTCGATGGCCTGCTCCCGCGTCGCCGCCCAGACGGCCAGCTTTCCAATCATCGGATCATAGAAGCGCGGCACTTCCGATCCACTCTCGACGCCGCAATCGTTCCGCACGCCCGGACCGTCCGCGAGCCGCAATTCGTCGATGTGCCCCGGGCTGGGCAGGAAGTTCTTGGCCGGATTCTCCGCGTAGAGCCGCGCCTCCACCGCATGGCCGCGCAGGTTGCGCACCACGTCCTCCTGCGACCACGGCAACCGACCCCCGCGAGCAACGTCGATCTGCCAGCGCACCAGGTCGAGCCCGGTGCACAGCTCGGTCACCGGATGCTCCACTTGCAGGCGCGTATTCATTTCCAGGAAATAGAAGTGCCGGGTATTGCCGTCGACGAGGAACTCGCAGGTGCCGGCGCCGACGTAGTTCACCGACTTCGCCGCATTCACCGCCACCCGGCCCATCTCCGCGCGCAACTCGGGGGTGACGATGGCGCTGGGCGTCTCTTCGATCACCTTCTGGTGCCGCCGCTGGACGCTGCACTCGCGCTCGCCCAACCAGATGCAGTTGCCGTGGGTGTCGGCGAAGACCTGGATCTCCACGTGCCGCGGCCGGGAGACGGCTTTCTCGATGTAGACGCGGTTGTCGCCGAAGGCCCCCATGGCCTCGCGCTGCGCAGTGGCGAACGACGAATCGAAGTCCTTCGGGTTCTCGACGAGGCGCATGCCCTTGCCACCGCCGCCCGCCGCCGCCTTGAGCATGATCGGGTAGCCGATTTCGAGCGCGTACTTCTTCGCCGCCTCTTCGCCACCCTCCGGGATCGGCTCTTTCAATCCGGGCACGACGGGAACGCCGGCGGCGATGACCTTCCGGCGCGCGCGCGTCTTCTCGCCCATCTCCTCCATCGCCTCGGGCGGCGGGCCGATGAAGGTGATGCCGGCGTCTTTGCAGGCGCGGGCGAAGCGGGCGTTCTCGGAGAGGAACCCATACCCGGGGTGAACCGCGTCCGCACCTGTCTTGCGGCAGGCGTTGATGACGTTTTCGATCAGCAGGTAGCTCTCGCGTGAGGCGGCCGGGCCGATGCGCACCGCTTCGTCGCAGGAACGTACGTGGAGGGCGGCGCGGTCGGCGTCGCTGTAGACGGCCACGGTGGGGATGCCCATTTCGCGGCAGGTGCGGGCGACGCGGACGGCGATTTCGCCGCGGTTGGCGATGAGGATTTTCACGCGCCGCCTTCTACCAAGTCAGGGCACCGTCCGGTACTTGTGGAAGAGCGCCGTCTGTCGATTCGTGAGCGGCACCTGCTTGCCCGAAATCCACATCGCGACCGCCCGGCTGGACGTCTCCAGCGGGTCGCCACTCCAGAGCACCACGTCTCCTCGCGAGCCTGGATCGAGCCGTCCGGCGTCGAGACCGAAGGCGTCGGCGACGTTGCTGGTGATGGCGCGAATCGCGTCCGCATACGGCAGCCCGAAGGCGACCGCGTTGCCCGCGGCTTGCGGCAGGGTGTGGGCGAAGTGCGCGTCGCCCATCGGCACGAAGAGGATTTTCACTCCGGCCGCAGCGAGCAGCGCGGCGTTGTCCTGGCGGGAGGCGACGGCATCGAAATTGACGGGCAGATCGACGCGCGCGTCCACGATCACCGGCGTCTTCGCGGCCGCAAGCTCGTCCGCGATCAGCCATCCTTCCGCGGCGCCGGCGAAGATGATCTTGGCGCCGAAGCTCTTCCCGAGCGCGATGGCCGCCCGCAGGTCGCTCACCCGGTCGGCCTTGACCAACAGCGGCACCTTGCCGGCGAGCACCGGCTGCAGCGCTTCCAAATCGCCGCGCGTTCCGGAGAGCCGGCGGATGCGGTTGTCGTCGTAGTTGCGCTTGTGCGCGCCGTAATCGCGGGCGTCCTCGAGCAGATCGCGCAAGAGCTCGATGGCTGCAGCGTGGGGCCCGCCCAACTCTTCCTTGCCGGCCACGCCAAGGCGCACACCGATCGCGAGCGGCGCGCGCAGAAGGCTGCCGTCCATCGCGAACCACGCCGCTTGCCCGGTGACGATGCCGCTCTCCGGCAGCGAGATGCTGCTGGTGACGCCGCCCGTGCGCGCGACCGGAAGGAGCTGCGAGAACGGGTCGAGATTGTCCGCCGCGCGCAGCGCCGCGTGGATGGGGGACTCGTGCGCGCCGCCGCCTCCACCGCCCTCCGGCCTGCGGAACCGCGAATCGTTGCCGGTGTCTTCCAGCGAGACTTCGACGAGGCCGAGCGCATCGGCGGGATCGATGAAGCCCGGAGTGAGCACGCGGCCTTGCGCGTCGACCGACTGGCAGCCGCTGGAACTCCGGTCATCACTTCCTGCGGAAGTGATGCGCCCGCCGCGCAACGTGATCTCGAGCGGCTTTCCGTCCGTCCCAATCGCATTGCGAATGGTCGTGCAGGCCCCGTTCGTCACCGGCAGCAGCTCGGTGGAAGTCGCGCGGAACTGCGGCACCTCCGCCGGCTTCGGCGTCTGCAATGCCGCCGTCCGCAGCGGCTCGCCCAGCTCGAAGTCCGAAGGCACCGTCGCGCCGGTGCGCACGTCGTACGTCACCACGCCGTCCGCATAGACCCGCTGCGCGCGCGCATAGACCGAGAACGGATTGCGATCCCAGATGACGACATCGGCCATCTTCCCCGGCTCGAGCGACCCGGTGACGTTGTCGACGCCCATGATCCACGCGGGATTGATTGTGAGCCAGCGAAGCGCGTCGTCGTCAGAGATCCGAAGGCCCATCTCTCGCGCCGCCGCCAGCGCCTTGCCGGCTTCTTGATTGAGCCGCTGGATGCCCTCTTCCGAGTCGGAGTGCATGTCCGCGTGCACACCCGCCTCTTGGAGGAGGCCGATGTTCTGCGGAATCGCGTCCCACAACTCCATCTTGCCGCCCCACCAGTCGGCCCAGGTGGCGACGCCGATGTCTTCCTTGGCCAAGACGTCGCGCAGCTTGTAGGCCTCGACCCCGTGGTGGAAGGCGCGGATTTTGTAGCCGAACTCGTGCGCGATATCGATCATGTCCTGCATCTCGTCGGCGCGATAGCAGTGGTTCTGCACCAGGATCTCGCCCTTCAAGACGCCCACCAGGGTTTCCAGCCGCAGGTCGCGCGCAGGCGGCGGATCGGTCATGCCCTTCTGCCGCCATTGCTCGAGCTTGTTCATGTAGTCGCGCGCCTGCGCCCACGCCTTGCGGGTCTCGGCGATGTTGCCCATCCGGGTGGAGGGCGCCTTGTGCTGGCCGCGGCCGTAGACGCGCTTCGGATTTTCGCCGCACGCCATCTTCAGGCCGTCCTTGGCGCCTGGGAACCGCATCTCGTCGGCGGTGCGGCCGAAGTGCAGCTTCACCGGGAAGCCGCGGCCGCCGATCAGGTTGGCGCTGCCCGGAAGCGCGAGCAACGAAGTGATGCCTCCGGCGGCGGCGCGGCGCAGTCCGGGATCTTGCGGCCAGAAGCTGTCCTTCGCGTTGACCTCGGCGGTGACGGGATTGGTGGCCTCGTTGCCGTCGCTGGAAGCCAGGGTCTGCGGCGAAGCGTAGACGCCCAGGTGCGAGTGCGCGTCGATGATGCCGGGCGTGACCACCATTCCGTGCGCGTCGATCTCCTCCGCCCCCTGCGGGGTCTGCACCTGCGCGTCCGGGCCGACCGCGACGATCTTGCCGCTCGCGAACGACACCGCGCCGTCGCGGATGCTCGGGGCAGTCGCGGGCATCACCAGCGCATGGCGGATGACGATGGGCCGCGGCTGTTGCCAGATGCGGCTGACGACGGCGGCGGGAAGCTGTTCTTCGTAGGTCTTGCCGCCGTGCTCCGGCTTCGACTTCTGGGCGGGGGCGCTGGAGCAGGCGAGGAGCGAGATGGTTGCAACGCAAAGCATTCGCATGGCGCGGCACAATGCACAACGCGACCGCGGCCTGCAACGGACATTTCGCCCCTCCGCTTTGCGAAAGCGCGGCTCTAGCGGTATCGAGCGCGACGATGATCTTCTTCGGCACCGCCGGCTGGGACTATCCGGACTGGGCGGGGCGCGTGTATCCGAAACCGAAGCCGAAGGGTTTCGATCCACTCGCCTATCTCGCGGAATACGTCGACACCGTCGAGATCAACTCCACGTTCTACCGGCCACCCACCAAAGCGGTGGCCCGCGCCTGGGCGAAGCGCGTCGAGCATCGGAAGGACTTTCTCTTCACCGCGAAGCTCTACCGGCGCTTCACCCACGAGCGGAAGACGGCCTTTACCGCCGAGGAAGTGAAGGAAGTGCGCCAGGGCTTCGACGCGCTCGCCGACGCGGGCGTGCTCGGCGCGGTGCTCTTGCAGTTTCCCTGGTCGTTTCGGAACGAAGAGGCAAATCGCGAATGGCTGAACGACGTCACCCACGCGTTCAAGGCCTATCCGTTGGCGCTCGAAGTACGCCACGAATCCTGGAACGAGCCGGCCTTCTATGCCGAGCTATCTTCGCGCGGCATCGGGTTCGTCAACATCGACCAGCCGCTCTACAAGAATTCGATCAAGCCTTCCGCGCGGGCCACATCGCCGATTGGCTACGTGCGCGTCCATGGCCGTAACTTTCGCGATTGGTTCCGCAAAGCCGCCGGCCGAGACGAGCGCTACGACTATCTCTACACCGCGAAAGAGCTGCAGCCGTGGGCCGAGCGCACCCGCGAGCTTGCCTCGGACCCGAGCGTCGAGAAGGTGTTCGTCGTCAACAACAACCACTTTCAAGGCAAGGCG
>DASXHM010000005.1:0-2029 GCA_036488495.1 Myxococcales bacterium | reverse complement strand
ACCGCAGTGCCTTCGAACTTCAGCGCCGACAGCACCGCGCCGAGGTCGTGCTTGGCGGAGACGGTGTCGATGATGAGGTCGAAGCGCGGGCCCACTTTGCCGATCTCCGCGGTGGGCACGAACCCCGAGGCGCCCAGGCGTTCCGCGTCCTTCTTCTTCGAGGGCGAGCCGGAGATGAGCGTCACCTCCGCGCCCAGAGCCGAGGCGAGCTTGACCGCCATGTGCCCGAGGCCGCCCAGGCCGAGCACGCCGACCTTGTGGCCCTTGCCGACCTTCCAATGCTTGAGCGGCGACCAGGTGGTGATGCCCGCGCACAAGAGCGGCGCCACCGCCTCGAGCTTCTGCTTCGCGTCGACGCGGAGCACGAAGCGCTCGGGCACGACGATCTGCTTCGAGTAACCGCCGTAGGTCGGTTGACCGTCGCTGTCGACGCCGTTGTAGGTGCCGACCGCGCCCTTCTCGCAGTACGACTCGAGCCCTTCCTTGCAGCGGGCGCATTCGCCGCACGAACCGACGAAGCAGCCGACGCCCACCGTGTCGCCGGCCTTGAACTTCGAGACTTTGCCGCCCA
Organism: Myxococcales bacterium; assembly: GCA_036488495.1. GTDB lineage: Bacteria > Myxococcota > Myxococcia > Myxococcales > 40CM-4-68-19 > 40CM-4-68-19. The sequence continues at coordinate 1,458 of DASXHM010000005.1, read as the reverse complement.
CGCGCGAAACCCTGCCGACGATCTCGTGACCCGGAACGACCGGGAACTTCACCCCGTGCCATTCGCCGCGGGCAGTGTGCAGGTCGGAGTGGCAGATGCCGCAGAAGGCGATGTCGATGAGGACGTCGTAAGCGCCGGGATCGCGCCGCTGCACGGTGTGAGGCTTGAACGGCGAGTGCGCATCGAACGTCGCGTAGGCTTTGGTCGGAATCATGCGGCCTTCGATGCGCCGTTCGGGCTTTCGGTGCTGCGCGAACGCTGGGTGCGGATGACCGCGATGCGGGTGGTGCAGAGGAAGCTGACGAAGCTCGCGATGAGCAAGACCGGCAGCACCGCGAAGCCCGAGAGGGTCGAGAGGATGACCGTCGTGCTGACGGGCGTCTTGGTGACCGCTACGTTGACTGCCGCCATGGTGCAGAGCGCGGCCAGCGGGGCGGGGACAGCAGGGAAGATGGCGGCGATGCCCAGGCCGGCCGCAGCGCCGATGAAGAAGAGCGGGAAGATGAAGCCGCCGCGAAAGCCGCCGTGGAGCGTGCAGCCGACCGCCAGCATCTTGGCGAGCGCGAGGCCGAAGAGCGTCACCGCGCCGTAGCTGACTCCCTTCTCGAGCAGCTCCTTGCCCTGGTGCTCGCCGAAGAAGAGCGTTTCCGGATAGGCCATGGCGAGGAGCCCGATGCAGATGCCGCCGAGCGCGCCGAGCAGCACCGGATAGTGCTCGAGCGGGTGCGAAAGCTTCTCGAGGGCGCGGAAGGAGACGACGAACAGCGTCGCCACCACCGCGCCGAACAGCCCGAACAGCGCGGCGAAGAAGATGTCGCGCGCGGAAACGCCGAAGTTCGATTCGAAATGATAGAGCGCGCCAAACGGCAGCCCGGTGATGCCGCGAAAAACGAGCCAGGCGAGCACCGCCGAGATGGTGGCGGGGACGATGGCCTCGTAATACTCGAGCCCGCGGCGGTGGGGGATCTCGAGCGCAAACAGCGCGCCGCCCAGAGGCGCTCCGAAGAAAGCGCCCAGCGCCGCGCCCATCCCGCAGAAGGTCAGCGTGCGCACCATCTCGAACGAGAGCTCGAGCTTGTCGGCGAGCCAGCTTCCCAGGCTGCCGTTGATCTGCACCAGCGGCGCCTCCGGGCCTGCGCTGCCGCCGAAGGCGATGGAGACGAGCGAGGCGACGATCATCGACGGCGTCTGCCGCACGTCGATGCGCCCGGACTCCATGTGGATGTTGTTGACGACCGCGCTGATCTCGCCGGGGCGGCCGAGGGTGCGGAGCGAGAGGCCGACCAGCGCACCGCCGATGCCGGTGACGATGCAGAGAGGAACGTGGGGCGGGAGGTGCTTCCAGACCAGCGAAGTCGTGCCTTCGAGCGCGATGTAGTAGGCGACCGCGATCAGGCCGCCCGCGATTCCGACGACGGCCGTCCAAAGCAAGAGCTCGCGATAGCGCGGAACGCGGCG
>DASXHM010000002.1:0-8502 GCA_036488495.1 Myxococcales bacterium | reverse complement strand
GCTGGGTCGCCGCCGATCGAGCCCGCGGGCAGGTGGGCGGTGGAATTCCCCGGCCCGCAGCCAACGTCGAGGACGTGGCGCGCTCCCACGGGCAACTCCAGCGCCATCTGCGCCGCGTGCTCCTCCCAGACGCGCGTCTTGGTGATGAGCTCGTAGGGCAGGGCCATCGCCTGGAAGAACAGGTCGGCGCGCAACATGCGGCGGTCCATACCAGATTGCGCTAGAACCTCGCGGGCGATGGGACTCCTCGACAAGATCAATCCGCAGAAGCCGCAGACGCGGCCGACCGACCTGGCCTTCGACGACGCGGGCGCGCTGCTCGTGGCGTGGGACGATGGGAAGCAATCCCGTTTCGAGCCACGCTGGCTGCGCGGGCATTGCCCCTGCGCCGAGTGCGTCGAGGAGTGGAGCGGCAAGCGCACGGTCGGGGTTTCGGAAGTGGCGCAGGACGTGAAGCCGCAGGGGATGCACCAGGTCGGGCGGTACGCGATGCAGATTCAGTGGAGCGACGGCCACGACTCCGGGATCTACTCGTGGGACTACCTGCTCAAGCTGCGCGACGTCCCGGGCCCGGCAGACTAGGGCGATGCGGGTGTGGTTCGCCGTCCTCGCGATCTCCTGCCACGCCGCCCGCACGGCGCCGCTGCCGCTCTCGCCTTGCACCCCGAAGGACTCACCGCAGCCGCTGCAATGCGGCCGCCTCTCCGTACCGGAAAACCGTTCCAATCCGTCCGGCCGCTTCATTTCAATCCAGGTCGCCGTCGTGCCGGCGACCGGCGAGCGCACCTCGCCGCCGCTCTACGACTTCGCGGGCGGCCCGGGCATCTCCGAGGTGGCAAGCGCCGGTTATTGGCTGACCGACGGGGCCATCCATCGCCGTCACCGCGACGTCGTGCTGGTCGACCAGCGCGGCACGGGCGGCTCGGCTTTCCTCGACTGCCCCGAGCTTTCTTTGGGCGACGCTTCGGCCGAGGTTTTTCCTGACGCAGCCGTCGAGTCCTGCCGCGCCCGCCTTTCGCAGAACGCCGACCTCGCGCACTACTCCACCGCCGAGACCGTTGCCGACGTCGATGCGGTGCGCGCGGCGCTCGGCCACGATCGCATCGACATCTCCGGGCTCTCCTACGGATCGCGCGTGGCGCAGGAGTATCTGCGCGCGCATCCGGATCGCGTCCGCGCCGCCGTCCTCCTCGGCGCCGTCAGCCCCGAGGTGAAGCTCCCGCTCACGTTCGCCGCCACCGCCGAAGAGACGCTGGAGGCGCTCGCCCGGCAGTGCGCGCGCGATCCCGACTGCCACGCGGCAGTCCCGGACTTGATGGCCGACGTGCGGGGCATCGCCGCGCCCCCGCAGTTCTGGGAAGCGTTGCGCGCGCAGATGATCACCACCGACGCGCAGCGGCGGCTGCCCTGGCTGCTCCATCGCGCGGCTTCGGGCGAGCGCGGGCCGCTCCTCGAGGCGATGAGCCCGCACCCCGACGGAGCCTCGACCGCGCTGCTCCTCGCGGTCGAATGTCCGGAGGACACGCTGCGCGCCACCGGCGCTGAACGCGCGACCGCGGCCGCGGGGCCATTCGGCGACTACCGCCTGCGCCGGCAGACCGCGGCGTGCCGGATTTGGGGTGTCCCGCCGCTCCCCGATTCTCGCCCGAGCTTCGTCACCGGCGATGTTCCGGTGCTGCTTCTGGCGGGCGAGATGGACTCCGTGACCCCGCCGCGCTGGGCGGAGGAGATCGCGCGGCACCTGAGGCACGCGCGGGTCGTCACCATCCCGAACCTCGGCCACTTTCCGGCCGGCCTTTCGCACATGGAGTGCTACGACCAGATCATCGCGCAGTTCTTCGAAGCCGGCAGCGCGGAGAAGCTCGACACGAGCTGCATCCAAGAGATGCGGCCGCCGCCGTTCTCGATCGCTTCGCACTGAATGAGCGCTCATTCAGAAAGCCTTGACGCGCCGCAACACCCGCGTTAGACCGCCGCCGTCCGCACCGCGCGTGTAGCGCCGTGCGCGATCTGGAGGTCTCAAAAATGGCATCCCGTCCCGGACGCCGCGTCGCCATCGTCGCTGGGTTGCGCACCCCGTTCGTCAAGGCGAACACCGCCTTCAAGGACCTCTCCGCGCTGGAGCTCGGCAAGCAGGTGGTGGCGGAGATCGTCCAGCGAGCGGAAGTTCCCGCCGACGCCATCGATCAGATCGTCTTCGGCGCCGTCATTCCTTCGGTCCAGCTTCCCAACATCGCTCGCGAGGTCGGCCTCGCCGCCGGACTGCCGAAGAAGGTGGACGCGTACTCGGTGGTCCGCGCCTGCGCGACCAGCATGCAGGCCCTGACCAGCGCGGCGGACTCCATCGCGATGGGCGAAGTGGATCTCGCCGTCGTCGGCGGCGTCGAAGCGATGAGCGATGTGCCGATCATGTACGCGCGCCCGGTGGCGCAGGCGATCGCCGCCGCCTCGCGCGGCCGGACGTTGATGGAGAAGGTCTCCGCGTTCCACGAGGTGCGCGCGAAGGATCTTCTGCCGGTGCCGCCCGCCATTGCCGAGTATTCGACCGGGCTGTCGATGGGCGAGAGCGCGGAGAAGATGGCGAAGGAGAACGGCATCTCCCGCGAGGCGCAGGACGCCTGGGCGCATCGCTCGCACTTCCTCGCCGCGCAGGCCTGGGAGACGGGCAAATTCCGGCACGAGGTGATGCGGGTCCTGACCGGCGACAACTACGACCAGGTCGTCGCCGAGGACAACATCGTCCGCAAGGATTCCAAGCTGGAAGGCTACGCGCGGTTGAAGCCGGTGTTCGACAAGAAGTACGGCTCGATCACGGCCGGAAATTCGTCGCCCTTGACCGACGGCGCGGCGGCGCTGGTGGTCTGCGCGGAGGACCGGGCGAAAGAGCTCGGGTTGCGGCCGATGGGCTTCGTCCGCGCCTTTGCGTACCACGCGGTCGATCCGGCGTGGCAGCTCCTGCAGGCGCCGGCATTCTCCGCCCCGAAAGCGTTGAAGCGCGCCGGGATGAAGCTGTCCGACATCGATCTGGTGGAGATCCACGAGGCCTTCGCCGCGCAGGTGCTCTCCAATCTGCAGGCGTGGAGTTCGAAGAAGTTCGCCGACCAGTACCTCGGCGGAGCCGAACCCATCGGCGAAATCCCGGAGGAGAAGATCAACCCGCGCGGCGGCTCCATCGCGCTCGGCCATCCCTTCGGGGCGACCGGGGCGCGCCTCGTCAGCCAGGCGCTGCGCGAGCTCCAGGACAAGAACCAGAACACCGCGCTCATTTCCATCTGCGCCGCCGGCGGCCTCGGCGCCGCCTGCATCCTCGAACGCGAATAGCGGGCTCTCGACCGCGAAGCGGCCTGCATCCTCGTACGCGAATAAAGGAAGGTCTTCATGCAATCGCTCAGAATCGAGACGTCGGCGGACGGCGTCGCGCTCCTCATCTTCGACGTGCCGGGCGAGGCCGCCAACACCTTGCGTTCGTCGTTCCAGGACGACTTCGAAGAGGCGCTCGGGAAGGTGATGACCGACGCGCAGGTGAAAGCCATCGTGCTCACTTCCGGCAAGCCGGACAGCTTCGTGATGGGCGCGGACGTGGAGATGCTTGCGCAGGTGAAGACGCAGGCGGAAGGCGCCGCGCTCTCCCGAGGCGGCCAGCAGTCGATGCAGCGGCTCGAGGATGCGGCGAAAGAGAAGCCGATCGTCGCCGCCATCCACGGACCTGCGCTGGGCGGCGGCCTCGAGCTCGCGCTCGCCTGCAGCTACCGGATCGCCAGCGACGACAAGAAGACCGTCCTCGGCCTGCCCGAAGTGCAGCTCGGCCTTCTTCCCGGCGCAGGCGGGACACAGCGGTTGCCGCAGCTCATCGGTATCGCCCAGGCGCTCGACATCATCCTCGCCGGGAAATCGGTCAAGGCCTCGAAGGCGCGCAGGCTCGGGCTGGTCGACGAGGTGGTGCCGCGCTCGATCTTGATTGACGTGGCCAAGAAGCGAGCCATTGAGCTCGCAACCGGGAAGCTGCGGCCGGAGCGCGCCAAGATCGACTTGAAGGGCGGGCTGCCGAAGATGCTGCGGCAGTTCGCCGACCCCGAAGTCCTTCAAGAACTGGCGCTCGAGGAGAACCCGGTCGGGCGCAAGATCCTCTTCCAGCAGGCCCGCAAGGCGCTCTTGCGCAAGACGCGCGGCCATTATCCCGCGCCGGAAAAGGCGCTCGAAGCGGTGCGGATCGGCTTCGAAAAGGGGCACGACGAAGGCTACCGCGCGGAGCACGAGCTGTTCGGCGAATTGGTCGTCAGCGAGGTGTCGCGGCGCCTCGTCGAAATCTTCTTCGCGACCCAAGCGCTGAAGAAGGACACCGGCGTCGATGACGCGTCCGTCAAGCCTGCCAAGGTCGGCAAGATCGCCATGCTGGGCGCCGGCCTGATGGGCGCCGGCATCGCTTACGTCACGGCGGAAGCGGGCATTCCGGTGCGGCTCAAGGACAAGGACGAAGCCGGCCTCGGCCGCGGCTTCAAGCAGATCGCCGGCCTCCTCGACGAGCGCGTCAAGCGGCGCAGGCTGACCTGGCGCGAGCGCGAGGCGAAGCTCGCCCTGGTGACCGGCACCACCGACTACTCCGGCATGCGTAAGGCGGACGTGGTGGTCGAGGCGGTGTTCGAGGACCTCAAGCTCAAGCAGGCGACGGTCGCCGACGTCGAGCGCGAGGCTCCGAACGCCATCTTCGCCTCCAACACCTCGTCCATTCCCATCGGCAAGATCGCTTCGATGGCCCAGCGCCCCGAAAAAGTGGTGGGCATGCACTTCTTCTCGCCGGTCAACAAGATGCCGCTGCTCGAGGTCATTCGCGGGCCCCGGACGGACTCGCAGACCGTCGCCACCATCGTCGGGTTGGGAAAGAAGATCGGCAAGACCGTCATCGTGGTGAACGACGGGGTCGGCTTCTACACCTCGCGCATTCTCGCGCCCTACGTCAACGAGGCGGCGTTCATCTTCAACGACGGCGCGGCGGTCGAGGACATCGACAAGGCGCTGGTGGACTTCGGCTTCCCCGTCGGACCCATGCAGCTCCTCGACGAGGTGGGCATCGACGTCGGCGCGAAGGTCGCGCACATCATGCACGAGGCGTTCGGCGAGCGGCTGGCGCCGCCGCAAGGCTTCGAGAAGCTGGTCGAAGGCGGCCGGCTCGGGCGCAAGTCGAGGAAGGGTTTCTACCAGTACGAAGAGGGCGTCACTTCGAAGAAGAAGGCGGTGGACCCTTCGGTGTACGAGCTGACGGCGCAGGGAGCAGCGCGCAAGAGCCCGCCTGCGTTGGAAATCGCCGAGCGGTGCGTGCTGCAGATGGTGAACGAGGCTGCGCTCTGCCTGGGCGAAGGCATCCTGCGTTCGCCTCGCGATGGCGACGTTGGCGCGGTGTTCGGCCTCGGCTTTCCGCCGTTCCGCGGCGGGCCGTTCCGCTATGCGGACACGCTGTCGGCGAGCACGGTGGTGGACAAGCTGCGCGCGTACGAGGCGCGCTTCGGGGCGCGGTTCCGGCCGGCGCCGAAGCTGGTCGAGCTTGCGCAGTCGGGCGGGCGCTTCTTTTCGCCGTCTGCCAACTGACTGAAGTTTCCGCACATTTTCCTCGACCCCGGGCGGGTTCTTGGGCATGAAGGGCCGCACACCGCGCGCGCCGCGCGCACAACGCGAGAGGAACAACGCATGGCGACCAGCCCGTCGAAGTCTCCGAGCGCGAAAGTGACGCCGCAGGGCCAGACCCAGAAACCAACCGCAACGCCGCTGCCCCGAGGCGCGGATCCCGCCGGGCAGGCGAACAGCGGTGGCGCAAGCCAAGCGGCTTCCGTCGGGGTAGCGCGGCAGGGCAGCCCGGGAGCGTCGCAGCAGAACGGGGTGCGGCCGAGCGCGGAGCAGATCGCGAAGCGCGCCTATGAGCGGTACCAGACCCGTGGTGGGCAGCACGGAAGCGATCAGGACGACTGGTACGCCGCCGAGCGTGAGCTCGCGGGCAAGGCCGGCGGGCACAACTAATCGCAAGCTGTCTGGCGACGCCGTCGCCACGACGAACCGCCGCGCGCGCAGGCTCAGTGGATGTCGTCGCGGCGGCCGCCGTTGGTGCGGATCGACTGCAGGACGACGCGGTCCGCCCCCTCCGGCGCCGGGTCGCTTGCCGAGATGACGATGGCGTTGGCGGGCACCACCCACTCGCCGATGACCGAGCTCCACTCGCTTGCGACCACCTGGTGCCACGGCGACTGGTCTCTTTGCCGGACGCGCTCGACCACCGCGTACGCCGCCGCGTGCGCGCTCGGGGCGAGACACTGCAGCGTGAGGGTGTAGCCGCCTGCGCGGACGCGGCATCGAAACGTTTTCAGTGCGGCACTCATCTGCGCAGCCTTGCGTAGGCTGGCCATCGCCCCCTCTGTGCGTCAAGTGACAGTGACGTCGAAGAGCTTCCCGGCGCCATAGGTTGCGCCTGCGGCGAGGCAGAGAACGAGGAGTTGCCGGAACGCGCTCCAAGCGACGTTGCGTCCGCCGAGGTAGCCGAGCGCCGCACCGACGGCCAACGCCGCCAACCCGCCCGACGCCACCGAGAGCGCCGCCGCCATCGAGCCCGAGCTGAAAAACCAAGGCAAGAGCGGCACCGCCGCGCCGCCCGCGAAGGTGAAGAGCGACGAGATGGCCGAGCCCCAAGGAGACCCGAGCTCCTCCGGGTCGAGGCCGAGCGACCGCGCGTACACCGCCAGCGCGCGGTCGGGGATCATCGCGATCTGCTTCGAGGCGTTGTGCGCGGTGGCCTGGAGCACGCCGCCGCGGTGGATGAATTGCTCGAGCTGCTCGCGCGCGTCCTCCGGGTGAGTGCGGAGGTGCTCGCGAAAGTCGGCGAGAAGGTTTTGCAGAAGCTCGACCTGCGCGGCGATGGAGACATACTCGCCGACCGCCATCGAGAACGCGCCTGCCACGAGCGACGCGAGGCCGGCGAGGAGCACGACCTTGCCGGAGGTCTGCGCGCCCGCCACGCCGAGGATGAGCGAGACGTTGGTGACGAGCCCGTCGCTCACTCCCAAGACGGCGGCGCGGGCGGCGCCGCTCTGGACCTGGCGCGCGCGGCGGCGCGCTTCCTGCTCGGGCGCGGGCATCGTTTCTCAGCCTTGAAGCCGCGCGTGCAGGTCGGACAGGGACGGCAGCGCCGCGTCCTTGGCCGAGAGCAAGGGCTCGCGAATCGGCCAATCGATGCCGGCGGTGTCCCAGCGGACGCCGATCTCGTCCGCCCGGTCGTAGTAGTCGGTGCACTTGTATTCGACTTCCGCCAGCTCGCTCGTGACGCAGAAGCCGTGCGCGTAGCCCGGCGGGATGAAGAGCTGGAGGAAGTTCTCGTCCGACAGCCGCGCCGAGACGTGCTTGCCGAAGGTGGGCGAGCCCTTTCGGATGTCCACCGCCACGTCGAAGATCACGCCTCGCAACACCCGGACGAGCTTCCCCTGCGGCCGCTCGCGCTGCGCATGCAGCCCGCGCAGCGTCCCGCGCGATGAGCGCGAGTGGTTGTCCTGTACGAAGTCGTAGGGCACCCCGTTGTCGCGGTACCGGCGCGCCTGGAAGGTCTCCAGGAAAAACCCGCGCGGGTCGTGAAACACGTCCGGCTCGATGAGGATGACGCCGGGCAGGGCGGTCTCGGTAAACTTCATCTCAGTCCCTTTCGAATCGGTACCCGTGGCCGCGGACGGTGAGGAAGTGGCGCGGCTCTTCCGCGTTCTCCTCCAGCTTCACACGCAACGAGCGCACGAAGTTGTCGACCGTGCGGGGCGTGCCCTCGTACTCTGCGCCCCAGCAGCGCGCAAGGATGTCGTCGCGGCTGAGCGCGCGGCCCGCGCTCTGCAAAAACAGCCGCAGCACCTTGAACTCCTGGGGGCTCACCTCCACCTGCGCGCCCTTGCGCTGCACGGTCTGCCGGCCCAGGTCCACCTCCACCTGGCCGAACCGCGCCACCTGCTGCTCCTCCTGCTTGGGCGGCCGCCTGCGCAAGAGCGCCTGCACCCGCGCGAGCAATTCGCCGAGGCCGAAGGGCTTCGCCAGGTAGTCGTCGGCGCCGAGGGTGAGCCCCAAGATCTTGTCGCTCTCCAGCCGCTTCGCGGTGAGCATCAAGACCGACGCATCGCTGCCGCGCCGGCGCAGCTCCTTCAGCACTTCGTAGCCGTTCCGGTGCGGAAGCATCACGTCGAGCACCACCAGGTCGACGGCGGGGTCGAGCGCCGCCAAGAGGCCGCTCTCGCCGTCGGATGCCATGCGCACGTCGTGGCCGTCCTTGCGCAGGTTCAGACGCAGCCCCAGCGCGATGGCGCGATCGTCTTCGATGACCAGGACGACGGACATTCGTTCACGCGGCCGGAAGCAGGATGCGGAAGGTGCTGCCAACGCCTGGCCTGCTGTCGAGCTCGATCCGGCCTTGGTGAGCTTCCACGATCTTCTTCGCGATGGCGAGTCCCAAACCGGTGCCTTCGGTGTTGCGGGAGAGCAGGTCGTCGG
>DASXHM010000359.1:0-6867 GCA_036488495.1 Myxococcales bacterium | reverse complement strand
GCGCCATCTGGAAGGCCACGACGAGAAGCCGAAGAACGCCTGGGGCCACTTCATCACCAGGTTCGAGGCCGGCTTCGCCCGGCTGCGCGACCGTTACGGCGGCATGCTCGCCTGGACCTTGCAGCACAGGCGCGCGTTCATGGTGTGCTTCCTCGCGTTCGTGGTCGCCTCGGTGTCGCTGATGCCTTTGCTCGGCCGCGACTTCTTTCCCACCGTCGACGCCGGCCTGATCAAGCTGCACGTGCGCGGCGTGCCGGGGACCCGCATCGAGGAGACCGAGCGGAAGTTCGTCCAGATCGAGGACGCCATCCGCACCGTCATCCCGGCCGAGCACATCCAGAGCCTCATCGACAACATCGGCATTCCGTACAGCGGCTTGAACCTCTCGCTCAGCGAAGGCGCGCTGATCTCGCCGGCCGACGGCGAAATCTTCATCGCCCTGAAGAAGGATCATCCGCCGACCGCGCCCTACGTGCGGAAGATCCGCGAGATGCTCCCGCAGCGCTTCCCCGAGGAGACCTTCTTCTTCCTCGCGCCCGACATCTCGACCCAGGTGTTGAACTTCGGCCTGCCCGCGCCCATCGACGTGCAGGTCGTCGGCGCTTCCGGCAACGAGGACGCCAACTTCGCGGTGGCGAAGGAGATCGCGACGCGGGTCGCCTCCGTGCCCGGAGCGGTGGACGTCCATCTCGCCCAGGTGCCCAAGCAGCCCGAGCTTCGCATCGACGTCGACCGGACCATGGCGGGGCAGGTCGGGCTCACCGAGAAGGACGTGGCGAGCGATCTGTTGGTCTCGCTCGCCTCCAGCCAGGTGGTGCAGCCCACTTATTGGCTCGACAAGCGCGGGGTCCAGTACCTGGTCGCGGTGCAGACCCCGCAGCGCGACATCGACTCCATCATCGCGCTCGCCGCCAGCCCCATCTCGAACGGCAGCGAGCAGCCGCAGCTCCTCTCGAACATGGCCGCCATCACCCGCACCGAAGGCCCGGTCAACATCACCCACTACAACATCGCCCGGACCTACGACGTGCAGGCCAACGTCGACGGCACCGACCTGGGCTCGGTCGCCGACAAGGTGACGCACATCGTCGACCAGATGAAGCCCAACCTGCCGCGCGGCACCAGCATCCACATCAAGGGGCAGGTGGAGAGCATGGAGTCGTCGTTCCGGGGCTTGGGCTTCGGCCTCATCTTCGCCATCCTGCTCGTCTACCTGCTGATGGTGGTGAACTTCCAATCCTGGCTCGACCCGCTGGTGATCCTGATGGCGCTGCCCGGGGCCATCGCCGGCATCGCCTGGATTCTGTTCCTCGCCCACACGACGCTCAGCGTTCCCGCCTTGATGGGCAGCATCATGTGCGTCGGCGTCGCCACCGCGAACAGCATCCTCGTCGTCACCTTCGCGAACGACATGCGGGAAGCGGGCTTCGATGCCACCAAGGCCGCGCTCGCCGCCGGCATGACCCGGCTGCGGCCGGTGATCATGACCGCGCTCGCGATGATCCTCGGCATGCTGCCGATGTCGCTCGGCCTCGGCGAAGGCGGCGAGCAGAATGCGCCGCTCGGGCGCGCGGTCATCGGCGGGCTGCTGCTCGCCACGGTGACCACGCTCTTCTTCGTGCCCGTCATGTACAGCGTCCTGCGCAGGCACGCGCCCGAACCCGTCGATCCGCTGTTGGAGGAAGTATGAGCTCGCGATCTCCCGAAGAAGCGGAGCACGCGCTCGAGTTCAGGCTGCCCGCGGCGACGCCAGTTCCCAAGCGGCGGCTCTTGACCGTCGCGGTGGTGGCCCTGGTCATCCTCGCCGCGCTCTTCGCCTTCGGCTACCTGCGGCGGCGAGGGGAGCACAACGCGCTGGCCGAAACAGCCTCGGGCGCTTCGCGCTCCGCCCCACGCATCGAGGTCGTCAGCCCTTCGCGCATCGCCAGCGACCGCGCCCTGGCGCTGCCCGCTTCGGTGCAGGCGCTGCAGGAAACGGCCGTGTTGGCCCGCGCCAGCGGGTACGTGCGCGCGTGGCGGGTGGACATCGGCGACAAGGTGAAGAAGGGGCAGGTCCTCGCCGAGATCGAGACGCCTGAATTGGACCAGGAGCTGGCGCAAGCGCAGGCGCAGCTCGGTCAGACCGACGCGCAGCTCGCGCTCACCAAGGCCAACCGCAAGCTCGCCCAAGCCAACTACGCACGGGCGCAGCGACTCGCGCCGTCAGGCATCGTCTCCAAGGCCGACCTCGACACGACACAGGCGCAGGCGGAAGTCGGGGACGCGAACGTCAAGGTTGCGCAAGCCAACATCGCCGCACAGCAGGCGAACATCGCGCGGCTGCGGCAGCTCAAGGCCTTCGCCAAGGTCACCGCGCCGTTCGACGGCACCGTCACCCGCCGCACGGTCGAAGTCGGCACGCTGGTGACAGCCGGGAACAACGCGAACCCGCTCTTCCGTATCGCCGCGCTCGATCCGGCGCGCGTGTTCGTCCAGGTGCCGCAGGACGTCGCCCCGAGCGTCCGGCAGGGGGCGGAGGCGAAGGTGACGGTGCGCGAATACCCGGGCCGCGTCTTCCAGGGCGAAGTGACCCGCGCCGCCGGCGATCTCGATCCGCAGACGCGCACCATGAACGTCGAGATCCGCATCCCCAACCACGATGGCGCGCTCCTCGCCGGCATGTACGCGGAGGTTGCGCTCACCTTGCCCTCGCCGCACCAGGCTTTCGAGATCCCCGCCACCGCGCTCCTCAGCGATGCGCACGGGCAGCGGGTGGCGGTGGTCGACGGGCAGGACAAGCTGCACCTCGTCCCGGTGGTGGTCGAGCGCGACAACGGCGCGACCCTGGACATCTCGACCGGCCTGACCGGCAGCGAGCGCATCGCCAAGCTCGGCAGCGCGGCGTTCGTCGAAGGGATGCAGGTGGATCCGCAAACGCCGCAGCAGCAGGCCCAAGAGCAGCAGCAGCGCCCGCCGCAGAAGGGCTGATCCGCTGATTCGCACCGCGGCGTCACGGTCAGAAACGCCGCGGCACGACATCGGTTACCGCAGGCCGCCTGAAGCCGAGATCCGCTCCCCGGTCAGCCAGCCCGACTCCGGCGAAGCGAGGAACACTGCCACCTGCGCGATGTCCTCCGGCTGCCCGAGCCGCGCGAGCGGCGTCTGCGCCACGAGCTGCCGCTCGAGGTCGCTGCCGGCGAGGCCGGTGCGGTGGAAGCCCTCCGTCTCCACCCCGCCGGGCGCGAGCGTGTTGACGCGGATCTTCCGCGCCGCGAGCTCTCCGGCGAGTACGCGGGTGACGGTGTCCACCGCGCCCTTGGTGGCGGAGTAGACGACAGACCCTGGCGGGCCGCTCTGGCTCACCACCGACCCGAGGTTGATGACGCTTCCGCCTTCCTTGGGAAAGAGCGGCAGCGCTGCCTGCGTCACGAGGATGGTGCCGAGGACGTTGACGCCGAAGTGCCGGTTGAACTCGACTTCCGTCACCTGTTCGAGCGGATGGAAGGCGAAGACGCCGGCGTTGTTGACGAGCACGTCCACCTTGCCAAACGCCTTCTTCGTCTCCGCGAAGAGCCGCCGGACCTCCTCCGCCTTGGCGACGTCCGCCTGGATCGCCACCGCTTTGCCCTCCTTGGCCTCGATCTCCGCCACCACCTTGTCCGCGTCCTCCTTGCTCGATGCGTAGTTGACGACCACCTGCGCGCCCGCCGCCGCGAGCGCCTTGGCGATACCCTTGCCGATGCCCTTCGACGCCCCGGTGACGACTGCCACTTTTCCGGCCAGCTTGTCCATGTGTGCCGCTCCTTCCTGCTTGGTTCGACAGTACGATGATTGTCGAACTGTCGAAGATTCAGGCGAGCTGCTACTTTGCGCGCCATGTACATCCCGACTGCCTTCGCCGAGACCAACGTCGAACGGCTTCACGAGGCGATCCGCGGAAGCGGGCTCGCGACTCTCGTGACCCTGACGAAAGAGGGCCTCCTCGCGAGCCATGTGCCGATGCTGCTCGACCCGGCTCCCGCACCGTACGGCACGCTGCTCGGTCACGTCGCGGTGGCGAACCCGCACGCGGAGCCGCCGCAGCCCGGAGTGGAGGCGCTGGCGATCTTCACCGGCCCCGACGCCTACGTCTCACCCGGCTGGTACCAGACGCGCAAAGACACGGGGAAGGTGGTGCCGACCTGGAATTACGTCGCCATCCACGCCTACGGCTCGCTCGAGATCTTTCGCGATCGGGACAGACTGGGCGAGGTGGTGCGGCGGCTGACCGAGAAGCACGAGGCCGGCTTGCCCGAACCGTGGTCGATGGACGACGCGCCGAAAGACTTCATCGAGTCGCTGCTCAAAGGGATCGCCGGCTTCAGCCTGACCATCACGCGGCTGCAGGGAAAGTGGAAGATGAGCCAGAACCGGGCGGCGCAAGATCGCGCAGGCGTCATCCGCGCGCTCTCGGAGTCCGACGATCCGGTCAAGCAGGCGGTGGCGAAGCTGGTGAAGCCCTAGATCTCCGCCAGCTCGTCGAGATACGCGCGGAGGATGTCCCGGCGGAGCGTCAGGTTGATGAACTTGCCTTCGCGGCGGATTTCGACGAGCCCGGCCGTCTCCAGCTCCTTGAGGTGGTGCGAGAGCGTCGCGGGGCTGATCTGGTGGGCGGTCTTCAGCGCCGCGCAACTGGTCGCCGCCCCGCACTCACCGATCTGCTTCAGGATGAGCTGGCGGCGCGGCTCGGCGAGCGCCCGGGCGATGCGTGCCACTTCGCGATCGGTCAGCTTGGCCGGCTTTGTCGCTCTCTTCACGGGCACGGGCAGAGCATAAGTCACTTCTCGCGCGAGCGCCGGGCAGCACCCCGGCGCGGGCCGACCATGCCCGCGAGGTTGCGCAGCATCTTGTCGAGGCGGCCGCGGTTGTTCTCGGGCGCAGGCGGGGCGCTCGCCTCTTTCCACGCAGCAGGGCGGACTGCGAACGTGCCGAGTGACGCAGTGCTCTTCGGGGCGACGTCGGGACGCCCGAAGTCGAACGGAGCGTCGCCGGTCGAAGATGGCGGCGGCGGGGCCGGCAAAGGACGCGCAGCAGCGATCGGTCGCGCAACGTCCGCCGGCATCGTGACGGCGCGGGCGAGCACCGCAGGGGAGGGTGTCGGAACCGAAAGCGGCAACCCTTGCAGAAGCGCTGCGCTGATCTCCACCGACGACGCCGGACGAGCCCGCCGCACCTGGGCGGGCTGGATCGCGCGGCCGGGCACTTGCGCAGGCAGGCTCGCGAGGTTCGGCGCTTCCGCGGCCGGCGGCGCCCCGTGCCGACCGACGTCGCGCGCAGGGAGCGGTTCCGCCTTTGCAGTCAACTGCGGCAGCGCCCCGGTCTTGTCATAGAGCTGCTTGACGCCGCCCGCGAGCGCCTTCCACAGATCCGGCCCCGACGCGCCGAGCGCGGGCGCGAGCGTCGAAGCTTCCAGCGCCGTCGCACCGCTCGCTCCCGCTGCCGCGGCCGCAAAGCGCATCTCCTCGGCAATCCGCGCATGCTCGTCGAGGCGGCCGCGCACCTGCTGCTCGAAGCGCCCGACCATGTCCCAGATGGAGGCCGCGTCGATCTCCAGCTCGATGCGCAGCATCTCGGCCCGCGCGTGGCAATCCTCTTTGCGCGCTTGCATCAGCGCCGCTTGGGCATGCTCGACCGAGTCGCGCGAGGCCTTCAGCCGGAACACGAGCCGTTGCGCCGCGCCCACCCCGTCCGCGTAGGCGTGGGCCGCCGCCTCCAGCCGGACCGCGTCGTGGAGGTCGATGCCGCGCAGCTCCTCCTCGAGCCGCACTGCTTCGAGCGTCGCCCGGCTGAGCTGCTCCGTCAGCCGGTCGTGAGCTGCCGATGCGCCGTCAAGCGCCGCCATCGCCGAAAGGACCTTCGGCAGCAACTTGTCGGCATGTTCCGGCACGCGCCCCCACCTGGGAGCATGTCTATCGCGCGCCGGAAGGCACGGGCAATGTAGGTGCCGCCCTTACGCCCGTGCCGCCGGAAGCCGGTGGCGCCGCGACGCCCTTACTGGAACAGCTTCGACCACCAGGTGTAGTCGCAGCCGCCTCGTCCGATCGGGCCGAACGACGATGCGATGGCGGTGCCGTCCCGCCCGATGGTCAGCATCTGCCCATCCACGAGCGACACGCTCCCGCAGCTCTTTCCCGACGGCGCGAACACCTGCACGGCGCCCGAGACCCCGGCGAGCAGCCCCGAGCTCGGAACGAGTTGGAAGCTCGCGTACGCCTTGCCGCCGCGCACGATCTTGAGGTCGTTGCCGTTCACCGCGAACGCCGGCACCGCGGTCGGGGTCGTGCTCGCGCTGGCGAGCGACGCAATCCACACGCCGCCATTGCCAAGGACTGCGCCGCCGCCGATCAGCGGCTCGAGCCGCGGCTGCCAATTCGGCACGACCGGCTGGGTGAAGGGCGCGATCACGAACCACGCCGTCAGCGGCGTTCCCTGGCGGTCGAGCCACCGTCCTGCGATCAGGCCCTTTGCGAGCCCGACCGAACCCGCGCCGGTCTGCACCACCACGAGCGTGTGATCGAGAGCGTCCGACAGCGCGACGCCGGGTTCAGCGCAGCCCGGCCCACCCAGATCGACCTTGCTGACCAGATTGCCCGCTGCATCGAAGCGCGAGACGACCAATGCTCCGACCGGATTGGTCGCCGGGCTGTCGCAGTCCTGGCGGAGCGCGACGCTGCCACCGGTCACCGCCTCAGAGACCGCGTAGGCATTGCCCGCGCTGGCGAGAGAGTTTCCCAGCTCCACGGTCGCGATCTCCGCGCCAGACGGCGCCCAAGTCACGAGCGCCGTCAGCGTCGTTCCGCCGATGCTCTGGAACCCCGACGGCAGGCCGACGAGCCCGAAGCTCGAATG
>DASXHM010000333.1:0-2704 GCA_036488495.1 Myxococcales bacterium | reverse complement strand
TCGTGCGGGGGGACGGACAGGTACGAACGTGAAAAAGAGGATGACCAAGATGCCTTCGCAGATCGCGCTCTCGCAACAGGTCGCACCGGATGCGGCCCGCGCCGCTGCCCGCGCAGCCGTCCGGCTGGACGAGGACGCGCATCGCACCGCGGTCGCCGCAGCGCGCGCCGCGCTCGACAAGAAGGCAGAGCAAGTGGTGGTCCTCGACCTGCGCGGGATGAGCGGCTACACCGACTATCTCGTGATCGGCTCGGGCACGAGCGATCGCCAGCTCGAGGCCATTGCCGACGGCATCGACAAGGAGCTGAAGTCGATGGGCCACCGGATGGTCGGCTCGGAAGGCCAGCGCGGAGGGCGCTGGGTCTTGCTCGACTTCGGCGACGTGGTGGCCCACATCTTCCACCACGAAGACCGTGCGCATTACGACCTGGAAGGCCTCTGGGCAGACGCGCCGCGCGTTCCGTTCGACGGATCGTAGCGGCATGATCCTCGCGCACCGTCTCTTGCGCGCGAAGTCGCGCGCCGTCCTATGAAGCTGCGCGTCCTTTCGGTCGGCAAGGACAGGGGAGAGACGCTGGCGCTCGCGCAGGAGTACGCGGGGCGCATCGCCCGCTTTGCCGAGATCGAGCTCGTCGAGCTGAAAGCCGAAGGGCCTTTGCGCGAAGGAGAAGCGCTGAGGGCAAAGCTCCTCAAGGGCCAGTCCTGGGCGCTCGACCAGCGCGGCGCGCAGGTCACCTCCGAAGAGCTGGCGGCGCGGATTGCGCCGTTGCGCTCGGGTTCGCTCAGCCTCTGCATCGGTGGCGACGAAGGGCTGGACGAGGACTTGCGCAAAGAGGCGCGGTTCGTCTGGAGCCTCTCCAAGCTGACCCTGCCGCACCGGCTAGCGCGAGTGGTGGTGCTGGAGCAGCTCTACCGCGCCTTCGAAATCCTCCGCGGCGCGCCGTACCACAAGTGACGGTCAGCGCGGGCTGCGCATGCCGGCGGCCCGCGAAATGGATATACAGCCTTCGATGAAACCGGTTCTCCTGGTGGTGCTCGACGGCTTCGGCCTCAATCCCCGCAAAGAGGGCAATGCGATCCTCCAGCAGGGCACTCCGAACCTGGACGCGCTGGAGCGCGAGTTCCCCGTCACCCGGCTTCTGACGAGCGGCCTCGCGGTGGGCCTGCCAGAAGGGCAGATGGGCAACAGCGAGGTCGGCCACACCAACTTGGGCGCTGGACGGGTCGTCTACCAGGACCTGGTCCGCATCAACCGCGCCATCGAGAGCGGCGAGCTCTTCCACGACCCCGCGCTGCGCAAGGCGATGGAGGCGGCCAAAGGCTCGGCGCTGCACCTCTTGGGCCTGGTCTCCGACGGAGGCGTGCACAGCTCGCAGGCGCACCTGAACGCGCTCGTAGAGATGGCGCGGCGCGAGGGAGTGAAGCGGGTCTTCGTGCACGCCTTCACCGACGGCCGCGACACTTCCCCAAGCTCGGGCGTGCGCTTCGTCGAACAGCTCGAGCAGTACTTGAGCAAGCTCTCTTCGAAGGACGGAATGACCGCGCAAGTCGCAACCGTCATCGGCCGCTATTACGCGATGGACCGCGACAAGCGCTGGGACCGGATCGAGCGTGCGTTCGACGCGATGGTGCGCGGCCAGGGGCTGAAGGCGAAGACGGGCGTGGAGGCGGTGAAGCAGTCCTATGCCAAGGACGAAGGCGACGAATTCGTCCAGCCGACCGTCGTCGTGCAGCCGGATGGAGCTCCACGCGGGACCATCCGCGAGGGAGACAGCGTGGTCTTCTTCAACTTCCGCGCCGACCGCGCCCGCGAGATGACGCAAGTTCTCGCCTTCGGCGAGCAGAACCTGCCCGCTCCAAAGCTCTCGTCGTACGTGACGATGACCGAGTACGACGCGAAGTTCACCGAGCGCGGCCTGGCTAACGCGTTTCCGCCCGACCAGCCGCACGAGATCCTCCCCGAGATCGTGTCGCAAGCCGGCGCGCGGCAACTTCGCTGCGCGGAGACGGAGAAGTACGCGCACGTCACTTTCTTCTTCAACGGCGGTCGCGAAGTGCTCTTCCCGGGCGAGGAGCGCATCCTGGTGCCGAGCCCCCGCGAAGTGAAGACCTACGATCTCAAGCCGGAGATGAGCGCCGAAGAGGTCACCCAGAAGCTGGAAGCTGCGTTGCAGCAGGGCTTCGGCTTCGTCCTCGTCAACTACGCGAACAGCGACATGGTCGGCCACACCGGCATCATGCCGGCGGCGCTCAAGGCGGTGGCCAAGGTGGACGAGTGCGTGGGCCGCTTGTGGAAGGCCGCGCAAAAAGCCGGCATGGCCATGGTGGTGACGGCCGACCACGGCAACATCGAGCAGATGGTCGACTACGACACGGGCGAGCCGTTCACGCAGCACACGCTGAACCCTGTCCCCATCTACCTCTGCGATCCGGAGTTGCGCGGCGCTCGGGTGCGGCCGGACGGCATCCTCGCCGACGTCGCTCCGACGCTCCTCACCATGATGGGGCTGGAACAGCCGCAGGCCATGGCTGGCAAGAGCCTCGTGCAAAGGTGACGGACGCATTGCGCGAGGGAGCGCGGCTGCACGCGAGCGGCGCGTACTTCGAGGCGCACGAGGCGTGGGAAGAGCTGTGGCTGTCGCTCGACGGCGAGCCGCGGCTGTTCGTCCAGGGCCTCATCCAAGTCACCGCGGCGTGCCACAAG
>DASXHM010000322.1:0-10219 GCA_036488495.1 Myxococcales bacterium | reverse complement strand
GATGGACCAGATCGAGATGAACATGAAGGTCGAGCGCGAGGCGTGTTTCGAGGCGCCGTTCTACGTCTTGGGGCCGCTCACCACGGACGTCGCGCCGGGGTACGACCACATCACGAGCGCCATCGGGGCGGCGCTGGCCGGGTGGCACGGAGCGTCGATGCTCTGCTACGTCACGCCCGCCGAGCATCTCTCCTTGCCCAACGAAGCGGACGTGCGGCAGGGGATCATCGCCTACAAGATCGCCGCCCACGCGGCCGACGTCGCCCGCAAGCGGCCAGGCTCGCGCGACCGCGACGATGCGCTGTCCCGGGCCCGATACGCCTTCGACTGGAACCAGCAGTTCGCGCTCTCGCTCGATCCGGAGGCGGCGAAGTCGAAGCACGACGAGACGCTGCCGCACGACGCGTTCAAGAGCGCGGAGTTCTGCGCCATGTGCGGCCCCAAGTTCTGCTCGATGAAGGTGCACGGGCACCTCTCCGAGAAGGAGCAGCCGGCGGTTGTCGAGCGCGCCTCGGACGCACTCGTGCGCGAATCGCTGGAGTTCGCTCGCCGGATGGCGGTGCCGCGCGAGGCGCAGACGGTGGCGCTCCGAAAGGCGGCTGGCGGCAGCACCGCGCAGGCGGCGCTCGCAAAAGAGGAATGACCGACTTCACCGCGGGTGAAGGAGCTGCGTCTCCCGTTGCCTCGCAGCCTGTCGATGGCCCCGCGGCCCCGCAGGAGTTCGCGGTCGAAACCCACGGGCTGACGCGGCGCTTCGGCGCGCAAGTCGCGGTCGACGGCATCGACCTGCGCGTCCCGACCGGCAGCTTCTACGGCTTTCTCGGCGAGAACGGCGCCGGCAAGAGCACCACCATCTCGATGCTCACCGGCGTGCTGGAGCCGACCGCGGGCGCGATCAGCGTCCTCGGCCTTCCGCCCGGGGTCGAGACAAAGCGGCGCATCGGCGTCGTTCCCGACGGACTGCTCCTCTTCGATCGCCTGACCGGCCGCGAGCACCTGGTGTTCGTCGGCCGGCTATTCGGTCTGTCGCGCGAGGAAGCCGCAAGCCGCGCGGACGAGCTGCTCGATGCGATGGAGCTCGCGAGCGACGGCAAGAAGCTCCTCGGCGACTACAGCTTCGGCATGCGCAAGAAGGTGGCGCTCGCCGCCGCGCTCATCCACGGACCTTCGCTCCTCTTCCTGGACGAGCCGTTCGAAGGCGTCGACGCGGTCGCCAAGGCGGCCTTGACGAACCTCCTCGCCGGTCTCGTCGAGCGCCGCCGGCTGACGGTCTTCATCACCTCGCACGTGCTGGAAGTGGTCGAGCGGCTCTGCGACACGGTCGGCGTCATCCACCGCGGCCGGCTCGTCGCACAAGGAAGCCTCGGCGAAGTGGTGCGCGCGGTCCCTGCAGCCACGAACCTGACCGATGCATTCGTCAGGCTGGTGGGCGAGGGTAGGGCGACCGCGCGCGGGCTCTCGTTCTTGCCATGATCGCGGCGCTGCTCGAGGCGCGAGCGAAGCTCTGGTGGCGGCGCACCGGGAAAGCGCGGCTCTGGCTGCAGTTCGCGGGGCTCCTGACCGGCGCCGCGGTCTGCGCCGGCATCTGCCTGCTCGTCGCGCAGTTGGCCCACGCGCTCGGGACGCATCCGCGGGCGCTCCGTCGAGCCGGTGGACCTGTGGCCGTGTTCGCAGGCTGGCTGTTCATCGCGCTTCTCGGCCGGGTGTGGATTGCGCTTCTGTCGGTGGCGCAGCCGTCGCGGCTCTTCGAGCTCCGGCGCTTTCGCATCTATCCGGTGCGTCCCGCGCTCTTGTCGGCGGTGAACTTCGTCGCGGCGTTTCTCGAGCCGACCTGGCTCCTCGTCTATCCGGTCCTCGTGGTGATGGCGGTGGGCATCTCGCGGATGCCGGGTGGGCCGTCCGCCTTCGCACTCTGCGCCGCCTCCGCTTTCGCCGTCTTCACCACCGGGGGGCTGCTCTTCTTTTTCGCGGCGGCCGGCACTGCGCTCGAGTCGCGGCCCCTCCTCCGCCGGGCCTTTCCGGCGCTCTTGTTCGTGCTCGGCATCGGCGGCGTGCAGGTGTCGAGCCGGGACGCCGTCCTCAACGAGCGGCTGACCGGGCTGTTCGCGGACAGCGCGTCGCTGGCGATGCGTTTTTCGCCACCGGGCTGGGCGGCGCAGCTCGCGCTCGGCAAGCTCGGCTATGCGGTGCCGCTCGCGGGCACCGGCCTCGTCTTCGCGCTCCTCGCCCACGCCCTCGCTTCGCGCGACGTGCGAAGGGCGCCCGAGGAGGTGCAGGCTTCGTCTCGGTCGGTGCGCCGCGCCGGCTGGTCGCTGCCACTCGTGCCCTCGACGTTCTCGGCGTGGTTCGAGAAGGAAGCGAAGACCGCGCTGCGGGCTGGCTGGCTGCAACTCGTGCTGGTGCCGGTGGCCTACGTGCTCTTGGTGAAGACGGTCTTCGCCGGGCCGCAGCCGCTGCTCGTCGCAGCGGTGTATGCGCACCTCTCCGTCCTCGATCTCGCGACCAATGCGTTCGGTCGGGATGCGACGGCAGCACGGGCGCTGTTTCTCTGGCCCTTGAGCCTGCGCGAGGTGCTCGCCGCGAAGAACGCCGTCGCGTACTTCTTCTCGCTCGCCATCCTCGCGCTGCTCACGGCGGTGACGGCGTGGGGCGGCGGGCTCCGGCCCTCGCAGATCGTGCTGGGCTTCGTCGCCCACGCGGCGACTTTTCCGCTCCTGGCAGCCATGGGCAACGCGGTGAGCGCGGTTGCGCCGAGCCCGGTGCGGGGCATGCGGCTGCGACGCGTGCGCGGCGCTGCCCCGGTCGGCGCGCGCCTGTTGGCGTTGGGAGTGCTGGCCTTGGCGGTGTGGGCGCCCTACGCGATGGCAATGGCGGTGGGACTCCCGCTTCTGCCGGTGTATCTCGGCGTGCTTCTGGCGATGGCGGTGGTCTATCTCGCGACGCTCGGCGCGGGGGCGAAGCTGGTGCAGGCCCGCCGCGAATTGCTCCTGGCCGCGCTCTCGAAGGACGACGAGGTTTAGTCGAGGCGGGTGCCGTCCGCGCGCGGTTCGTCGCTGCCCGGAATGTAGTGCGGGTTCTTCCGCAAGATGCCCGGGCCGCCGTCCCAACCGAACAGCGCCAGCACCGTGTGGTACGCGCCGACCAGCGCCATGTACGCGGCGGCGAGCGCCATCAGTCCGAAGCAGACGAGGAGCCCGTACATCCACGGCCGCGCCGCTTCCGCGGGGCCGCCGGAGACGCGCGCGTGGACGAACCCGACCAGGCAGGTGAGGACAGCCACGGTCAACAGCGTCGCGCCGGTGCGGAGCAGTTTCGGCATCTAGACCTCGAAGCTCGCGCCGCAGGAGCAGGTCTTGCGCGCGCGCGGGTTCTGGAAGTGGAAGCTCTGCCCCTTGGGCAGGTCGATGACGGTGCCGTCGAGCAGCTTTTGCGATGCGCGGTCGACGGCGACGCGCAACCCCGATGCCTCGACGACCGCGTCTTCGGGACCTGCTTCCGGCACGAAGAACAGCTCGTAGGTGAGGCCGTTGCAGCCGCCCGCGACGACCGCGATGCGCAGGAGCCAGCCTTCCACTTCCGCATCCCGCGCGCGGGCGATTGCGGCCTCTGCGGCCCGGGACGTCAGCGAAAGCTGCATGCGCCTTTGGTCTAGCGCGCGCCGAAGGCTAGCGGCAAGCCGTTCCGCCCGAAGGCTTCAGGGAAGCCCGAAGAGGCTCAGAACGGCCGCTTTTCGCGCAGCGCGATCAGCTCGTCGTCAGGCAGCTCAGCGAACGCCTTCACGCACTGCGGGTCGAACTGCGTCCCTGCGCAGCGCGCGATCTCCGCCCGCGCCGCGCCGAAGCTCGCCGCCTTGCGGTACGGGCGATCGCTGGTCATGGCGTCGAGCGTGTCGGCGATCATGAACACCCGGGCCCCGAGCGGAATGTCCTCGCCCTTCAACTTGCGCGGATATCCGCCGCCGTCGAACCGCTCCTGGTGCGCGAGCACGATCTGCGCCGCCGGCCGCAAGAACTCGATGCTCTCGAGGATGCGATAGCCGACGTCCGGATGGCGCCGCATCTCCACCCATTCTGCGGCCGTCAAAGGCCCGGGCTTGAGCAGGATGCTGTCGGGAACGCCGATCTTGCCGATGTCGTGCAGCAGGGCGCCTCTGCCGATGTCTTCGATCTGCGCCTCGGCGATGCCCATCTTGCGCGCGATGGCGACCGTGTAACGGAGCACGCGCTGCGAGTGGTCGCTGGTCTCGTGCTCGCGGGCGTCCAGCGCGTGGACCAAAGCGGAGAGCGTGCTGCCGTAGGCCTGGGCAATTCCCTGCAGCGCCGAGGACAGCTCGGCGGTCCGCTCCCGCACGCGGCGCGCGAGCCCCTGGTGATACCGCGATCGGGCGGCAGACAGCTTGCTCCGGCTCCAGGCGCGCTCGATGGCGCGGACGAGCTCGGTCACCCGCGGAGGCTTGAGCAAGTAGTCCGCGGCGCCGCGCTTCAAGCACTCGACCGCGCTCTCGGTGTCGCCGAACCCGGTCAGCATCACCACCGCCGCGTTGGGATGGCGGCGCACCACCTCGTCGAGGAGCCAGAGCCCGTCGTGCTCGGGCATCTTCATGTCGCAGAGGATGAGCGGAAGGTCTTCGCCGCGGAGGAGCTCGAGAGCGGCGTCGGCGCTTTCCGCCTGCCGGACGCCGTACCCCTCCTCCCGGAGCACTGCGGAGAGCACGTCGCGCACGGGCTTGTCGTCGTCGACGACGAGCACGGTCGGCGGTTGAGGAGGCGAGCCCACCTTCCCCACCGGGCTGACGGAATCCGGCGTTTCGAGACTTGGCGAGTCGACGTCGAGCATCGGCGAACGACAAATGCGTAACTTCTGCCTCCCAGTCAATTTTCACGGTGCGAGCGAGGACCACATGCGGGTTGGTTTCATCGGGCTTGGCAAGATGGGAGCGCCCATCGCGCGAACCTCAAAGCGGCAGGGCACGAGGTGCGCGTCTGGAACCGATCCACTGCTCGATGAGCACCATCTCGGTCGCGCTCTGCCGCAAGTTGCGGGCGGGGCACGAAGAACGAGGGCAGAGGTTCGTCGCAGCGCCGGTCTTCGGCAGGCCGGACGCGGCTGCGCAGAAGAAGCTCTTCGTCGTCGTCCGGCGCTCGTCGCCGAGGCGCTGACCAAGATCATCTTCGGCAGCGCGCCCATTCCGACCGGGTACGCGACCCGCATCGCGCACGCTCAGTTCACGCCCGGGTTCGCGATGCCGCTGGGGCTCAAGGACGTGTCGCTCGCGCTGGCCGGCCGCCAAGGAACTGGAGGTGCCGCTGCCGCTCGGGGACCTGATCAAGAACCACCTCATCGCCTCGCTCGCCCAAGGCCGCGGCGACTGGGACTGGGGCGGCTTCTCGCAGATCCTGCGCGAGCAGGCGGGCCTTGGTGCGCGCCGCGGTTGACACGGCGGAGCGGCGGTTGAGACGGCGGAGCGTCGCGTGCGCCGCGGTTGACACGGCGGGGCCTGGGCGCTAGCAACCCGCGGCCTCTTTTCAAGGGAGAGAACGTGGCGACTTACGACCTCGCGATCATCGGCGCGGGACCCGGCGGTTACGTCTGCGCCATCCGCGCGGGCCAGAATGGCCTGAAGACGGTGGTGATCGAGAAGGACCCGCGGGTGGGCGGAACCTGCACCTTGCGCGGCTGCATCCCGACCAAGGCCATCCTCCACTCGGCAGACGTGTTCGGCGAGGCGAAGCACGGCGCGGCCATCGGGGTGAAGACGAGCGGCGTCGAGATCGACATGACGGGCGTCAACAAGTTCAAGGACGACGTCGTCTCCAAGTCGTCGAAGGGCGTCGAGTTCCTCTTCCGCAAGAACAAGGTCGACCGCATCCACGGCCACGGCCGCATCGCCGGCCCCGGCAAGGTTTCGGTGACGGGCGCAGACGGCAAGGAACAGGTCATCGAAGCGAAGCACATCGTGCTCGCGACCGGCAGCGCGCCACGCCTCATTCCCGGCATCACCGTTGGCCCGCGGGTGATGACCAGCGACGAATTGCTCGAGAATGCGCAGGTGCCGAAGCGGATGATCGTCCTCGGCGCAGGCGCGGTGGGCATGGAGTTCGCGAGCGCGTACGCGCGCTTCGGCAGCGAAGTGACCGTGGTGGAGATGCTGCCCCACCTGTTGCCGCTCGAAGACGACGACATCTCCAGCGAGTTCGAAAAATCGATCCGCCGCCGCGGCATCAAGTTCCACACCGGCGCCAAGCTGACCAAGGTCGAGGCCGGCAGCGAGAACGTGAAGGCAACCGTCGAGACCGCGAACGGCACCCAGGTCATCGAGGCGGATCTGTTCCTCTGCGCGGTGGGCCGCCGGCCGGTGAGCGAGAACCTGAACTTGGAGAAATTTCCCAAGGTGAAGGTCGAGCGCGGATTCGTCCACGCCGATCCGACCACGCTCTTGACCGGCGAATCCTGGCTGTCCGCCATCGGCGACATCGTCGCGCTTCCCGGCCGGCCGCACCCGCAGCTCGCGCACCTCGCCTTCGTGGAGGGCGAGTTCGTGGCGGACCGCATCGCCGGCAAGAATCCGCACCCGGTGAACTACGATCTGGTCCCGGGCGCGACCTACAGCGATCCGGAAGTGGCTTCGGTCGGGCTCTCCGAAAAGGCCGCCAAGGCGCGCGGCTACAAAGTGAAGATCGGCACCTTCCCGTTCTCCGCCAACGGCAAGGCGCGCATCCTCGGCGAGCCGGAGGGCCTGGTGAAGATCGTGGCGGAAGAGAAATACGACGAGGTCCTGGGCGTTCACATCGTCGGCCCCCGCGCCACCGAGCTGATCAGCGACGCGTGCTCGCTCTTGCGGCTGGAGACGACCAGCGAGGAGATGCTGCACGTCATGCGCCCCCACCCGACGCTGTCGGAGGCGCTCACCGAAGCGGCCCTCGGGGTGCGCGGCAAGCCGCTGCATTTGTGAAACCAACTCACGCCCAAGGTCACCTCGGGAAGCAAGTCGCGACTTCGCTGTTCAACAGAACGCCGAGGGGTCGAACATGGACGAGAGCAAATCCTTCCGCCGCGCGTTTCTGGCAGGTGTTCTGACGCTCGGCGTCGCGCTCACAGGGCAGATGGCCACGAGCACCCTCGACGCACCGCGGACATGCGGCTTCGCCACGTCTGCCTCTGACGTGCCGCTCGAACCCTCGCTCGCGCTCGTCCGGCTCGAACCGCCGGAGCGCGCCGGCCTAGCGGAGCGCGTCGCCCGGGCGGTCATCGGCGCGGTGTTGAACGGCTGGGCGTAGTTCACTCGCGCAGCCGCCGTCTTTCGGCTATACCGCCCGGCGCGATGGCACTGGTGAAGCTCGGCGCGCGCGCCCGCGAGCCGAAGCCTGCATGGCTGAAAGTGCGGATGCCCGGCGGCGGCCGGTACGAGCTCGTCAAACAGACGCTGCGCGAGCTCAAGCTCCACACCGTCTGCGAAGAGGCGAGCTGCCCCAACGTCGGCGAATGCTGGGGCTCCGGAACCGCCACCGTCATGCTGATGGGCAAGACCTGCACCCGCGGGTGCCGCTTCTGCGACGTCGAAAGCGGCATGCCCGAACCGCTGGATCCGCTGGAGCCGCGCCACCTCGCGGAGGCGGTCGGCCGCCTGGGGCTCGACTACCTGGTCGTCACCAGCGTCAACCGCGATGAATTATCGGATGGGGGCGCGTCGCACTTCGCCCAGGCCATCGTCGAGCTGCGTCGGGCCGCCCCGAAGACGCTGGTGGAAGTGCTGACGCCCGACTTCCAAGGCTCGCGCGCGGCCCTGGACATGATCGCCGATGCCGGCCCGACGGTCGCCGCCCACAACCTCGAGACGGTGGAACGGCTGACCCCGAAAGTGCGCGACCGGCGCGCGTCCTACCGGCAGTCGTTGGACGTGCTCGCGTACTACAAGTCGCGCGGGATGCGCACGAAGAGCAGCCTGATGGTGGGAGTGGGCGAAGAGCCCGCCGAAGTGTCGCAGGCGATGCGCGATCTGCGCGCGGTCGACTGCGACATCCTCACCGTCGGACAATACCTGCGGCCCTCGGAGAAGCACCTGGCGGTCGAGCAGTTCGTCGAGCCGGAGCAGTTCGCCGAGTACGAGCGCGAAGGGCTCGAGCTCGGGTTCAAGTTCGTCGCCGCCGGGCCGCTCGTGCGCTCGAGCTACAAGGCCGGCGAGTTCTTCATCCAGCGCTGGGTCGCGAACTAAACGATGCCGGTCTACAACATCATCCAAGCCGTCAACGATGCGCTGCGTCTCGAGATGCGGCGCGATCCGCGCGTGGTCGTCCTGGGCGAGGACGTGGGGAAGTTCGGCGGCGTCTTTCGCGCCACCCTGGGCCTGATCGAGGAATTCGGCGCCGACCGGGTCATCGACACGCCGCTCGCCGAGGCGGGAATCATCGGCGCGGCCATCGGCATGGCGCTGTACGGGCTGCGGCCGGTGCCGGAGATCCAGTTCAGCGACTTCATCTTCCCGGCCTTCGACCAGATCGTGAACGAGCTGGCGAAGATCCGCTACCGCAGCGGCGGCCAGTACGCGGCGCCGGTGGTCATCCGCACGCCGGTCGGCGGCGGCATCAAAGGCGGCCATTACCATTCGCAATCGCCCGAGGCGCTCTTCATCCACACGCCGGGCCTGCAGGTCGTCTGCCCTTCCAATCCGTACGACGCGAAGGGGCTCTTGCTCAGCGCCATCCGCCAGGACGATCCGGTCATCTTCATGGAGCCGAAACGCGTCTACCGGGCGGCGCGCGGCGAAGTGCCCGAGGGCGACTACACCATTCCGTTGGGAGAGGCGCGCATCGTCCGCAAAGGCAAGCACATGACCGTCATCGCCTGGGGCGCCATGCTGCACGAAGCGGAACAGGCGGTGGCGCAAGCGCCCGAGCTGGACGTGGAGCTGATCGACCCGCGGACGCTGTGGCCGCTCGACATCGAGGCCATCGTCAAGAGCGTCAAGAAGACCGGCCGGTGCGCCATCGTGCAGGAAGCGCCCCGCACCGCAGGCTTCGCCGCCGAGATCAGCGCGCTCGTGCAGGAGCGGTGCTTCACTTCCTTGGAAGCGCCCATCGCCCGCATCACCGGCTACGACGTTCCTTTCCCGTACACGCTGGAAAACGATTATCTGCCGCTCGCCCCGCGCGTACTCAAGTCGCTGCGCGATCTGGCGGCGTTCGAAGCCTGAGGAGTAGGCCATGGCACAGTTCGAGTTCAAGCTGCCCGACATCGGCGAAGGCGTGGTCGAAGGCGAGATCGTCAAGTGGCTGGTCAAGGCCGGCGACGACATCGTAGAGGACCAGCCGCTCGTCGAGGTGATGACCGACAAAGCGACGGTGACCATTCCCTCTCCGCGGCGCGGGAAGGTCATCCGCACCGTCGGCAAGGAGGGCGAGGTTGCCAAGGTCCACGGCACGCTGGTGGTGCTGGAGGTGGAAGGCGCGTCGGGTCAGGCGAGCGGCGCGCAGGCGGCATCGAGTGGGGCACAAGCAAGTGGCGGGCGTGGCGGGCCGTCGAGCGGCGCCCCTGCGCAAGCCGCGCCCAGCTTGCCTGCATCGCACGCAGGTCAGCCCGCTCCGCTGCAGACCGCCTCGGTCCCGGAGCCGCAGGCGGGAACCGCACAAGTCAGTGCGACGCAGAGCCAGTCTTCAGATAGCCAGCAAACAAACGGGCACGCCGACGGCCGGAAGGTCCTGGCGACGCCGGTCACCCGCCGGATGGCGCGCGAGCTCGGCGTCGATCTCAGCCAGCTTCAAGGGTCGGGGCCGCAGGGCAGGGTGATGAAGGCCGACGTCGTCGCCCACACCGAGCAGAAGAAGAGCGCGCCCGCCGCAGCGAAGCCCGCGGCGCCGGAAGCCCTGGCGCAGGACGAGGTGCGCCCCTTGCGCGGCCTGCGCAAGAGCATCGCGAAGAGCATGGTGCAGAGCCACAGCTACGTCGTGCCCTTCACCTTCGTCGAAGAGTGCGACACCGCGGCGCTCACCGCGATGCGCGAGCGGATCAACAGCGAGCTCTCCAAGCGGGGCGACGCCAAGCTGAGCTACCTGCCCTTCATCGCCAAAGCTCTCTTGCGCGGCTTCGCCAGGTATCCGGAGCTGAACGCCATCATGGACGAGGAGAAGCAGGCGCTGATCGTCAAGAAGGACGTGAACCTCGGCTTCGGCGCCGCCACCGACGCGGGGCTGACCGTGTTCGTGGTCAAGGACGTGCGCGGGCT
>DASXHM010000291.1:0-6723 GCA_036488495.1 Myxococcales bacterium | reverse complement strand
AGCTCGAATGAGCCTGTACGGCGAGAAGATTGCCGAGCACGCGAAGCACCCCCGCAATCAAGGCACGCTCGACGACGCCGACGCCGCGCACGAAGGCACCAATCCCCTCTGCGGCGACCGCCTGCGCATGCAGCTCAAGCTCGCCGAAGGCCGCATCGCGCAAGTCCGCTTCCACGCGGAGGCCTGCATGGTCTCGATCGCCTCCGCTTCGATCTTGAGCGAGCTCCTCTCGGGGATGACTGTCGCCGAGGCCCGCGCGCTGCCGCGTGAGCGGCTCCTGCAGGCGCTGGAAACCGAATTGCGCCCGGGGCGAGTCGGGTGCGCGCTCTTGCCGTTGCAGGTGGCGCAGGGTGCGCTCGAGGCAGCCCGGTGAGCGCTTTTGGCCGCGCGGACTTTCCCATCCTGTCGCGCAGGCTGGATGGCCGGCGGCTGGTCTACCTGGACAGCGCCGCCACCGCGCAAAAGCCGCGGCAGGTCTTGGACGCGATGCGCGCTTTCTACGAGCATTCCAATTCCAATGCGCACCGGGGCGTGTACCGCTTGGGTGAAGAGGCGAGCGCGGAGTTGGAGGCCGCGCGGGAGGCGGTGGGGCGGTTCATCGGAGCTCAGTCCTCGGCGGAGGTGATCTTCACCCGCGGCACCACCGAGGCCTTGAACCTGGTTGCCTCCGGCTGGGCGATGGCGCGGCTCCGGCCCGGCGACGAGGTGGTCGTCACCGAGCTGGAGCACCATTCCAATTATTTGCCGTGGCAACGAATTGCCGGCGCCACCGGAGCGACCTTCCGGGTCCTTCCCGTCGATGCGGACGGCCGGCTCCAGCCATACGAATTGAGCCCGCGCACGAAAGTCGTCGCGGTCGCGCACATCTCCAATGTGCTCGGCGTTTCCTTGCCGGTGCGCGAGCTCGTGCGCGCTGCCCGCGCGGTCGGGGCGGCGGTCGTCGTCGACGCCGCTCAGTCGGTCCCGCACCAGCGCATCTCCGTGCAAGATCTCGACTGCGATTTTCTCGCCTTCTCCGGGCACAAGCTCTTGGGTCCGTCCGGTATCGGCGTGCTCTGGGGAAAGCGGGAGCGGCTGGAGGAGACCGAACCGCTGCTGGTCGGCGGCGGAATGGTCCGCGACGCATTCTCGCAGACTTGGCTCGACTTGCCGCACAAGCTCGAGGCGGGAACGCAGGCGCTCGCCGACGCGGTCGGACTGCGCGCCGCCATCGAGTACCTCGAGGCGCTGGGAATGGATGCGGTGGGCGCGCACGCGCGCGAGCTGTCGTCGGCAGCGGTGCGCGCGCTGTCGCAGTTGAAGGGTGTTCGCGTCCACGCGGCCGCCTCCGAGCGCGAGTCGGTGGTCAGCTTCGAGCTCACGAAAGTGCATCCGCACGATTTGGCGTCGTTCTTGGACACGCGGGCCATCTGCGTTCGAGCGGGACACCACTGCGCGCAGCCGCTGATGCGCAGGCTGGGCGTTTCCGGAACAGTTCGGGCGAGCGTGCAGGTGTATTCGACGGCGGAAGACATCGCGCTTCTCGCGGCGGCCGTCGACGAAGCGCGGACGGCGTTATGAACGCGCGGCGGACCACGGCCATCACCGGCCCGCGAGAGATGGCGTCATGAGGGCAGCCCGCGCGAGCGCCGGATGAGGCTTCTCCCTGCCAGCGCCACCGCCGACGCGCGGGCTCTCCTTGCCACGCGCGCCCTGCGCGGCTTTGCCGACGGCCTGGTCTCGGTGTTTCTCGCGAGCTACCTCGGCAAGCTCGGATTCTCGGCGCTGGAAGTCGGCATCATCGTTACTTCGACGCTCCTGGGA
Source organism: Myxococcales bacterium (assembly GCA_036488495.1). Taxonomy (GTDB): domain Bacteria; phylum Myxococcota; class Myxococcia; order Myxococcales; family 40CM-4-68-19; genus 40CM-4-68-19. Next base: position 4,920 of record DASXHM010000291.1, on the reverse strand, counting down.
TCGGCGGCGCTCACCTTGGGCATCGGCCTCCTCGGCCACCGGCTGCGGCGGCGCGCGGTCTTGCTCGGGGCTGCGGCGTTGATGTTCGCCACCGGCATCGGCTTTGCCGGCTTGCGCGGTTTCTGGCCCATCCTCCTCGTCGCCTTCGTCGGCACCATCAACCCCTCCGCGGGCGATGTGACACTGTTCTTGCCGACGGAGCAGGCGGTGCTGTCGGAATCGATCGCGCCGCGCGACCGGACCCTCGCGTTCGCTTGGTACAACGTGCTCGGCTCCTTCGCGGGCGCGCTCGGGGCGCTCGTCGCCGCCATCCCGCCCCGCGCTGGCTTCGTCTTGTACGCGGTGGTCGCGCTGATCGCCGCCGCCATCTATCGGCGGCTCTCTCCGAACGCCGAGGTGGAAGTGGCCACCGCAACCCAGCCGCTCGCGACCTCCCGCAGCATCGTCTTCCGGCTCGCGGCCATCTTCTGCATCGACTCGTTCGGGGGCGGCTTCGTGGTGCAGGCGCTGCTCGCGCTCTGGCTGTCGCAGCGGTTCGGGCTCTCCGTCGAACAGGCAGGGGCGTTCTTCTTCGTCGCCGGCATCTGCAACGGCGCCTCGCAGTTCGCTTCCTCGCGCCTGGCCGCGCGCATCGGCCATGTGCGGACCATGGTCTTCACCCATTTGCCTTCCAATGCTTTGTTGATGCTGGCCGGGGTGATGCCGACTGCGCCGCTCGCCATCGCCTGCCTCGTCCTGCGCTCGACCATGTCGTCGATGGACGTGCCGGCGCGGCAGGCTTACGTGATGGCGATGGTCCCGCGCGAGGAGCGCGCCGCCGCCTCCAGCGTCACCAACGTGCCGCGGGCGCTCGCCTCCGCCATCTCGCCAGTGCTCGCCGGCGCGCTGCTCGAGCGGACCAGCTTCGGCTGGCCCTTGATCATCGGCGGCGCCCTGAAGTCGATCTACGACCTGCTGATCTTCGCCTCCTTCGCGCGCCTTCGCCCCGACGAGAGCGCGTGACCGGAACCGGTACGGAATTTTGCCGGCTCAGTGGAATGAAACATTCCGCCCGCATTGATCTCTTCGATTCACCGGCTTATTGCCTGCTCTTCTCCACTCCTGGCGAGCATCCCACTCGCTGGCTGTTGGTGGAGCAACCGGGGAGCACTTCATGAAGTCATTGGTAGCTGCTGTCATCGCAGGTCTGGCGCTTGCGGCCGGCCCCGCTCGCGCATCCAGCACGGTTCAATTGACGAAAGGCGGGTCCAGCTCGCCGCAGACCTCCGTCATCGGCGGTGCATCCATCGCCGACAACGAGATCGATCAGGCGTTCGCCGACGAGGACGACGACGACCTGGTCCTCTTCGGCAGCGGTGCGGACAACGGCGATCCCGACGCGGCGCCGAACAGCGTCCGCGCGCTCGTCAACCGCAGCATCGCCACCGCTTCAGGCCATGGCCGGGACGGACGCGACTCGCGCCGCGCAGTCGCGAACCCGCAGCTCGCGCAGAGCTTCGACGGCGTGAACTTCTTCGACCAGCGCTTCTCCAACAACGGCAACCAGTTCTCGGTCGAGCCGCCCGACCAGGGCCTTTGCGCCGGCAACGGCTTCATCGTCGAGAGCGCCAACGACGTGATGAAGATCTTCGACACCACCGGCACCCTGGTGGTCGGCCCGGTCGATCTCAACACCTTCTACGGGTACGCGCCGGCCATCAATCGCGCCGCCAACCCGCTCACCTTCGGCCCGTCCATCACCGACCCGTCCTGCTACTACGACCAGGCGCTGAAGCGCTTCTTCCACGTGGTCCTGACGCTCGACCGCGCGAACCCGCTCACGCAGGGCTTGAGCGGCGCGAACCACCTCGACATCGCCGTCAGCGACACCGCCAATCCCACCGGCACCTGGACCATCTTCCACCTCGCGGTGCAGAACGACGGCAGCGCCGGCACGCCGAACCACGGCTGCGTCCAGGGCCCGCGCAACGGTCCCTTCACGCCCGGCCCGTGCCTCGGCGACTACCCGCACATCGGCGCCGACGAGAACGGCATCTTCCTCACCACCAACGAGTTCGACCTGGCCGGGCCGTTCTTCCACGGCGCCCAGATCTACGCCATCTCCAAGGCGGCGCTGGCGGCGGGCGCGGCCAACCCCAACGCGGTGCTCTTCAACACCGGCGACGACGCGGACTCGCCGGTGGTCGGCTTCACCGTCTGGCCGGCGCAGTCGGCCGACGCGTCGTTCTCTGGCAAGGGGCACGGCACCGAGTTCCTGCTCAGCTCGGACGCGGTGTTCAGCGACGACGGCACCTCCACGAACGTGGTGGTCTGGTCGTTGACCAACACGCGCTCGCTCAACTCGACGCCGGCGATCGCGCTGAGCACGAGCAACGTGACGGTGGATCAGTACGGCGTTCCGCCGCGCTCGAATCAGAAAGTTGGCGCGAACCTGCCCTTGCGCGATTGCATCGCCGATCCCGTCTGCCGGGTGCAGATCGGCGCGACCGCGACCCGAAACGATCCCGAATCGCCGCTCGACAGCAACGACTCGCGCATGCAGCAGGTGGCGTTGGCGAAGAACCTGCTCTGGGGCGCGCTCGACACCGCGGTCACCGTCAACGGAGCGGTCAAGGCGGGCATCGCCTTCTTCGTCATCGATCCGGCCAAGGGCACCGTCTCCACCCAAGGCACCATCGCGGTGGCGAACAACAACGTGACCTACCCGGCGATCGCGGTCACGCGCGAAGGACGCGGCGTGATGGCGTTCACGCTGGTGGGCACCGACCACTTCCCGAGCGCAGGCTTCGTCGGGCTCGACTCGCGGGCCGGAGCGGGCGCCCTCCACGTCGCCGCGGAAGGCCTCGGTCCGCAGGACGGATTCTCCGGATACCAGCCGTTCAGCGCTCGCCCTCGCTGGGGTGACTACGGCGCAGCCGCCGCCGACGGCAGCTCGGTCTGGATCGCCTCCGAGTACATCGGCCAGACCTGCACCTTCACCGAGTACAAGGCCGCTCCGCTCGGGACCTGCAGCAACACCCGCGCGCCGCTCGGCAACTGGGACACCCGCATTTCGCGGGTAACCCCGGGCGACAACGACGACTAGCTCGTAGTTCGCGGCGCGGCTCTGTTCGGGCCGCGCCGCGTTCGCCGGAGCGCTGCGCAGCGGCGGCTTTTTCGACCTACCGCTTCGCGGCGCGCTCTGCGGCTCGCAGCACCGCGCGCTCCGTGTAGACGGCGGCCAGGTGCGAGCGATACGCCGCGCTGCCGGTCGGGTCGTCGCGGAGCTCGATGCCCTCGGCTGCCCGCGCTGCCGCCGTCTTGGCCACTTCTGCCGCCTTCTTCCCCTGCAGCGCCTGCTCCACGCCGGTCGCCCGATACACCTTCGAGGCGAGGCCGGTGATGCCGATGCGCGACCACGCCACCGTCCCGTCCGCTGCCAAGGACACCTCCGCCGCCACGCCGACGATGGCGAAGCGCGACGCGGGGTGTGGCAACTTCTCGTAGGCGCCTGCGGTCCGCGCGGGAGGCATCGGCACGACGATGGTGGTGACGATGTCGCCCGGGCCGAGCACGGTCGAAAGCGGGCCGGTGATGAAGTCGGCGATCTTGACCGCCTTTGCCGCCGCGATGCCGGACGAGCCCGCGACCACGATGCTCGCGTCCAAAGCCGTCATCACCGCCGGCCAGTCTGCCGACGGGTCCGCGTGCGCGAGGCTGCCACCGATGGTTCCCGCGTTGCGCACCTGGGTGTCGCCGATGAGCAGCGCCGCTTCCGCGACCATGGGCAGCTTCTTCTTCACCGTCGCATCAGCCGCGATTGCGCCGTGGGTGGTGAGTGCGCCGATCCGCAGCGTCGCGCCGTCTTCCATCACGCCCGTCAACCCCGGCACCTTGCGCAAGTCGATGATGGTCGAGGGCGCCGCCAGCCGCAGCTTCATCAGCGGCACCAGGCTCTGCCCGCCGGTCAAGACCTTCGCCTCGTCCTTGTGCTTGTCGAGGAGCTGCAGCGCCTCCGCGAGCGTCGAGGGCGCGTGGTATTCGAATGGCGATGCGTACATGGGTCAGGCTCCCTTGCGGACTGCTTCCCAGATGCGGCCTGGGGTGAGCGGCATGTCGAGGTGCTTGATGCCGAACGGCGAGAGCGCGTCCATCACCGCGTTCGCGCAGGCGGCGGTGGAGGCGATGGTGCCGGTCTCGCCTGCGCCCTTGATGCCGAGCGGATTCACCGGAGACGGCGTTTCGGTGCGAGCCACTTCCAACCGCGGCAGATCGTCCGCGTGGGGCATGGCGTAGTTCATGAACGAGCCGGTCAAGAGCTGCGCGTTCTCGTCGTACTCGGCGTGCTCCCACAACGCCTGCGAGACGCCCTGGGCGATTCCGCCGTGCACCATTCCGTCCACCACCATCGGATTGATGACGCGGCCGAGATCGTCCACCGCGAGGTAGCGGACGATCTTCACCTGGCCGGTTTCCTTGGTGACTTCGACCACGCAGATGTGGGTTCCGAAGGGGAAGACGAAGTTGCCCGGGTCGAAGAAGCTCAATGCCTCGAGGCCAGGTTCCAATCCCTTGGGCATGTTGTGGGCGAGGTACGCCATCAGCGCCACGTCGCCGAAGGTCTTGAACTTCGAGGGCGCGCCTTTGACGGCGAACTTGCCGCTTTCATAGACGACGTCGGCCTCGTTGGCTTCGAGCAGGTGCGCGGCGATCTTCTTTGCCTTCTCCTTGATCTTCTGCGCGCTCATGTAGATGGCCGCCGTTCCCACCGGGCCGCTTCTGCTGCCGTAGCTGCCCATTCCGAAGGGCACCTGGCCGGTGTCGCCGTGGACGATCTCCACGTCCGCCATCGGCACCTGCAATTCGTCGGCGGCGACTTGCGCGAAGGTCGTCTCGTGGCCCTGGCCGTGCGAGTGCGAGCCGGTGAAGACCGTCACCTTG
>DASXHM010000342.1:0-7581 GCA_036488495.1 Myxococcales bacterium | reverse complement strand
GGAAACCCGCTCGCCACCGCCGCCGCCTGCGCGGTGATGGAGCTGCTCGAAGGGGGCCTGATCGAGCAGGTCCAGCGAGCGGGCGCCCGGCTGTCCGAACGCCTCTCCGGGCTTGCGAAGAATCGAAGGGTCGCAGGAGAGCGCGGTCAGGGACTCCTGCGCGCGCTGCTCCTCGCGGAGGACGTCGCGCCGAAGGTCGTAGTCAAAGCGCGGGAGCGCGGGCTCCTCGTCAATGCCATCGGTGACCGGGTCATCCGTCTCGCACCGCCACTCACCGTGTCGGATGGCGAGATCGACCAGGCAGCCGAGCTCTTGCAGGAGGCGGTTGCGCAGGCGTGACGAAGTTTTTGTCGCCTGTTGCACGTAGAGTAAGCTTCACCATCGTATGGGGGCGCAATCTCGCGCTCGTTGCCGGGAGCTGTCGACCTTGGGCGCAGCGCCGCACGCCACCGGAGGCATCATCCAACTGCCGCCCGACATGCAGGCGGAGCTCCGTGCGTTGGAGGCGCGTGGCGCGCGCGTTTCGCATTACGAGTTGCTCTCGGTCGGCGCGGACGCCGACTCCGCCTCCATCCGCCGCGCGTATCTGGAGAAGTCGAAGCGCCTTCACCCGGATGCCTGGTTCGGAAAGGAGCTGGGCGAATACCGGCAGCTCCTCTCCAAATGGTTCCAGAAGCTCGCCACCGCCTACCAGACCCTCTCCGACGAGGAGTCGCGCGCGGCGTACGACGAAGCGCACCGGACGAAGCTGTCCGCGAACGATCAGGCGGCCGTGCAGCGCCGCGAGCTGTCCCGCGCCGAAGAGGAACGCAGAGAGCGCGAACGCCGGGAGCGACTTCTGCGCAGCAAGGGGTTCGCCCGCATCGGCGCCGCTCGCAAGCTCTACGAAGACGCCGTCGTGCTCGCCGCCGACGGAGCGCGCGTCCAGGCCATCGCGGCGCTCAAGACGGCGCGCGAGCTCGATCCGAATCGCAAGGAGATTGCGCAGAAGCTCTTGGAGGTGGAGCGCGAGCAGTCGCGCGCGCGGGCGAAGAGCGCCTTGTTCGCGGCCGGCGAGAAGGAAGAAGCCGGTGAGTTCCCGCAGGCAGTCGCCGCCTACGCCACTGCCTTCCAGCTCGAGCGCAGCGCAGCCGCGGCGCTCGGCGCTTCCCGCTGCGCGCTCGCCAACAAGGACCTGCAGGCCGCGAGCAGTTGGGCGAGCCGCGCGGTCGAAACCGACCCTTCCGACCCGACCGCCCGCATGACCCTCGCCCGCTGCTTCGTGCAGATGAACATGAAGGCGCGAGCCCGGGGAGAGCTCTCGCAGCTCCTCGGCAAGCACCCTGACCACAAGGAGGCGAAGGCGCTTTTGAGGGGCCTCTAATCTCGTGGCGGAACTCGTCATCGGTATCGACCTCGGCACCACCAACTCCGTCGTCGCGACGGTGCAAGGCGGCACGCCCACCGTCATCCCCAATCGCTCCGGCTACCGCATCACGCCGTCGGTGGTGGCGATGGCGCGGAATGGAAAACGACTCGTCGGCGCTCTCGCGCGGCGGCAGGCCGTCACCAACGCGGAGCGCACCGTGGTCGCGGTCAAGCGGCTGATGGGGCGGCGCTGGTCGTCGAAGCCGCTCCAGGACGCCCTCGCGCGGATGCCCTACAGCATCGTCCAGGGCCCGCACGACGACGTCCGCATCGCGCTCGGCGAGGCGCAGTATTCGCCGCCGGAGATCAGCGCCATGGTGCTGACCGAGCTGCGCCTCGATGCGGAGGCCTTCTTGGGGCAGCCGGTTTCGAAGGCGGTCATCACCTGCCCCGCCTACTTCAACGACGCCCAGCGCAACGCCACCAAGGACGCAGGCCGCATCGCCGGCCTCGAGGTCATCCGCATCATCAACGAGCCCACCTCAGCCGCGCTCGCCTACGGCTTCGGGCGCGCGCAGAGCGAGAAGCAGCTCGCGGTCTTCGACCTGGGCGGCGGCACCTTCGACTTCACCGTCCTGCACATGTTCAAGGGCGTCTTCGAAGTGGAGGCGACCGGCGGCGACTCGCTCTTGGGCGGCGAGGACTTCGACGCGCGGATCATCGATTGGCTCGCCGACCCGTTCCTGGCCAAGAACGGCATCGACCTGCGCAAGGACAAGATGGCGCTGCAGCGCCTGCGCGACGCCGCCGAGAAGGCGAAATGCGAGCTGTCGGTGGTGAATTCGGTGGAGATGAACCTGCCGTTCATCTCCGCCAGCCAGAAATCCGGGCCGCTCCACTTGCAGACGCAGCTCACCCGCGACCTGCTCGAGAGCATGACCAAGGATCTGGTCGACCGCTGCATGAAGGTGTGCGAGCGGGTCCTCGGCGAGGCCAAGGTGCGGCCGAACGAGCTCGGCGACGTGCTCTTGGTGGGCGGACAAACGCGCATGCCGCGGATCCAGGCGGCGGTGAAGGCGCTCTTCGGCCGCGAGCCGGCGAAGAACGTGAACCCTGACGAAGCGGTGGCGCTGGGCGCCGCCATCCAGGGGTCGATGCTGCTCCATGAAGGCACCGAGATGCTGCTTCTCGATGTGACGCCTCACTCGCTCGGCATCGCGATCGCCGGCGGGTTCTTCCAGAGCATCATCCCCAAGAACACCACCGTTCCGACCAGCGCGCACCACGTCTTCACCACCGTCAAGGACGATCAGCCTTCCGCCAAGATCACCGTGCTCCAGGGCGAGAGCGAGCTGTCGGCCGACAACGAGCTTTTGGGCGAGTTCATGCTCACGGGGCTGCGGGCCGCGCCTCGCGGCGGGGTCGACATCGACGTGGTCTTCGACATCAGCGCCGACGGCATCGTCTCGGTCAGCGCCATCGACGTGCAGACGGGGGTGCGGCAGAGCATCACCGTCACCGCTTCTTCCGGCCTGACCGAAGACGAGATCAGCCGCGCCGCGCAGGCCAACGAAGAGTGGATGCTGGGTCAGAAAGAGGACCCGAACTTCCAGGACCGCAAGACCCGCGCCGAGGAGCTCTTCAAGGAGTTCGAAGCGCTCTGGCCGAAGCTCACCCGCGCGGCGCAGAACGGCCTTGGGCAGGAGCCGTTGGCCCGGGCGCAGGCGGCGCTGTCGGTCGCGCGGCTCCAGGTGGCGCAGAAGGAGAGCGACGCGTTGGCCTCCTCCATCGATCGCCTGGAGCGGATGCTCGGGGCGCTCCGCGGCGCCATCGAGCGCGGGCTGGGGAGCCGCTAGATGTCGCAAGCCGAAGGCAGCGGCCGGTTCTCCGCCTTGCTCCTCGAGGGCCTCGACCATTACCGCAAAGGGCGGATGATGGAGGCGGTGCGCGCTTGGGAAGAGGCGTACCTGCTCGAGCCGACCAATCTGCGCGCGCGCGAGTTTTTGCGCTCGGCCTTGGAGCGGATCCACGCGCACATGGGCGCGGACGGAAAGCCGGCGCCGGCTGCGGCTCCTGGGCAGGAGCATCCCTGGCTGCCGAAGCTGCCGTCGGATCCGCCCAAGCCTGCAGAGCCTGGCCGGAAGCCGGGAGAGTCGCACCCGACCTTCTTCGAGGCGCCGAGCGAGAGCCCGAAAGCGCCACCGCGGGCTTCGACGAGCCCCTGGGACGAAGGCCCTTCCAAAGCCATCGAGCAACCCGAAGATGCCGGCGACGAGGTGAGCTCGGCCTGGTCCATCCACGACGAGACGCTGCCCGCGGCCGGCCTCACCGACGACGAGACCGAAGTGTGGATGCGCGGCGCGCGCGAGCTCTTGGCGTTGAATGACTTCTCCGGCGCGCTCGAGCTGCTCGGCAAGATTCTCCTGCGCAAGCCGAACGATCGCGATGCCTTGGCGATGCACGAGATCTGCGAGCAGAACCTGACGCTCATGTACGAGAGCAAGCTCGGCTCGATGGAAGCGCGGCCCAGGGTCGCCATTCCGCCCGACGAGATCATCTGGCTGAACCTCGACCCGCGCGCAGGCTTCGTGCTGGCGCAGATCGACGGCGAAGTGTCGTTCGAGGATCTGTACGCCATCTGCGGGCTCAAGCGCCTCGACACCGCGCGGATTCTCTGCGAGCTGCTCGAGCAGGGCGTGGTGTCCGTGCAGGGCCAGGGCGCGGCGGTCGGCAAGCGCGTCATGAATCAGAGCTGAGGCTCAGGCGCGCATTCCTGGACTGCAATGGGTCGCCGGCGGGGGGCACCCTCGCGCGCCGCTCATGCAAGGCTCGCCCTCCCGGACTGGCGCTGGCTCTCTCTGAGCTGCGGCGCGCCTCGAAATCGCGTCGGCGCAAGGATGCCCCCCGCCGGCTCTCGCGCGCTGACCGGCCGTCCCTGACCCTTTACAGAGCGCGCGGCCTGACCTTGCCGGTTCTGCCGTGCTGTACACCGCCGGCTGCCGCCTGATCGCCACCGCCAATCGCATGCTCTAGAAGCGGTCGCGGCTTCTCCACGCTGCGCGAGCTGTAACGACACGATCAATCGCGACCGGCAGGCGCATGCGGTTGCGGACCGATTCTGGGGCGAGCCTTCGAGGGCCAGAATGGCAAATCATAGCCAGGCACGACCGCGCGCTCTCGGGAGCGTCCGCGAATGTCGGTAAGCGCGTGAGAGCCGGCGGGGGGCATCCTTGCGCCGACGCGATTTCGAGGCGCGCCGCAGCTCAGAGAGAGCCAGCGCCAGTCCGGGAGGGCGAGCCTTGCATGAGCGGCGCGCGAGGGTGCCCCCCGCCGGCGACCCCTTGCAGTGAGGCCGACGAATCCCGGGAATGCGTTTTGAGTCTAATTCGCATTATGAAGCCAATCATTGCGATTGAACCGCTCGAGCCATTCCGCTGGCAGACGCAGGACCCGTTTTTGTTTTGCGTTCACCATGACGACAAATATCCCGCGGGCAATGACGAGTTCGGCCCGCAGGGGACGCTCGAGGGGCGGGAGCTCGGGCAGGACTTCGCCGGCAAGGATGGTTTTCGCATGTATCACGGGCTGCAGGTGCCGGGATTTCCGCATCACCCGCACCGCGGCTTCGAGACGGTGACCATCGTCCGCAACGGGCTCGTCGATCACGCCGATTCGTTGGGCGCTGCGGCGCGGTACGGGCATGGCGACGTGCAATGGCTGACCGCGGGGCGCGGCATCCTGCACTCGGAGATGTTTCCCCTCGTCAAGAAGGACGAGCCGAACCCGACCGAGCTGTTCCAGATCTGGCTCAACCTGCCGCGCGTGAGCAAGCTGGCGGAGCCGCATTTCACCATGCTCTGGAGCGAGCAGATTCCGCGCATCGAGGCGCCGGGCGTGGCCGTCACGGTGGTCGCGGGCAAGCTCGGGGAGGCGCAGCCGCTTCCGCCGCCGCCGAAGTCTTGGGCGAGCGATCCGCGCAGCGACGTGGCCATCTGGACGGTGCGGCTGGCTCCGGGCGCGCGTTGGACGCTGCCCGCTGCATCGGCCGGCTTGAACCGCAGCCTCTACTTCTTCCGCGGCGAGTCGCTGAAGATCGCCTCGACGGAGGTTCGCGGGGCGACCCACGTCATCTTGCAGTCGGATGCGGAAGCGTCGATTGAAAATGGCGCTGCGGAGAGCGAGATCCTGCTCCTGCAAGGCCGGCCCATCGGGGAGCCGGTCGTGCAGTACGGACCTTTCGTGATGAACTCCGAGGCGGAGATTGTTTCCACCATCCGCGAATACCAGCGCACCCAGTTCGGCGGCTGGCCGTGGCCCAGCGACCATCCGGTGCATGGCAAGGAAGGCCGTTTCGCGCGCCACGCGGGCGACCGCATCGATCGGCCGCGCTGACCGCTCTGCCGCCGCATCGATCGGCATGTCTAAACCGATCGATGCAGCGGTGTCTTGCGAGCAGTGGCGGCCTCAGCTTTACAAAATGTAGCGGCTCAGGTCTTCGTCCCTGAGAACGCGGTCGAGCTTTTCGCGGACGTAGGCGGCGTCGACGCGGACCGAGCGTTCGGTCTGATCCGGCGCGTTGAACGAGACGTCCTCGAGCACCTTCTCCAGGACCGTGTGCAGCCGGCGCGCGCCGATGTTTTGCGAGCGCGTGTTCATGTCCTGGGCGATGCGGGACAGCTCCTCGATGCCGCTCGCGTCGAAGACCAGCTCCAAGCCTTCGGCGCCGAGCAGCGCCGCGTACTGCCGGGTGAGCGCGTTCTTCGGCTCGGTCAGGATGCGCGTCAGGTCGGCCTGGGTCAGCGCCTCGAGCTCGACGCGGATGGGGAAGCGCCCCTGCAGCTCCGGCAAGAGATCGCTGACCTTGGCGACGTGGAAGGCGCCGGCGGCGATGAAGAGCACGTGGTCGGTCTTGACCGGACCGTACTTGGTGTTGACGGTCGCGCCCTCGACGAGCGGGAGCAGGTCGCGCTGGACGCCGCCGCGCGAGACGTCCGGCCCCTGCGACTGCCCGGCGGGAAGCGCCACTTTGTCGATCTCGTCGATGAAGACGATGCCGCTCGACTGCACCCGATCCAGCGCATCGCGCACCAGCGAATCCTTGTCGACGAGCTTGTCCCCCTCCTCCGCCGCCAGCGCCCGGCGCGCCTCCGGGACGGTCAGCTTTCGCTTCTTCGTCTTCTTGCCGAACGGCAGGTTGCCGAGCATCTCCTGGAGATTGAGCCCCATCTCCTCCATGCCCTGCGAGCCGAAGATCTGCATGGTGGGGGTCTTGTGCTCCTGCACTTCCACCTCGACGGTGCGGTCATCGAGGCCGCCCGCGCGGAGCATCCCCCGCAGCTTCTCGCGAGTGCTGCCCCCAATGCTGCGGCCCGCGGCGTCCGCCCGGGTGCCGGCGGAACCGTCAGCCTCCGCCCCCCGTGGCAGCAACAGATCGAGCAGCCGGTCTTCCGCGAGCTCCTCCGCCTTTTCCTGCACCTCGGCGCGGCGCTCGTCGCGGACGAGCTGCATGCCGTTTTCGACCAGGTCGCGGATCATCGAGTCCACGTCCTTGCCGACGTAGCCGACCTCGGTGAACTTCGACGCCTCCACCTTGACGAAGGGCGCGCCGGCGAGCTTCGCCAGCCTGCGCGCGATCTCGGTCTTTCCCACGCCGGTCGGCCCGACCAGGATGATGTTCTTCGGCATCACCTCGTCGCGCAGCTCGGCGGCGAGGCGGAACCTTCGCCAGCGGTTGCGCAGCGCGATGGCCACCGCGCGTTTCGCCGCGGCCTGGCCGACGATGTAGCGGTCCAGCTCGCCGACGATTTCACGGGGAGTGAGATTTTGCCCGCCGGTCATTTCATAGCTCGCTTTCGTGCTCGTCGCTCATAGCTCGCCGTTTGTCCTCGTCGCTCATAGCTCCTCGATTGAAATCTGGTCGTTGGTGTAGATGCAGATGCGGCCGGCGATGCGCAGCGACTCCTCGACGATGCGCCGGGCGGAGAGCTGGGAATGCTGCAAGAGCGCCGAGGCCGCGGCCTGCGCATACGGTCCGCCGCTGCCGATGGCGGCAACTCCTTCGTCGGGATCGACCACGTCTCCCGTGCCGGAGAGGATCAGCGTGCGCTCCTTGTCGGCGACGATCAAAAGCGCCTCGAGCCTGCGCAGGAACCGATCGGTGCGCCAGTCCTTCGCCAGCTCCACCGCCGCCTTGGCGAGGTTCTTGTTGTGGTCTTTCAGCTTGCCCTCGAAGCG
>DASXHM010000311.1:0-8655 GCA_036488495.1 Myxococcales bacterium | reverse complement strand
ATCCGGTTCGTCACCGCCTCGTGGAACGCGCCTTCGTCGCGAAAGCTCCACAGGTACAGCTTGAGGCTCTTCAGCTCGACGCAGAGCTTGTCCGGCACATAGGCGATCCGGATGGTGGCGAAGTCCGGCTGTCCCGTCATCGGGCACACGCAGGTGAATTCCGGGCATTCGAAACGGATCTCGTAATCGCGCTTCGCCGAGGGATTCGGAAAGGTGTCGAGCGTCTTCTGCGGGGAAGTGACCACGCGTTTGCGCAGGTCGGCCTTGATTGCTTTCGCCATCGTCGGCGCTGAGTAGCAGGCGAATCCGCGGGCGGCAATTCGAGCCTTCGCGACGGACGAAATGCTGCCGCTCGTGGGTGCAGCGGAATGCCGCGTTGCGGGGGCGGACGGCGTGGGATAGAAGGCCCCGCCATGCCGAGAAAGGCCGATCCGAATCGCCGCGCCGCTCGCCGCCGTGCAAGCGCGCAAGTTGCCGTTCAGGCGCTGCCTCCCGAGCGGAGGATTGCCGCGGAGACGAACGCCTGGCAGGACTCGGACTTCGGCCTCTGCATGATGCTCGCGCCCGCGCTGCGCCGGCGTAACGACGCGTAACCCCTTCCATTTCCGGTCGGTAATGGAGAAGGTTTCGGCATGGACACAACCGTGACCGATACCAAGCCGACCTTCGCTCGGCTGACCGAAGGCAAGGCCAACCGCTCCTGGCGTGCAGCCATCCCGGCGGTCGTCGTAGTCGTTGCGCTCGTCGCCCTGCTCGCGTACCTGGCGTCCAGCCTGAGCAGCGCCTCGCAGAAGGCGGCCGTGGCCCAGCGCGACGCCGACGATGCGCACCAGCAGATGGCGACCATGACGAAGCAGGTGGGGAGCATGCAGCAGGATCTGGCGCTCGCGCGCGATCCGGGCCGCACCACCGTCGTCCTGCAACCGGCGGACGCCGCCGCAACCTCCTCGAAGAAGAAGGGCGCTGACGCGACGCCTGCGCCGGAAACCGCGTGGGCAGCCGTGACCTGGGGTGAAGGTGCAGGCGGCAAGACCTGGATGCGGGTCAACGCCTACGGCCTCGCCAAGCTCGAGAACGGCCAAACCTTCCATCTCTGGCTGACCCCGGCGTCCGGCGCTCCGGTCGACGTTGGTGCGCTCGACGCCGACCAGAACGGCAGCGCGTACGTGCTCGCGCAGAACCTCCCTGCGCTCGACCAGGGCAAGAGCGTGACGCTGTCGCAGGATGACCAGGGCGCGAAGGCGCCGGGCAAGGTGCTCGCCAAGGCCGATCTGCCCAAGCTCCAGCCGTCCGCCAACGCGGCGCCCCCTGCTGCTCCGGCCCAGGGCCAGACCCAGAATGCGCTTCCGCAGGCGCGCTCAGGGTCGAGCACGCAGCAGATGCACCAGGGCAAATAGCCCCGTCGACAGCTCCGTTTTCGCGCGCAGGGCGCCATCGCAGGATGGCGCCCTTCTCGTTTGTATGAACGCCACGAGAAGCACGACCGTCGCTCAAAACGGACGCCGTTCTTGACCCACCGTTCAAGCGCCTCTACGCTTCGACGCTTGGACGCCGCCACGGCCAGCTTTCTCGTCAAAGCACCGAACGGGCAGGAAAAGGCCTATCCGATGAAGGCGGAGGTGGTCATCATCGGCCGCTCCGACCGCTGCGACATCGCGGTGAAGGACGGCTCGATGTCCGGGCGTCACGCCGAGATCAGCACGGTCGACGGCGAAATCCGGGTGAAGGACCTCGGCTCCGCGAACGGGATCTGGCTCAACGGCGAACGGGTCGAGGACGTCGAGCTGTTCGACGGGGATGTGCTGCGCTGCGGGCAGACGTCAATCCGCGTCGACATGCCCGGCGGGCGCAAGCGGCCTGAGGCCCGCATCCACACCAAGCTCTTGGTGGGCATCGTCACCTCGGTGCTGCTCCTGACCGCCGCCGGCGTCGTGCTCGGCATCACCCTGAAGAGGCGCGCGCAGCGCCGCCGCGACCTGACCTCCGTCGCCTCCTTCGCGAGCGAGACGCGGGCAAGCCGCGCCGGCGACCCCTGCGCGGTGGCGCAGGACGAGGTGGGCGATGCGGTGCGCACGCTCGGCGCGCTCGGACACCCGGGGTGCACCGCGAAGGCCGATGGCGAGCGGCTGTCGTCGAGCTATCGAAAGCTCGCCAACGGGTACGAGGACATCGCGTTGTCGGTCTCGCGGTTCGTCGCTCAATCCAACGCCGCGAACGCGGCGCTGAGCGCGACGGCGGACCAGATCGCCGACCCGGAGCTGAAGGGCAGGGTGCTGGAGGCGCTAGACACGGTCATCGACCAGCGCGCCCAAGTCACGAGTAGCTTCATCTCCGACTGGAAACGCCTCGGTCAGAGCACCTCTGACTACGCGGCGTCCCTCGAGCGCGCGCTCGTCCGCGGGGACAAGACCGCCTGCGCGGAAGTGGAGAAAGGCATCGCCGGCGAGACGCCGCAGCAGATCGTCCAGGCCTGCGTCGTCCGCAGGAACGCCGCGCGGGCCGCGGTGGACGAGAAGCTGAAAGACCTGGACGCGATCAGCGCGGGAGCAGAGAAGGAGTAGGTGCTCTGGGCGGCCCTCGGCGGACTGGGTGTTCTGGCGGCGCTGGTCGCCCGGCGCGCGCTCTCGATCAAGGCCCGCCATCTGCGTTTCGCGAGCGAGCCGCAGCCCGAGCCCGAGGATTCGGCGACGCCGCTCTACGAATCGGTCCGCGCGCTCTACCACGGCACCCGCTTTCGCGACGGCACCGCGCTCTTGATTCCCTCCTGGCGCGAGGCGTGCGTCTGCGACCTGTCGTTGACTTCCCAGGCGCTGTTTCTGCAGCGGGAAGCGCAAGGGGCGCGGCTTGCCATCGCGCTCGCCGCAATCGAAGAGGCAGCGCTCCACCGCGCCTACGCGCCTCTCGCCAAGAAGGAACTGCCGATGCTGCGGCTGCGCTGGTCGCGCGGCGGGGACCACCTGGAGACCGAGCTGTCCTTGCGCGGCGGCATGGCGGCCTTGGAGACGCTGCGGCGCGAGATCCACCTCCGCCAGGGCAACGTCGAAGAGCAGCTTCGCCCTTTTTTGGAGAAGCAGCCGTGAGGGTGACGGCGCTCGGGACCGGCGACGCGCTCTGTGGCGGCGGCCGCGGGTCCACCGCCTGGCTGGTCGACGACGAGCGCGGCACCTACTGCGTCGATTTCGGTCCGACTGCGCTGTTGGCGCTGCGCAAGCTCGGACGGCGGCCGGAACAGATCGACGCGGTGGTCTTCACCCACTTGCACGGCGATCACTTCGCGGGCTGGCCCTTTCTTCTGCTCGCCTCCGCAGACAGGCGGCGGCCGCTCCTGGCGGTGGGCCCGGCCGGCACGCGCGAGCGGCTGACGGCCTTGTGGTCGATCTCCTACGCCGACACCGCCGAACGCGAGCTGCCGTTCGAAGCGCGGGTGAGCGAAGTGCAACCCGGCGAAAGCCTGGATCTGCTCGGCCGCAAGCTGACCGCCTTTCGCGCCCGCCACATGGGTCCGAGGCACACCGCTCTCTCGGTGCGCGTCGATGGCGTGGCGTTCAGCGGCGACACCGGCGTCATCGCCGAAGGCCTCTGCGACGGCGCGCGGCTCCTCTGTTGCGAGTGCACCGAGGCGCGGCCCGGAAACCCGAAACACCTCGACTGGGAGACGCTGCAGGCGTCGCTCCCCGACGTACCGCTGGTCCTGGTCGGTCATCTCGGCGAAGAGGCCCGCCTGGCTGCGCGAAGCCAGGGCCGGCTGCGCGTCTGTGACGATCTGGACTCGGTCGAGCTATAGAGGCGCTCATGGACCGCGAGGCGCAGCTCCGCAAGTTCGTCGAGGCTTCTCCGCAAGACCCCTTTCCGCGCTATGCGCTCGCGCTGGAGCTGAAGGGCAAGGGCGATGCCGCCTCCGCAGCCGGCCAATTGCAGGAGCTCGTGCGGAGGACACCTGACTACCTCGCCGCCTATCTGCAGCTCGGAATGCTCCTTCAGGCGCTCGGACGCGCAGAGGAAGCCAAGGCGGCGTATTCGAGCGGACAGGAGGTCGCGCAGCGCAAGGGCGACTCGCACGCGCTCTCCGAGCTGACGCAAGCCCTTGAATCGCTCTAGCCGCCGCCTCGGGCGGCGCAGGTGGCGCTCCGTTGTTTCCTTGACGCTGGGTGCCGTCGCGAGCTTAATCGGCGCCACGACATGAAGCCGCGCAAGGTCCTCATCGTCGACGATTCGAAGCTGCTCCACCGCATGTACGAGGTGATGCTGCGGCAGGTTTTGCTTTTGCACGCCTACGACGGCAAGAGCGGCCTTGCGATGTTGAAGCAAAACCTGGACGTCGATCTGGTGCTGCTCGACATCAACATGCCGGTGATGACCGGGCTCGAGTTCCTCGCCCAGGCCCGCTCCGACGAGCAGACGAAGAAGGTGGCCATCATCATCGTCACCACCGAAGGCAGCGAGGCGCAGACCCAGCGCGGGATGGACGCCGGCGCGACCGCCTATCTGACCAAGCCCTTCGACGGGACCAAGCTGCTCCAGGTCATCACCCAGTTGGAGGCGCCGTGAAGGAAGAGCTGCCTCCACGTTTGGAAACGGCGCTCGACGAGCTGCGCGCCACCCTCGATCGCGCGGCGGAGCTGGCGAAGCAGATCGAGTCGCAGCCGGAAGCGGTCAAGGAGAGCTCCGCGGACTTGAAGTCCCGCCTCGCCGACGCCGAATCCGATCGGCTCGAGCTCTCGGCGCGGCTGGCCGACTACGAGCACCAGGTCGGCCGGCTGATGAACCTGTACGTCGCCACCTACCAGCTCCATTCCACCCTCGATCCGCTGGAAGTGCAGTCGACCATCGCCGAGATCGCGACCAACCTGCTCGGCGCCGAACGGTTCGTGCTGCTCTTCTGGAAGGAGAACGCGACCCAGTGCGAGATCGCGCTCTCGCAAGGCTTGGAGCAGGATCAGAGCGGCCTCTTCACCGGCGGCGTCTACGCGGGCGGGGACGCGATGGTGGACGCGACGCTCGCGGACGGCGTCTTGCGCATCGGGCCCATCGCCGGTTCGGACGCGGTGGCGGCGGTCCCCTTGACCGTGCAGGGCGCCACCGTCGGCGCGCTCGTGCTCTTGGTTCTCTTTCCGCACAAGGCACAGCTCAAACCCGAAGATCGCGATCTGCTCGACCTGATCGCGGCGCACGCGGCGTCCGCGCTCTTCGCCGCGCGCGTCTACTCGGCGACGGACCGCAAGCTGAAGACGCTGGAAAGCCTGGTGAAGCTGGTCCGGCGATGAGCCTCTCGGGAAACCTCGAGGACGTCTCGGTCGCCGACGCGCTGCAGTTCATCCACCTGGGCGGCCGCACCGGGACGCTCACGCTGGTCAACGGCGAGCTCAAAGCGGAGATCGGCTTTCACGGCGGGCGCATCGTCAACGCCTGGGGGCCTTCGTCGAAGCGGCTGGGCGAGCTGCTCATCGACAACGGCGTCATCGACAAGGCCACGCTGGCCAAGGCCTTGCAAGCGCAAGACACCGAGCAGCCGCGCAGGTCGGTCGGACAGGTGCTGGTGGCGATGGGCGCGGTCTCCTCCGACGCGATGTTCAAGGCGGTCGAGCAGCAGATCGAGCGGACCGTCTACGACCTCGTCACCTGGGCGAAGGGCACCTTCACCTTCGCGCTCGACCAGGTGAAGGCCATCGACGACATCGCGGTGGTGCCGGGGGACGTGGTCAGGCACCTGAACCTCGACACGCAGATGGTGCTCCTCGATGCCTTGCGCATCTTCGATGAGCGCAACCGCGACAGCGCCGAGCGGCCTCCGGAGGTCGACGGCGGGATCTTCACGCCCGCGCACGGCATCCCCAAGGTCAGCGCGCCGGTTCCGCAGAAGGTCGAGACGCCGGTGCCGGTGCCGCCGTCGCGGGCGCGGCTGCAGGTCGTCTCCGCCGACCGGCAACTCGCGGAGAAGCTCGCCAATGCGCTGGCGGAGGCCATCGTCGTCCGGGTCAATCTCCGCGACGCAGGCACGCCGCCGCCGGGCGAAGCCTCGCCGTTGGTGCTGCTCGACTTGCGGCAGGGTGGAGTGGCGCTCGATGCCATCGCGGTGGTGCGCAGGTCGCGGCCCCGCGCGCAGGTGCTGGCGGTCGTCGATTCGGGCGTGCCGCTCGGACAGGTCTATCAAGCCGGAGCGCTCGTGGCCGTGCCGGGCGATCTGAATACGCTCGTCGCCTGCTTTCGATCGCTCGTGCAGAACCGCCGCGACGGCGCCGGCGCGTCCGGCCCGCGCGGCCAGCACGTGCACGCCGACCTGGCGCGGATCCGGCGCATCGTCGGCGATCTGCGCTCCGGGCTCATCTCCACCACCATCAGCTTGAGCCTGATGAACATCATCAGCGAGTCGGTGGAGCGGGCGGTCCTGTTCCTCGTGCGCCGGGACGGGCTCGTCGCCCTGGGCGCCTTCGGCCAGTCGACCACCGGCGCGCCGCTCGCGCAGGTGTCGCGCGGACTGAAACTCCCGCTCGCCTCCGGGAACGCGCTCACCGACAGCCTCGGCGATGGTCAGGTGCGCGCTTCCGACTTCGAGGCGGCCCAGTTTCCGCAGGCCTTCGCGGAGATCCTCGGGCGGCCGCGGTCCGGCCAGTGCGCGGTGTTTCCGGTGCTGGGCGGGCAGCGGGTGATCGCTCTCATCTACGCCGACAACGGTCCGTCGAACCGCGCCATCGAGGAGTTGGACATTCTCGAATTGGCCGCGGCGCAGGCGGGTCTCGCCTTCGAGAACGAGCTGTTGCGGCGCCAGGGTCCGAAGAGCTGATCGGCTGGGTCTCTTCGTTGAGAATTTGTTTCTCCGGGCTTCCGCGCAGAAGGCTCGATGAAGAGCGTCAAGTGCATGAATCTCAGGTGGGTTCTCGCCATCGCCGTCTCGCTTGCCCCGTCGTTCGCAATCGCCCGGGTCACCTCGCCACTCGGCCGCCAAGAAAGGCCGCAGCGGCGCGGCCCGGCCACGCCCAAGCTCTGGGAAGACACCGAAGGGCAGTTCGCGCTGGCGCGGCCCGAGAGCGGCCGCTGGAGCTTCCAGAGCAGCGTGAAGGCGCCCGACGGTCAATCGGTGCCGCTGTTCGCGTTCGCGCAGGAATCCGGCGCGCAGTTGGTCGTCCAGAGCGCTGACGGCATCAGCGACGTCCGGACCCTGGCGCGGATCCTGAACGACAACCTGGGCAAGCAGGACGCGGTGCGCGTGGAGTCGATCGAGCGGTTGCTCGCTCGCGGCGGCGACGCCTTCGGGTTCGAGTTCACGGTGGCCGAAGAGACGCGCGGGCGGGTGGCGGTGGTGCGGACGGGCGATCGGATCGCGCTCGTGATCGCGAGCTGGCCGTTCGGCGCGCCGCCGGAAGTGGTGGACGACGTGAACGAGATGATCGGCTCGTTGGGGCCGGTGCCGGGGACGCTCGCGCCCGGCGTCTTCTGAAAACCGCGCGCTTGTTCGCAGCGTGAGGGCTGCCGTCGCTCGCAGCGTCGAGGGCCTTACCGCCGCAGCGCGAGCGCGATGCGCGTCAGCTCGTCGTACAGCGGGAGCAGGTCAGCGGGCAGCGCGGCGCGGTTCGCGGCGATGGTGCGCAGATCGCCTCGCGCCGCCGGCCCGGTGATGGCCTTCGCCGCCGGCAGTTCGCGCAGCTTCTCGATCGCTCCGAGCGTCAGCGGCAAGAGCGCCGCCCGCGCCTCTTTCTCGCTGGAGCGGGTGGCGAGGCGGAAGGCGCGCACCGCCTCCGAGAAGAGCGCCACCTGCGCCCCCGCGGAGAGCACCGCCGCGGCGTGATAGAGCGCGCGCGAGCGATCCGGAATCAGGAGCGGCGTCATCCCGAGGCGTCGAGCCAGCGCGGCGAGTTGTTCCCGGGCGCTCGCGCTCTTGCCCGAGATGCCCGCTGCCGCGCCATGAAAGTCGTCGCCCGAGAGGATGGCGCGGAGCGGATGCAAGGACCCAATCCGTGCGCCGTGCTGTCGCGCGGCATCGAGCGCCGAGAGCGGCAGCGCTCCCGCGAGATGCGCGACCAGTTGCCCGCGGGAAACCGGGAGCTCCGCGCACAGCTCTTCGACGGCGGAATCCTTGACCGCGAGAAAGACCACCTCGGCAGAGGCTAGATTCGGGAGCGGTTTCTTCGAGCTGCGCGTCCAGCGCGCGACCACCCGCAGCGAGGCCTTGGGCAATTCACGCAAGAGCGCGGAGCCCACCGCGCCGGTTCCGAGCACGGCGGCGGTCCGGAGCGGCTTCGCCCGCGCGGATGTTTTTCGTCTCATTCGCGCCGGAACTCGACCGCGCCGGAAGTGGCGCAGGCGAGGAGCTGCTCTCCGGCTTGCACCCGCCCGGCGAGGATCTCGTCCGCCAGCGGCGATTCGACGAGGCGTTGGATCACCTGCCGCATCGGCCGCGCCCCAAGCGAGGTCTGCCAACCGCCCTGCGCGATCAGATGGTCGACGAGGCCGGGCCCGCTGCGAAAGGCGATGCGCCGCTCGTCCCAGAGCCTGCGCGAGCTGTCGGCGAGGAGAAGTTGCGCGATCCGCGCCACCTCTTCGCGGGCGAGCGGGGCGAAGACGAGCCGCTCGTCGAGCCGCCCCCACAGCTCGGGCGGAAACGCGGCCCGCGCCATCTCGAGGGCGCGGCGCGCCTGTGGGTGCTCGGAAGGGCCGGGC
>DASXHM010000200.1:0-2010 GCA_036488495.1 Myxococcales bacterium | reverse complement strand
CGGATCACGTCGAACCGCACTGGCAAGGCGGCGCAACCGACGAAACGAACCTCGTGACAGCTTGCTACCCATGCAATTTCGGGAAAGCGGAATTCACGCTTCGAGAACTTGGTCTGGATCGACCAGTCTGTCGTTCGCGCGATGGGTGGAAAGGCCTCGAGCTGCACATCGATGCGCTGTCGAAGCTGTCTTCGGCCGCGGACCAGAGCGCGTATCGAGTAGGTTGAGACGAGCTGTCCCGATTCAACCGCGCGGCATGGATGCCTGGCCGCGGCAGTCCGCTTTATGCGCCGGGTCTTCTGACCTGCGCGGATTGAATGTGGCCATCAAGTTCGAAGACGAAATAACCTTCTTTGCCGCGCTCCGTCGACGAGCCGGCGCAGAACACGCGCGAGGTGGCGCGGATTTCGAAACGTTCGTGCAGGTGCCCGCACAAAATGGCGTCGGCGGGCGCGGCGGCGCGCAGCACAGCGTGGGCGTCCTTCAAGGCGTGCCAGACGAAGTCGGGGCGGCCGTTCCGCAGTAACGGCGAATGGTGCAGCAAAACGAGCTTGCAGCCGCGGGCGGCTTCGATGCGCTCGGACAAGCCGGCGAGCTCGGCGGAAGGGACGTGGCCGCGGGTGATGATGGGCCAGCAGACGGGGCCGCAGGAGTCGAGCACGAACAGGGACAGCTCGTCGGGGGGCCGTAACGGCAGGCCGTGGAAGTATTGCTCGAACAAGCGATTGTGAGAGCCGTCGTCGAAAGGGTAGCGGTCGTGGTTGCCGGGGATGCACGTCAGCCGCCCCCAAATCGGCAGTAAGGCTTCGCGGGCGAGCGCGAACTCCTCTTCCATCGCGAGCTGCGTCAGATCGCCGGTGCAGATGATCCAATCCGCGCGCAAGCGGTCGGCGTCGCGGACGATCGCCCGCAGCGCGTCGACAGCTCCTTCGTACAAAGCGCCGCGGCCGCGCCACAATTCCGCGCTGGCAATTGCCCGCAATGGCCCGAGGTCGCGCAGCTTGCGCTCTCGCCAGCGGGGAAGCTGCACGTGCGGATCGGAAAAATGCAGGACGCGCATCACGGTTTTTCCGCCACCGCGCGCAGGCCCAATCCGCCCAGGGCCTCCTCGATGCGCAGGACGCGCAGCCCGGCGGCTTCCAAGCGCGCCCGCAGATCGTCGCGCGAAAATCCGCCGCCATAGAGCGTGCTCATGGTGCGCCACAAGGACGCGGTCAGCGCCCAGCGCGGAGTCCGCAGCGCGCGCAAGAGACCCAACGCCACGGCCCGCGCGCCGCGCTGCGGCTCGAGCAGCACCGCCCGCCCTCCGGAGCGAAGACAGCGCGCCACCTCGAACAGCGTCGCTCTCGGTTGCGGCACCAGGTACAGCACGCTGTGGAAGGTGGCCGCATCGAGCGAGCCGTCGCGCAGCGGAAGTTTCGCGGCGTCCAAGCACAAGGCGACGATGCCGCGTTTGCGAGCACGTTTGAGCATGGCCAGCGCCGGATCGCCGCCGATGGAGCCGGCCGGCAGGTGCGCGGTGGAATTCCCCGGCCCGCAGCCGACGTCGAGGACGTGGCGCGCTCCGACCGGCAACTCGAGCGCCATCTGCGCCGCGTGCTCCTCCCAGACGCGCGTCTTGGTGATGAGCTCGTAGGGCAGGGCCATCGCCTGGAAGAACACGTCCGCGCGCAACATGCGGCGGTCCATACCAGATTGCGCTACAACCTCGCGGGCGATGGGACTCCTCGACAAGATCAACCCGCAGAAGCCGCAGACGCGGCCGACCGACCTGGCGTTCGACGACGCGGGCGCGCTCTTGGTCGCGTGGGACGACGGGAAGCAATCGCGATTCGAACCGCGCTGGCTGCGCGGGCATTGCCCCTGTGCCGGATGCGTCGAGGAGTGGAGCGGCAAGCGCACGGTCGGGGTTTCGGAAGTGGCGCAGGACGTGAAGCCGCAGGGGATGCACCAGGTCGGGCGGTACGCGATGCAGATTCAGTGGAGCGACGGCCACGACTCCGGGATCTA
>DASXHM010000128.1:0-24150 GCA_036488495.1 Myxococcales bacterium | reverse complement strand
GGACGGCGAGTGGGTCCGCCACCGGCGCCACAACCATTCGCTCTCCTGCGCGATGATCGACGTCGACGGCTTCAAGCACATCAACGACACCTTCGGCCACGCCGCCGGCGACGCGCTCTTGCAGCACATCGGCGCCTTGCTCCGGGCGACCCTGCGCGCGAGCGACTTGCCGGCCCGCCTCGGCGGCGACGAGTTCGTGGCGCTGATGCCGGAGACCAACCTGGAAGGCGCGACCGCGACCGCCGAGCGCCTGTTGAGCCGCGTCCAATCGCGCCCGCTCTCGGTTTTGGACCAGCACCTGCTTGCGACGCTCTCCATCGGCGTCTCCAGCGCGGACGGCTGCGCATCGCTCGAGGAGCTGATGGCGCGGGCGGACCAGTCGTTGTATCGCGCGAAGAAGGAGGGGCGGGCGCGGGTGTGCAAGTTCGAGCCGCCCGTCGGTCCCTGACTAGTTTTACCCGCCTGATTCCTATTCGGCTGTGACGACGTAAAGCCATCGGGCCGCCGCCGGGGTGCACCCTCGCGCGTCGCTCATGCAAGGCTCGCCCTCTCGCACTGTGGCAGGCTCTCGCGGAACTACGGCGCGCCTCGAAATCGCGTCGGCGCGAGGATGCACCCCGGCGGCTCTCACGCGCTGTCTGACTGTCCCGTAGCTTCCCGAAAGCGCGCGGTCTGACCTGGCCGGTTCCGCCTGCATCGCCCCGCCAGCTCGCGCAGCGCACCGCCAACGTCGCTATACCGAATGCGGCGAAACGATCAAGAACGAGTAGGTTGCGAGATTCGTCGTCGCAGGCATACGGGAAGGAGTGTCTATCAAGATCGTCATCGAGCCCGGCGGGAGAGGGCATGATCACCGCTTACCCGGAATCAGAAAACATGCAGTCCCTGGAAATCCAGCGTGAGCTACGTAATTTGATCAAAGAAAACGCAGAAGGAATACCGCCGCATCAGATCGCACAGATGATTCAGGAGAGCGATGCTGGCGAGCCTCGGATCGCATTGGAGGATTTTTGTACTCAGCTGTCCGAATACGACATCGCTGTCTCGCCAGCCATGGTCTCGAAATTGGAGATGCTCGCACGCCAGATGAGTGTCGACGAAAGCTATTGGAAGGAGTTGATTCAGCGAAAGGATTGACCGCGGTCTAAAACGATGCTCGTGAGTCGTTATTGCAGGGCGATATTGGTCCGCGCGAAGTCGCGCGCGGGACGGACGCTGCGCAAGGACCACTGAGACCCGTTTCGCGACTGAGTTGGGACAAACTGTTGCACGCGTAAGGCGGCCGCTGACGACGATTGCGCGATGCAGTCGATCCAAATCGCAAGGACGCGTGGAGTGCCGCGACGAAGTGAGCCGCCGAAGTCGGTCGACGCAGCGGGTCGATGCAGTGGCGTGTGACCGAGTGGGGCGATGCGTTCGGGTGCGGCTGGCGGCGGAATCGGTGGTGGCAGCGGCCGGGTGAGACCGCGCGCTCTCGGGATGCAGAGAGACAGCAAGACAGCGCGCGAGAGCCGCCGGGGTGCATTCTCGCGCCGACGCGATTTCCAGGCGCGCCGCAGTTCCGGGAGAGTCTGCGACAGTGCGGGAGGGCGAGCCTTGCATGAGCGACGCGCGAGGGTGCGCCCCGGCGGCGGCCCCATGGCTTTGCGTCGGAGACAGCCCGCGAAGCAGTGAGCGTCTGACACACGCCGAAGCAGTGAGGCCGTCCACGGTCACCCGGGGACGGCCTCAGAAACCGCGAACGAATGCGTTACGCGTGCGCCTGCGGCTCGGGCGGCTTCCCACCGTCCGGCGGTGCCTCCGGTGCGACCGGGTTCTTCTCCGCCTTGAGGAACGGATCCTCCTCGAGCGCCGAGCGCAGCACGTCATCCATGCTGTGGGCGAAGACGAA
Source organism: Myxococcales bacterium (assembly GCA_036488495.1). Taxonomy (GTDB): domain Bacteria; phylum Myxococcota; class Myxococcia; order Myxococcales; family 40CM-4-68-19; genus 40CM-4-68-19. Next base: position 22,259 of record DASXHM010000128.1, on the reverse strand, counting down.
CTCCAGCTCCTTGCGCGCCTGCTCCGGCACGTCGAGGATGTCCTTCTTGTTCCGCTCCGGCATGATGATCCGCTTGATGCCGGCCCGGTGCGCGGCGAGCACCTTCTCCTTGATGCCGCCGACCGGAAGTACGAGCCCGCGCAGCGTGGCCTCACCCGTCATCGCCACATCGCCCCGCACCCGGATGCCGGTCAGAAGCGAAGTCAGCGCGGTGAAGATGGTGACGCCCGCCGAAGGACCGTCCTTGGGAATGGCGCCCGCTGGGAAGTGGATGTGGATGTCCTGCTTCTCGAGGAAGCGCGGGTCGATGCCGAGCTTCGCCGCCTTGTTGCGCGTGTAGCTCAGCGCCGCCTGGCAGGACTCCTTCATCACGTCGCCGAGCTGGCCGGTGAGGGTGATGCCTCCCTTGCCCTGCATGCGCGTGGCCTCGATGAAGAGCAGATCGCCGCCGGCGGCAGTCCAGGCGAGGCCGGTGGCGACGCCCGGAACCTCGGTGCGCTCCGCCGTCTCCGAGTAATGCTTCTCGGGCCCGAGGATGATCTCCAACTCCTCCGGACTGATCACCCGCTTGGTCTGAGACCCCTTCGCCACGTCGACCGCGACAGCGCGGCAGACATCGGCCACGGTGCGCTCCAGGTTTCGGACTCCGGCCTCGCGCGTGTACCCGCTGATGAGCTTGGAGAGCGCGGCGTCGCTGATCTCGATGTTGTCGACGGAGAGGCCGTGCTCGCGAACCTGCTTGGGGATGAGGTGGTTCTTCGCGATGTGCACCTTCTCTTCGAAGGTGTACCCGGGCAGCTCGATGACCTCCATGCGGTCGCGCAAGGGCGCAGGAATGGGGTCGAGCTGGTTGGCGGTGGCGATGAACATGATCTTCGAGAGGTCGTACGGCACGTCGAGGTAGTGGTCCGCGAAGCTGTTGTTCTGCTCCGGGTCCAAGACTTCGAGGAGCGCCGCCGACGGGTCGCCGCGGAAGTCCGCGCCGAGCTTGTCGATCTCGTCGAGCATGATGACCGGGTTGATGGTGCCGGCCTTCTTCATCGACTGGATGACCCGGCCGGGCAGGGCGCCGACGTAGGTGCGGCGGTGCCCGCGAATTTCGGCCTCGTCACGCACGCCGCCCAAAGACAGCCGCACGAACTTGCGGCCGGTGCTGCGCGCGATGGACTGGCCGAGCGAGGTCTTGCCGACTCCAGGCGGACCCACGAGGCAGAGGATGGGCCCCTTCATGTCGTTCTTGAGCTTGCGGACCGCGAGGTATTCGAGGATGCGCTTCTTCACCTTGTCGAGCGAGTAGTGGTCCTTCTCGAGGACCCCGCGCGCATTCTCGACGTCCAGGTTGTCGTCGGTCTTCTTGGTCCAAGGCAGGTCGGCGATCCACTCCAGGTACGTGCGCGCGACCGTGTACTCGGACGAAGCGGTGGGGATGCTCTTCAGTCGATTGAGCTCCTTGTTCGCCACCTTCTCGACATCCGGCGGCAGCCCGAGCTTCTTGATGCGCTCGCCGAGCTCGTCCAGCTCTTCCTCTTCCTCGCCGAGCTCGCCCAGCTCTTCCTTGATGGCCTTGAGCTGTTGGCGCAGGTAGTACTCGCGCTGGGTCTTGGACATCTCGCCCTTGACCTGCGAGTCGATCTTCGAGCTGAGCTTCAGGATCTCGCGCTTGCGGTTCAAGAGCTCCAAGACGAGCTTCATCCGCTCCTTGAGATCCACCGTCTCCAGGACCTGCTGCTTCTCTTCGATGGGAACGTCGACGTTGGCGGCGATGAGGTCGGCGAGGTGGCCGGGCTGGGTGATGCTCTCCACCAATTCGGTGGCCGCAGCCGGAAGCTCCGGCATCATCTCGATCACTTCGCGCGCGAGCTTCTTCAGGTTGATGCCGAGCGCTTCGATCTCGACTTCGTCGAGCACGCCCTTGTCGTCGACCGGCTCGATCCGCGCCTTGAGGTACGGGTGCTCCTGCACGAGCTCGACCACCCGGAACCTCGCCAAGCCCTGCACGACCAGCGAGTAGTTGTCTTCGCCCATCTTCAAGAGCTTCACGATACGGGCGACGGTGCCCATCTGGTGCAGGTCGGCGGCGCCCGGATCTTCCTCTTCCGCCTTGCGCTGGGTGACGACGCCGATGACCTGGTCGTCCCGGACCGCATCCTTGATGAGGGCAATGGTCTTCTGGCGGCCGACCGCAAGCGGCAAAACGCCGCCCGGGAAAAACACGCTGTTGCGCAGCGGCAGGATGGGGAGGACCGCCGGGATGTCCTCTTTGTTGATGAGCCCCGGCGCAGCGGGAGTGACGACCTTCGGCTTGTCGGACATTTCGGTGTGTCTCCCCGTCCCTCAGTGAAAAAACTTCGCCATGTTTAACGGCGAATTCCCAATGTAGCCACAGCGATCACGCTGACAAGAGCTTCATGGTGCAAGGCGGCCGTGCCAGCAGGCGCAGGGTTGACGCGCCGCCACGCAATCCAAAGCTTGGGCTGCAACCGGAGCTTCCGACCGACCATGCGCCGCCTCCCGCTCATCACGCTGCTCGCCGCCGCCTCTGCCTGCCAGGGTTACGTCGCCGTGCCTGTCACTCCGGTGACACTCGTCGCCGTCGAGCAGCGCACCACGGTCCGCGTCGCCACCAAGGCCGATGTGCTCCTGGTGGTCGACGACAGCGCTTCGATGAGCGGGAAGCAGGATCGACTCGCGGCAGCGCTTTCGACCTTCACCAGCCAGCTCGACGCGCTAGAGCCGCCCGTCGACTACCAGGTCGCGGTCACCACCACTTCCGTCGCCGAACGGTTGGGGGCCTGCGGCCCCGCCGGAGATCCCAACGCAGCCGGACAGTGCGACAGCGATTGGCAAGCCGCCGGGTTCGCCTGCGACACGAAGCTCGCGTGCTTTCGCACCTTCACCGAGGCAGGCCAGTTTCATCAGGCCGGGACCGCTCCCGCCATCCTTCCTCGGGCAAGCTTTACCCCGCAGCAGTTCGCGCAGCTCCTCGCCGGAAACGTGCAGGTCGGCACCGCCGGTTCGCGCCAGCCGCAGGGCATGGAGGCGATGAAGGTCGCGCTGACTTCCACCCCCGGACAGCAGTTCCTTCGCGATGGCGCCAAGGTGGTGGTGGCGTTCTTCACCGACGCGGAAGACTGCTCCGACCCGAACCATCGCCTCTCGATGCTGACCAAGGATCCGGCCACGGGCAACATCGTCGACCGCTGCGCGCAGGAGACCGAGCCGGGCTTCACCGGGACGCCGTCGCTCGAGCCAGTGGCGAACTACGTGAACTTCCTGCGCGGCCTCAAGAACCTCGACGGCAGCCCCAAGGAGGTGGAGATCGGCGCGGTGGTTTCGCTGACGGACGGCACCAGCGACCCGGGCGTCTGCTCGAACCCCTCCTGCGACGCTCAATGCGATTCGCAAGCGCAGACCGACGCGTGCAACGCCAGGTGCCAGGACGCGCCCACCTTCGCCATCTGCGTCTCGGACTGCATCTCCACCTGCCATTCCTTCTGCGGCGGCCAGGTGCCGGGGCGGCGGTACCTCGAGCTTGCCTTCTCTTTTTCGGGACAGGTCGCGAACGTCTGCAGCGACGACGCCGGGCCGGCGCTGGGGCAACTCTCGCAGGTGATCGGCATTCCCAAGCAGGTGAATTTGCGCACGGCGCCCTCGCCGTCGAATCTGCTGGTGGTCCGCGTCCACCGGGGCGCGCAGGACATCCTCTGCAACCTGGGCGACGGGTATGATCTGGTGCCGACCGCGCAGGGCCAGGCCGTGCATTTCGACGGCGCCTGCGTTCTCCAGCCGAACGACACCTACGACATCCGCTATCTGACCGCGAAATAGGCGGCGTTGCCGACTGCAGGGCGCAAGTGATACGGGTTCGCGCCACAGGACGGACCCATGCATTTTGCCATCCTCGCAATCGTTCTCTCCGCAGGCCTTCTCGCGCAGACGGCGCCGAAGCAGGGCTCCGTGCCGCAAGGGCAGCCGCAGCAACAGGGCTCGCCCGGACAGCAGAACACCGCGCCGGCGCAAGAGAGCCGCCCGCCGCCAGGGCCCGCCGGCGAAGCGTCTCCGTCGGCGGCAAGCTGGCAACAGAGCTTCGACGAGCTCTGGAAGCAGCGCGACAGCCAGGGCGCCACGGCGCAGCTCCACCGCATCCTCGAACCGCAGCTCGCCGCCGACAAGCGGTCGTTCGAGGCCAACTGGCGCCTCGCGGCGCTCTACAACTGGGAAGCGAACCAGGTGGAAGGCGACCCGCGCGCCGACCTCGGCCACAAGGCCTGGGACGCGGCGGAGATCGCGGTCGCGACGCACCCGAAGGACGTGCGCGCCCAATACAACGAGGCGGTCGGCATCGGCCTCTACGCCGAAGGAACCGGCATCCTCAAGGCGCTGTCGCAGGGGCTGGAAGGGAAGTTTCGCGATCACATCGGCGCCGCGCTCAAGGCCGACAAGGATTATCTGGACGGCGCGCCGCAGGTCGTGTGGGGCCGGTTCTTCTTCAAGCTGCCGTGGCCGAAGCGGGACGACAACCAATCCATCGCCATCCTCGCGCCCTTGATGGACTCGCATCCGCACAACCTGCGGGCGAAGCTGTATCTCGCCGATTCTGTCGCGGACGAAGGGTCGGTCGACGACGGCCGCAAGCTCGTCCAGCAGATCCTCGATGCTCCTCCGGGCGACGATCCGCCGGAGACGCGCTTTCTTCAGAAAGAAGGGCGCAAGTGGATGGCCGCTCACGCGGGAGCGAAGTGACCATGTCCACCGCAGAGACTTCGCAAGAGGCAGCCCTGTTCAGGGACGCGCAGTCGGTCGCGCAGCTCTTCCAGCAGCGCGTGGCCGTGGCCCAGAACGGCACTGCCGCCCGCTACAAGCAGGGCGGCCGCTGGCATGACATCAGTTGGTCGTCCCTGTCGGGCCGCGCGGAAGAGGTGGCGTGGGGCCTCTGCGCGCTCGGGGTGAAGAAGGGCGAGATGGCGTCCATCATCGGCTCCACTCGCATCGAGTGGACGGTGTGCGACGTCGGCATTTCGTTCGCGGGCGCGGTGACGGTACCCATCTACCATTCGAACACGCCGGAAGAATGCCAGTTCATCCTCGAGAACTGCGGCGCCGTCGTGGCGTTCGCCGAGGACCAGAAGCAGCTCGGCAAGCTCGTGGCCGAGCGCGGGCGGCTCCCGAAGTTGCGCCACGTCATCCTGATGGAGGGTGAAGGCGACGGGACCTGGTCGCTCTCGATGGAGCAGCTCATCGCGAAAGGCAGGGGAGAAAAGGCGCGGGTTCCCGGCGAGCTTTCGCAGCGCCTGCAGAGCGGCCGCCGCGACGAGCTCGCCTCCGTCCTCTACACCTCGGGGACCACCGGCGTTCCCAAGGGCGTGATGATCACCCACGACAACATGGTGTTCGCCTGCCAGTGCATCAACGCCGAATCGGTGTTGACGCCGAGCGATGCGCACCTCTTGTTCCTGCCCTTCGCGCATTCGTTCGCGCAGGTGATCAAGTGCGCGTGGATCGGCATCGGGTTCACCCAGATCTACGCGGAGTCGGTGGACAAGCTGGTCGACAACGCCGGCGAGACAGCGCCCACCATTCTCTCCGGCGTGCCGCGCGTGTTCGAGAAGGCGTTCAACAACGTGGTCGCGAACGGAATGGCCGGAAAAGGCGCTGCCGGCGCGCTCTTCCGGATGGCGATGCGCGAGTTCGAGTCGTACGCGAAGGCGCAGGCGGAAGGAAAGCCGTACTCGTCGTTCCAGTTCGCGCTCGCGAAGAAGCTCGTCTTCCCCAAGATCCACGACAAGATGAAGGCCCGGTTCGGGGGCCGCATCACTCGCTTCGTCTCCGGCGGCGCGCCGCTCGCGCGCAAGATCGCGCTCTTCTTCCAACTGCTCGGCTTCGAAGTGCTGGAAGGGTATGGGCTCACCGAAACCATCGCCATGACCAGCATCAATCCGCCCGGCAAGGTGCGGGTGGGCACGGTGGGGCCGCCGTTCGCCGGCATCGAGGTGAAGATCGCGAAGGACGGCGAGATCCTCGAGCGCGGCCGGAACATCATGCGCGGCTATCTCGGCCTGCCGGAAGCGACGGCCGAGGTGATCGACAAGGACGGTTGGTTCCACACCGGCGACATCGGCGAGCTCGACTCCGCCGGGTACATCAAGATCACCGACCGCAAGAAGGACCTGATCAAGACCAGCGGCGGCAAGTACATCGCCCCGCAAGCCATCGAAGGCGCGCTCAAGACGACGAGCGAGCTCATCAGCCAGGTGGTGGTCATCGGCGACGGGCGCAAGTACGTCTCGGTGCTGCTCACGGTGGTGGAGCAGGAGGCAATGCGCATCTCCGGCGCCACCACCTACGAGGCGGCCGCGAAGAGCCCGATCGTGCAGCAGAAGGTGCAGGAGGCCGTCGACAAGCTCAACGCCACGCTGCCCTCCTACGAGACGATCAAGCGCTTCACCATCCTGCCGCGCGACTTCACCCAGGAGACGGGTGAATTGACCCCAACCTTGAAGGTGAAGCGCAAGGCCTGCACCCAGAAGTACGCGCGCGAGATCGACTCCATGTACGACCGCGAACCAGCGGCTTGAGCCTCCCGCCTTTTTAGTTGCGTCGAAGGGACGCACGTCCTATCCCCGCAGGTCTACCGGGGGCCGCGTGTACCTTTCGAGATTGGCAGCCTGGCGTCCGGACGAGGTTCTCAGCAACGCGGATCTGTCGCGCCTCGTCGACACCAGCGACTCCTGGATCTTCGAGCACGTCGGCATCCGCGAGCGGCGCAAGTCGCCCAAGGACATGCCGGTCCACGAGCAAGGCGCACGAGCGGCGCGCTCGGTCGTGGGCGATGGCACGGCAGTCGATCTCGTCATCTGCGCCTTTTCCATCGGCGACTTTCACATCCCGGCAACCGCCAACCTGGTCGCCGCCGAGCTCGGGCTTTCCGACGCGGCTGCGTTCGACGTCCGCGCCGCGTGCAGCTCGTTCGTGTTCGGGCTGCATACATTGCGTGGCTTGATCGATTCCGGCCTGCACGACCGCGCGCTCCTGGTCGTGCCCGAGGCGTACACGCACGCAACCGACTACGGCGATCGCAACACCTGCGTGCTCTGGGGCGATGCTTCGTTCGCATGCCTGGTCACACGCGAAAAGCCTGCTTCCGGCCTGTCCTTCGAAGTGCTGGATACGCGGATTGGCTCGAAATCGAGCGATTGGAAAATGATTCAAATCGAGACCGGCGGCATGTTCCAGCAGCAGGGCCCGTCGGTGCACAAGTTCGCGATCAAGAAGATGTCGCAGATCCTGCTCGAGCAGATGCGCGGTGAGCCGGTGGATTGGTTCATCGGGCACCAGGCCAACGCCAGCATCCTCGAGCGCGCCGCCGAACGGGCCGGGCTGCGGCCGGAGCAGAGCCTGACCAACATCGAGAAGTTCGGCAACACCGGCGCTGCCGGCGCGCCCACCGTGCTGGCCGACAACGTCGACCGCTTCAAGAACGGCGAGCGCATCGTGGTGGCGACGGTCGGCGCGGGCCTCTCCTGGGGCACCGCGATGCTGGCCGCGCACCGCCGCTGAAACTCCGTAGCGGCTCAAAGTCCGCGTGTCGTTCCTGCCCTAGTTGCACGCGCTTTCGCGGTTCGCGACGACGATGCCGCGTGCGATGACAGTGAGCGCGTGCTCGACGCCTGCGTGGTAGGGCAGGTGGGCTGCGTCCTTGCAGTCCCAAAGGACGAGGTCGGCGCGGCGGCCAGGCTCGAGCACACCACGGTCGTCGAGCCCGAGCGCGCGGGCCGCGCCCCTCGTGCAGGCCCACAGCGACTGCGCCGGCGTGAGGCCGCAAAAGAGGCAGCCCGCGCCGAGCAACAATGAAACGCTTTCCATGCGCTGGCTACCCGGGTTGAGGTTGCTGCCGAGCGCGACGGTGACCCCCGCGTCCAAGAAGGGCTTTGCGCCGGCGGGGGTGTCGCGGAGAAACCAGGCTGCGAGAGGCAGGAGCACGGCGGCTGTGCCCGCACTGGCCATCGCGGCGATGCCCGCCGTGGAAGTGCGTTCGAGGTGGTCCGCGCTGGCGCAGCCGAGCGATGCAGCGAGCGCGGCGCCGCCCGAGTCGCTGAGCTGATCGGCGTGCAGGTGCGCCGCGAGTCCGAGCGCCTGACCAGCCGAAAGGGCGCGGCTGCATTCGTCACGTGTGAACGCGCCTTCTTCGCAAAACGCATCGCACCCGCGGGCTCCCGCATGCGCCGCCGCCGGCAGCAGCTCTTCGCAGACCTGCCTGATCCAAGCCTCGCGCGAGAGGCCCTCCGGGAGCGCATGCAGACCCAAGAGCGTCGGCACCACCTCGCAGCCGGCAGCGGCGCCCGCCTGTTGCGCGATCCGCAGCATGCGCAATTCGTCGGCGACGGTGAGGCCGTAGCCGGTCTTGACCTCGACGGTCGTGACGCCGCTCGCGAGCATGCGCCGCAGCCGCTTGGTGGCGCATTCAATCAGCTCTTCGTCGCTCGCGGCCCGGGTCGCCCGGACGGTGCTGCGGATGCCGCCGCCCGCCCGCGCGATTTCCAGGTAGCTCGCACCTGCAATCCGCTGCGCGTACTCGTGCGCGCGGTCGCCGGCGAAGACGAGGTGCGTGTGCGGATCGACGAGCCCGGGCGTCACCAGCCGCCCGCCGGCATCGAGCGTCTCGCCGGCCGGCGCGCCCGAAGAGGGCCCGACATAGACGATGCGCTCGTTCTCCATCGCCACCGCGCCATCTTCGATGAAGCCCAGCGGCCCGTCGCCGGGAAGGGCTTGCGCGGAGGTCATGGTCGCGACCCGCGCGTTCTTCACCACCAGCATCAGCGGGTGATCCCGGGGATGGACACGCCCTTCTCGCGCGCGACCCGCACCGCCTCTTCGTAGCCGGCGTCCGCGTGGCGCAAGACGCCCATCGCCGGATCGCTCGTGAGCACGCGCTCGAGTCGCTTCGCCGCGGCGGCGGTTCCGTCGGCGACGATCACCTGTCCCGCGTGCAGCGAATAACCGATGCCGACTCCGCCGCCGTGGTGGAAGGAAACCCAGGAGGCGCCGTTCACCGCATTGACGAGCGCGTTCAAGATGGGCCAGTCGGCGATGGCGTCGGAACCGTCCTTCATCGCCTCGGTCTCGCGGTTCGGGGATGCGACACTGCCGCAATCCAGGTGATCGCGGCCGATGACGATGGGCGCCTTCACCTTGCCGCTCGCGACCAGCTCGTTGAAGAGGAGGCCGGCCTTGGCGCGCTCGCCGTAGCCGAGCCAGCAGATGCGCGCCGGGAGGCCTTGGAGTTTCACCCGCTCGCCCGCGAGCGTCAGCCAACGCTTCAAGTGCGGCTTGTCGGGAAAGGCCGCCAGCAGCGCGCGGTCGGTCGCGAAGATGTCTTGCGCGTCGCCGGAGAGCGCCACCCAGCGGAACGGGCCTTGGCCCTCGCAGAAGAGCGGGCGGATGTAGGCGGGAACGAAGCCGGGATAGGCAAAGGCGTCGCGGACGCCGCCTTCTTGCGCGAAGGCGCGCAGGTTGTTGCCGTAGTCGAAGACGTGGCTGCCCCGCCTGCGGAATTCGAGCATCGCCTCGACGTGCGCGGCCATCGAGGCGATGGCGCGCTTCTGGTACTCGGCGGGGTCGCGCGCGCGAAGCTGCGCGGCCTCGGCGATGGAGAGGCCGCGCGGGATGTAGCCGTTCAAGGGATCGTGCGCGCTCGTCTGGTCGGTGACGAGATCGGGGAGGACGCCCCGGCGCAAGAGCTCGGGCAGCACTTCCGCCGCGTTTCCGACCACTCCGATGCTGCGCCCTTCGCCGCGGGCGACGCACTCCTGGGCGCGGCGCAGGGCCTCGTCGAGCGACGGCGCGAGCTCGTCGAGATACCCCTGCGCAAGCCGCCTGCGCGCGCGCGCTTCGTCCACCTCGACGCCCAGGAACGTCGCCCCGCACATGGCGGCCGCGAGCGGCTGCGCCCCGCCCATGCCGCCCAGCCCGGCCGACAGGACGAGCCGGCCAGCCAGGTCCGGACTGTTGAAGTGGGTTCGGCCTGCGGCAGCGAAGGTCTCGTACGTCCCTTGCAGGATCCCTTGGGTGCCGATGTAGATCCACGAACCGGCCGTCATCTGGCCGTACATCGTCAGCCCCTTCTGCTCGAGCTCGCGGAACTTCTCCCAGGTCCCCCACTTCGGGACCAGGTTGGAATTGGCGATCAGCACCCGGGGCGCGTCTGGGTGCGTGCGCAGCACCCCGACCGGCTTGCCGCTCTGCACGAGCAGCGTCTCTTCGTCGGTCAGCGTCCGCAGCGTCTCGCAGATCCGCTCGAAGGACGGCCAGTCCCTCGCCGCCTTGCCGCTGCCGCCGTAAACGACCAGTTCCTCGGGCTTCTCCGCCACTTCCGGGTCGAGGTTGTTCTGCAGCATGCGCAGTGCGGCTTCCTGCACCCAACCGCGGCACGACAAGGAAGTTCCGCGCGCCGCGCGAACCGTTTTGGCCATGCGCGCCTCTATTGCACAGTTGCTACATTCAGTCGCGGCAGCCCCGGAGGCCCGTGCATGGAAGAGTGGCGCCGCAACCTCATCGAGGACGACGACGACGCGCTGCAGGCGCTCTTGCGCCGTGCAAGGCGGGTGGCCGTGCTCGGGATCAAGACCGAAGCCGCGCGCGGCCAGCCCGCGTACTACGTGCCGGAAGCGCTGCAGCAGATGGGCCTGACCGTCGTACCCGTCCCCGTCTACTACCCGGACGCGACCCAGATCCTGGGCGAAAAAGTGTACCGCCGCCTCTCCGACGTGCCGGGCGAAATCGACATCGTGGATGTGTTCCGCCGTTCCGGCGACGTCGCCTCGCACCTGCCGGACATCCTGGCGAAGAAGCCGAAGGCCGTCTGGCTGCAGAGCGGCATCCGCGACGACAAGGCAGCCGAGGCGCTGGCGAGGGCCGGCGTGCAGGTGGTGCAGGATCGCTGCCTGATGGTCGACTACCGCGCGGTCGCACGAGCGCGGTAGTCGACCCCTCCCCCCAGCATCAAGTCAGCTGCGCGATCAGGTTTCCCACGTGCGGCACTCCGATGCCCGTGACCAAGTCGTGCCCCGGCCCGGCGGAGTAGGCACCGTTGCTCCCGGAGATGATGTCGCGGAAGCACGTCGACTCGATGAGCGGATAGAGCAGCGGATTGAGGAACGGGAGCAAAGGCTTGCCGGCCTTCGCGCGGGCCTCGTTGAGCAGCGCGCAGAACCCCGCCCAGACGGGCGCACTCCAGCTTGTGCCGCCGATCTGCGCACCGGATCCGTTGAAGAACACGAATGCACCGAGGTCGGGATCAGCGGCGGCGCTCACGTCCGGCACGAGGCGTGTGTTGCCGTGGTCGACGCCCGGACCTTTCTGCCACGGCGGACGGCCTTGACGGAGGCGGCTAGACCCGCCCCCTCCTTCGGTCCACCCGACTTCCCGCGCCACGGTTCCGTCGGGCGCGAGGGTAAGGCTTGTCCCACCAACCGCGACGACCGCCGCGTCGCTCGACGGATATTCCGCTTGCGTGTGGCCCGAATGACCGTGACCTGTCTCGTCAGGATCCGACCCTGCGTCCCCGGTCGACACGAAGACGTTGACTCCCGCCGCGGCGAGCTTCACGTAGTGCGAATGTTGCGCGGCCGCAACGTCCGGCGGCAAGAACCTCTCACCGAGGCCAAGGCTGATGGAGAGTTGGCGCATGCTCGGGAACGCGTCCAGGTCGTCGAAGATCCGGTCGAGCGCAAGATTCAGGTCGTCGAACGAGAGCGACCCCGACGCGTACACCCGAATGTTCGCGCCGGGCGCAATTCCGCTCGTCCATTCGACGTCGAGCGTCTCTTCCCCTTCCGTCTTCGGCAGCGTGCCGCCGCCGACGTTGACGAAGGTGACCTGTGCGTCCGTGACGGTGAGGCCGTTGCGCTTCCAGAACGCGTTCAGATCGGACCGCGCCGGTACGGTGTCGATGAGGATGGCGATGGTCTGCCCGTCACCGGTGACACCAACTCCGTCCGCGCCATAGGCCTTCAGGATCTCCGGCACGATGTAGGGCGGCGCATTTTCCAGATTCGGAACCGGCGCGAGTGCGGCAGTGGCCTCGACAGCCGCCCGCTTCGGGGGTCCCGGCGGCGTCCTTGCATGCGCGCGCCTGGGCACGACCGCAACGCTGTGCTTGCGCGCTTGCACGAAAGGTTGCAAGCCAGTGATGGCATGCACGCCGCCGGCGATTTCGGCGGGCAGACTCGGAGCGTTGCGCGCTGAGGGATACACGACTCCATCCTTCGTCACCCGAACGATCTGGACCGCGAGGCTTTTCTCGATCTGCGCAGCCGTCGCCCGCGCGTAGATACCGGTGCCGTCCGAAGCCACGTGCGTGATTTCGAAGCCTTGATCCGTCAGCCACGTCTTCAACGCAGTGACTTGACTGCTGTCGGCGGCGTAATTCTTTCGGACCTCTGCCGCAGGCAGCACGTCCCCGCGTGCGACAGCGGCCTCGAGGTCGGCTTGCTTCCCGTTCGGAAGGGAGAGCGCGAAGTGCACGCTCATCAGCGCGTCGCGATCCGCCGGTGCTGCGGCAGCAACCCGCAGTCCGCCGGCGCTGACCCCATCGTTTTGTGGAAGAGCGGCAACGCTGTCGTGGAAGATTCTTCTTTCGGCCATCTGGTCCTCCTCCTGGGTCGATCACGTCCGTCATCGAGCTATGCCCGCGGGGGCTCGTGCTCAAGGCGGAAGGGTTGACTGCCCGGTAGACCCAGGCGGGAGACAGATGTGAAGATCGAGGGGCGTTCTCCGACGTTCGCCTCAAGCCCACGCGACTGCATTCCTGGCTCACGAAAAGTGCGGTAGTTGCAATGAACCGCTCTCGTCTTTGTCCACGCAGTTGCTGATGCGACGTTCGGGAGAACGAACGATGATTGCAGAATCCAAATCGCGGCGAATCGACGATGACGTGCAGCGTCTCTTGTCTGAAGGGCGGAGGGACGAGGCCGCAACCCACGTACTCCGTCAACTCGGGCCTGAAGTGTACGGCTTCCTCGTAGCCGCCATGGGCGGACAGGGTGATGCGGGCGAGGTCTTTTCGCTATTGAGCGAGCGCGTCTGGAAATCGATCGGCGAATTCCGCTTTCAATGCTCGCTGCGCACGTGGGTATACGTCATCGCGCGGAATGAAATGTCCCGGTTTGCCCGGGGCTCCCGGCGACACGCGGTCGGGCGAGAATCGCCGTCCGCCATCGCAGAGGTCGCCGCGGCCGTGCGCACCGCAACCGATTCCGCGCTGAAACCCGGCAAGGTCAACAAGCTCTCGATGCTGCGCGAGGAGTTGTCGATGGACGACCGCACGCTCCTCATCCTTCGCATCGATCGCGCGCTGCCGTGGGAGGACATCGCGCTGGCAACGCTCGAGGCGGACGGTGCCGAGGTGGCCTCCGAGGACGCGCTGAAGCGCGAAGCTGCGCGGCTACGCAAGCGCTTCCAGCTCATCAAGCACAAGCTTCGTCGCCGTTTCCAGCAGGAAGGCATCCTCGGATAGCTGGGCAGCACCAGCGGGTGTTCACATCCGGCCGGTGTCCGGGTCAATCATTCAAGGGGAGAAAATGGACGACGATCCGACGGATGATAGTCGCATGGCCGCATGTACGCTGATCAGCGGTCGTGCCCAGCCGGAGGTGACAGGCGTCGATGTCCTGAAGCAGCACGGCGCCGGATTGTATGGGTGCATGATCGCCGTCGCCGGTGACCGGTCCGCGGCGCGCGCCGCCTATGCCGCGGTGTGCCGGCGGTTACCCGCGGAATTGCTTCGCTACCGCGGACGGTCGTCGTTGCGTTCGTGGTTCTATGGCCTCGGGTTGCGCGAGCTTCGCGATACCGGCAAGCACACCCAGACATTACGAGATAAGCCGGCTCGGCTGCAGATCGAACCATTGTATCCGGTTGGCGTGCGGGGCACCGTTGCCGCAGTGCGAGCGCGGCTCGACCCGCAAGATCTGGAGCTGCTAGTTCTACGGGTCGACCGCGGGTTCGACTGGCGCGAACTTGCGTACGCCGAGTTGGGGCAGGAGGTCTCCGAACTCGCGGTCGCTGCCCAGATCCGCACGCTCCGCGCTCGGCTGCACGGCATTCGCGCGCGCATCGAGCGGACGATGGCGCGATCAAGATTGAACTTCAACCGGTAGTCGAATGGAACCTGACGACCGCAATCGATCCGTTTCGGTGAGTCGCGACCCTGATGCCGCGGATGCACTGGACCAGATCCTCGGCGAGCTTGCCAAGGCTCCGCCGCGACCGCCGCCGTTGGATCTCGTCGCCGGCACCTTGTTGATGCACAGGTACCGTGTCGACGGGTGCCTCGGGCGGGGCGGAATGGGCGCCGTCTATCTCGCCACGGACACGACGCTGGGACGCAAGGTCGCCGTCAAGGTCTTGAATCCGCGAGAAGGGTGCGCGCAGGAGAAGCTGAAGGAGCGGCTTTTGCGTGAGGCGGCGGTCGCAGCTTCGGTGCAGCATCCGCGCGTCGCCGCCATCTTCGACGTCGGCGAGCATGAAGGCCACGCGTTCGTCATCATGGAGTATGTCAAAGGCGCGACCCTGCGCGATTGGATGCGCTCGTCGCACGCGCCAGTGGCGATCCGAGAGAAGCTCGTCCAGATCGCGCAAGGACTGAACGCGCTGCATGCGAATGGCATCGTCCACCGTGATCTGAAGCCGGAAAACGTGATGTTGCCGGCGAGCGACGCAGCCGCCCGGGATCGCGCGGACGATGGGCTCAAGTTGCTCGATTTCGGGCTCGCCGGCCACGACGAAGCGCTTTCACAAGACCTCCGCCGAGCCATCGGGTCTGCGGGCTGCGGAACGGAGCTCGCAACGTCGACGTATGCCGGAACACCGGGCTACGTCGCGCCCGAACAGTACCAGGGCAAGAAGACCGATGCGCGGGCGGATGTCTTTGCCCTCGGCGTTATCGCAGTAGAACTGGTGACCGGTCAGAGGCCGTTCGAACCGCTGCCCGGCGAACCGCGGCTCGACGCGATCGATCCGAGCAGGGCGCACCTCGATTCGCCCGCGTGGAAATCGCATCCCGCCGCATTGCACGATACGGCCGCGAAAATGTTGCACCGCGACCCCGACCAGCGATACGCGAATGGCGCGGCAGCGCTTCGCGCTCTGCAGCATGCGGCAGGAGGGCATCGTGGTTCCACCCGCATGCTGTGGCGGAGGCTGCTCACCGCGGTGGTGGCCGTCACGCTGTTGATTGCGGCGCGCGCGGCGGTTCAAGAGCATCGGCGGCGGAATTTGCTTTCCGCAGTGCCGGCCGGAATGGCGCTCGTCGAGGGCGGGAAGCTGCGGGTCGGTCATACCGCGAAGGAGCTGGACGCTGAGTGCGCGGTGATCGGCCCGCGGTGCAATCGAGAGAAGATGGCGCGCGAGGAGCGGGGCGGAACCGTCGAGGTCGAGCCGTTCTTCCTCGATCAGCACGAAGTGACGAACGCCGAGATGGCGGAGGTCTTGGAGATGCACGTCGCTTCGTTGGTCGTCGACGAGGACCAGGACAACCACTACCCGCGGTACGTCCATTTCAATGCGGGCCTCGGGCACGACAACGAGCCGATGGTCGATCTGAACACGCCTGGCGGCATCGATTACACCCGAGATCGGCACTTCCGCGTCAAACCCGCGCGCGGTTCGCTGCCGGTTGCCCAGGTCACATGGTTCGGCGCGAAGCTCTACTGCGAAACCCGCGGCAAGCGGTTGCCCACCGAAGACGAATGGGAAGCGGCTGCGAGGGGACGGGACGATCGCGCGTATCCGTGGGGAAATGAAAGCCTGCGCTGCGGCGGCGCGGTTCTGCCCGCGGACGGCATGATTCGAATCGCCCCGGGTTGCGCCGAGAAAGCGGCCGTCGCGCCGGTCGGACAGGCACCGCAGGACGTGACGCCGCAGGGCATTCACGACCTTGCCGGGAACGTGGCCGAATGGACGCAGTCGCCGTACGTCGAGGATCAGCGCATGGCCCATCCGGAGCGACCCGGCGACATCCCGCGCGTCATCCGCGGAGGGTCGTGGGCGCCGGGGTCCTCTTATCTCGCGCGGTCGAGCGGCAGGACCGGGCGTCCCGGATCGATCGCGGGCGCGAACGTCGGCTTCCGCTGCGCGCGAACCATCCAATAACCCCGAGGTGACACATGCCAGTGAACGAGAAAGCAGTTGGTGTTTTGCGGCAGCCCTTCCTCGACACGAGCGGGCCCTTGACCATCGACGTTGCGGCGAACTTCGACGGCTTTGTTCTCGTGCAGCTCATGTCGAAGAAATCAGGACCCCCACCGGAAAAGTTTCCGAGAGGGACCACCCCGCCTTGGTTCGAAATCGTCCTCGCGGCGAGACAGAAAGTGAGCGTCGAGCTCCAGTCCAAGATGGCTTTCGTGGTCGATGTCGAAGAAGGATTCGCGGCTACACCAGACAACGTCTGGTCATTCGCACGGCAATACATGTTGCTCATGGGTATGGAACCGCCGCCCCCGAAGGGAAAAGGGGTGAAGTTCCTCACTTTGCCAGGCGATTGTCCGATCGTCACGTGAGGTCCGCGGCAACAGTCGTCATGGCTTGCAGGTGCAGAAGCAGCGCGGCGCCGATGCCGTCGTTCCGCTTCAGGGTGCTCACGTAGGCATGCCGGATCAGCTCGACGTCGCCGCGAGCCTGGACGCCCATGACCCCCGCGATCCCGTCGTCATCCCGCCCGCTCCAGAAGCGCACAACGTCGCGCGTCTCCCTCTCGATCTCGTCCATGGTCATGTATGGGTCGTGCTAGCAACCAGCGGGGATGATGCCGGCATAGGCCGCGCCGCGTCGTTGACGACGTCGAGCACGGCCGCCAGATCTTCGCGCGTGTAGGTACGCATCATCGGGCCCTGTCGGGGAAGCCAGGTCGGTCAAAGCTTCCTACGCCGGTTCGTGGCGGATCGTCACCTGAAGAGCGCGGCGAGATGGGCGCCGGTGGTCTCGCAGCATCCGCCGAGGAGGCGCGCTTTGGGCACCGCCCGTCCCCACGCTTCTGCTCTCAATCCTGCTGCATCGAGCTTCAGCACGTCCGCGCCCGAGGCGTCATCCGGCCAGGGGAAGCAGTTGTAGCCCGCGGCCACAGCTCCCAAAGCGCGAAGGTGTTCGAGCGGCGCCACGCGCATCGCACAGGTGATCACCACCGGCAGTCCGAAGCCGGACGCTCGCCGGACCGCGTCCACTGCCATCTCGGCCGAAGTCGCCGTTTCGAGCCAGAGGCATTCGACGCCGTCGAGCTGCTCGATCTGCCGCTCGAGGTCCGCGAGTCCGGCATACAGCGAGGCGGCGACGAACTGCGCTGCCGACGCGCGTGCAATTCGCAGCGCCGCCGCAGCTTCGTCGGCGTTCGCTCCAACCAACGTGTTCGTCAGCACGAGCTCGGCTCCCGCCGCCACATGCTCGCGGTGGACGGCGAGCACTTCCGAAGGGTGGCTGAGGTTCCACGAAGGAGCACGCCCGCGCAGGCCCCGCGCGACGAGCGCAGTGCCCATCGCGCCGTCGAGCCGCAGCGTCCCTGTCCGCAGCCGTTCGCGTAGCACGGACTGCGCGCCGTCCGGATCGCGGTCGCGTTGCCCGGCGCTCACTACGGCTGCGGCGGTGGCGCAGGAGTCGGAGTGGCGAGCGCCGCTGCGCCGCGTGCAGCGCCGAAGTTCGCCCGGTCCGCCTCGAAGGTGCAGATGTTCAAGATCTCCTTCTGCTCGGCGGCGCGCTTCCGCATCCGGCTGCGCATGCCCTGCGCCTCCGCGAAAGCGTCCGCGGTCAAGTGTCCGGGCGCGATGCGGGCCCGGTAGTCGACCACGCCCAGCACCTGCCGCCAGAGCGCATCGTAGAGCCGCTCGAAGTGCTCGCGCACGTCCTGATCCATGGCGGCGGTCGGCGCCTCCACCTGCTGCCCGTCCACCATCACGTCCACCGAATCGAGGGTGCCGAAGCCGTTCTGCCCGCGGTCGACCAGCGCCATCGACTCCTGCACCACCAGCGGAAAATCGTCGTCGAGGACGCTGAAGCGCAACGTCTGCGGATCGACCAGGGTCGCCACCACCGACCGCGCCGCGAACGGGAAGGTCAGGCTGTGGGTGGGCTCGGCGAAGAGCTGCTTGACGAGCTTGTCGCGATCGGCGGCGGTGATCTCGCTGTGGATGCCGGCCGGATCGCGCTTCGGCACCTTCAAGGTCTCGAGCTCGTCGCGAAGCTGATCGATGCCGATGACGACGTTCAACGCGGCCGCGTCGGTGTAGCCGGCGTGGTAGACGCCCACCAGCTCCAATTCGGAAGTGCGGCAGGAGATGGCGAACACCGGCGAGCCGCTGTTGCCGGCGTTGAGCAGCGCGTCGACGACGAAGTCGGTGTGGTTCCAGCCGTGGTCGGTGTCCACCATCAGCGGGTTCGTCACCTTGCCGGTGTTGAGCGCCGCAAACGCGCCCAGGGGAAAGCCGCGCACCTGGACCAGGTTGCCGGGGCGGAGCGCGCCCGATCGTCCGATGCGAAAAGGCATCACCCCGAGCGGCTTCTTCGACTTGAGCACCGCGATGTCGGCTGACGGATCGTCGAGCAGCTTGGTCAGCGCGACGTGGCCGGGCTCGTAATCGTCGTTCTCGTCGCGGACGATCTTGAGCTGCTCGCGCACCTTCTTGCTGCCGGTCGGGACGCCGTCCACGGCGTGTTCTTCATCGGTGACGTCGGGCTGGCTCGCGACGTGCTCGTTGGTGACGATGTCGGTCTCGCCGCTCGGGAGCGCGCGGTAGGCGAAGCCGGTGCCGTGCACGACCGAGCGCAGGTAGGCGCGGCGGAGCTTGCCGTCATGGCCGTAGTAGACGTGCTCGTAGGTGGCGATGTTGC
Source organism: Myxococcales bacterium (assembly GCA_036488495.1). GTDB lineage: Bacteria > Myxococcota > Myxococcia > Myxococcales > 40CM-4-68-19 > 40CM-4-68-19. Next base: position 3,386 of record DASXHM010000128.1, on the reverse strand, counting down.
GGATGGCGAAGACGAAGGGGTCCTTCACCGCGTCCAGGATGGCGCTCGCGCGTTCGACCGGAAGCGCGTCGGCGTAGTCACCCGAGCAGAGCGGCGGCGGGGCAGGGGCGGTGGGCGTCAGCTTGGGCGCCGCGGGCGGGTTCTTCGGCACCACCTTCTGCGACGAAGGTTGTACCGGCTTCTGCGCCGCAGGCGCGACACCCGACAGAGCTACAGCGAGCGCGATCAGGACAGGCATGGCAGTCACCAGAGCGACGCCGCGCTCGCCGCAAGGTTTAAGCGAAACCTGGCGCACCGCAAGTCAGGCTTCGGCGGAGCCGGCGACGGGCGGCGCGCGAAGCGGCGGCGCATGGTTGCCGCGTGCGGGACCGAGGTCTATGGTCGCCATCCATGCCCTCGCGTATCCGCGTCGTCGCCGCCATGATCGAAAAGGACGGCAAGTACCTCATCACGCAGCGCCGTCCCACCGCGACGCTCCCGCTCCTCTGGGAGTTCCCCGGCGGCCGCGCCGAAGAGGGCGAGACCGACGAATCGGCATTGGCGCGCGAGCTCAAGGAAGAGATGGAAATCGAGGTGGACGTCGGCGATCGCGTCATCCACGTCCACCACAGCTATCCGCATTACGACATCGACTTCCGCGTCTACCGCTGCAAGCTCACCGGCGGTCAGATCAAGCACACCCGCGTCCACGACCACCGCTGGGTTTCGCCGCACGAGATGGACCGTTATGAGTTCCCGGCGGCGGACGAGAAGACGGTGGCGCAACTGCTCGATTTAGCGCACTGACCCTGCCAGCCTGCTCTACAACCGAGTCGGCCCAGGGAGCAGGATGCCAACCGGACACGCCGTAGTTATCCTCCCCGTGGCGCAGTGCGCCTTGGGGAGGGTACTTCAGAAATGGCGATCGGGAAGCCGAATCCGCGCGGCAAAAAGGTCGAAAAACAGCCTGGGACTGGCCCGCGGTTCGGGTCTCCGCTGATCTACATCGCCCTGTTGGTGGTGGGCTTCTTGCTTCTCCGCTCCTTGTTCCAGGACGCGGGGTTCCAGCGTGTCCCCTACAGCCGCCTGGTGGAGCGGATCCAGAGCGACGGCTGCCAGAAAGTCCTTCTCTCCAGCGACTGGGTGAAGTGCTATCCCAAGGCTTCCCAAGGCGCGAAGAACGAGCTGCCCTGGTTCGCGGTGCGCGTCGCCGGCGACACCCAGCTCGTGCCGCTCCTCGAGTCGAAGAAGATCGAGTACGACGCCGTCACCGAAGGCGGCATGAGCGAGATGCTGTGGATGCTGGTCATCCCCATCGGCATCGGGCTCCTGTTCGTGTCGTGGCTGACGCGGCGGATGAACGGCGGAATGCCGGGCGGCCCTCCGGGCGTGATGTCCTTCGGCAAGACCAAGGCGCGCGTCTACATGGAGTCGAACACGGGCGTCACCTTCAAGGACGTCGCCGGCGTGGACGAGGCCGCGGACGAGTTGAAAGAGATCGTCGACTTTTTGAAGACGCCGGCCAAGTTCAGAAGGCTCGGCGGGCGCATCCCCAAGGGCCTCCTCCTGGTCGGCCCTCCCGGAACGGGCAAGACGCTTCTCGCCCGTGCCGTCGCTGGTGAAGCCGGTGTGCCGTTCTTTTCTTTGAGCGGCTCCGAGTTCGTCGAGATGTTCGTCGGCGTCGGCGCGGCCCGCGTGCGCGACCTCTTCCAGCAAGCCGCTGCCAAGGCGCCGGCCATCATCTTCATCGACGAATTGGACGCCATCGGCAAGTCGCGCAACGCCGGCATGTTCGGCGGCCACGACGAGCGCGAGCAGACCCTGAACCAGATGCTGGCGGAGATGGACGGCTTCGACGCTCGCACTGCGCTCATCGTGCTGGCAGCCACCAACCGTCCCGAGATCCTCGACCCCGCCCTGATGCGCCCCGGACGTTTCGACCGCCAGGTGCTGGTCGACCGCCCCGACCGCAAGGGCCGCGAAGAGGTGCTCCGCATCCACTCGCGCGAAGTGAAGCTCGGCCCCGACGTCGATCTGAAGCTGATCGCCGCGCGCACGCCCGGATTTGCCGGCGCGGACCTCGCGAACGTCGTCAACGAAGCGGCGCTCCTCGCCGCCCGCCGCGACCGGGAAAAGGTCTTGATGGCCGACTTCATGGAAGCCATCGAGCGCGTCGTCGCGGGCCTGGAAAAGAAGACCCGCCGCATGAACGAGAAGGAAAAAGAGATCGTCGCCTACCACGAGTCGGGGCACGCGCTGGTCTCGAGCCTGTGCATCCACTCCGAGCCGGTGCACAAGATCTCCATCATTCCGCGCGGCCTCGCAGCGCTCGGGTACACGCTGCAGCTCCCGCTCGAAGACCGCTATCTCATGTCGCGCGAAGAGCTGCTCGACAAGATGGCGGGGCTGATGGGCGGCCGTGCGGCGGAGGAGATTGTCGTCGGCAGCGTCTCGACCGGCGCCTCCAACGACTTCAAGCAAGCCACCGAAATCGCGCGCCTCATGGTCACCGAGTACGGCATGTCGGACGCGCTCGGTCCGGTCTCGCTGGCCGAGCGCAGCCGCTCGCCGTTCTTGCGCGGTGCGGAGGCGATGGCTCCTCCGGGCGAGCGGCAGTACAGCGAGCGCACCCAGCGCCGCATCGACCAGGAAGTCAGCAGGCTGATCGACGAGGCGATGGCCCGCGCACGCAACCTCGTCACCACCCACCGCGAGGCGCTGGGCAAGGTGGCAGCGCGACTCCTCCAGAACGAAGTGATGGAAGGCGACGAGCTGCGGAAGATCCTCGCGGAGTCGGGCGCGCTGCCGCCGCCGAAAGAGGGCCCCGCCGCCGCCGCCGAGCAGGAGCGCGAGCAGGCGACGCCGCACGAGCACGTCTAGCGGGCGTCAGGGGTTTACACCTCGCCCGCCGTGTGGCCTTCTGCCGTAATACGCGGGCGGGGTTAGAGTTGTGGTGGGGACGCGAGGGCGCGTCCATTCGGGGGGCGGTATGTCGGGCTTGAAGGTCGGGCGGGAGCACAAGTCGCGCAAAGCGCTGTTCACGCGGGGCATCCGGCGCGGCTTTCTCACGCTCGAAGAGATCGACGAAGCGCTCCCCGCCGGCAGCTTGACCGACGCCGAACGGTGGCTCCTCTACTATTCGCTCCACGCCGCCCGGGTCGAGATCCTCGACCACCGCGGCCGCCGCATCGGCATCGACGACCTCCGCTCCACTCGCGACGAGCTCGAAGGCACCTCCGACTCGCAGCACTGAAAGCCAGGCGCCACCCGAGCTCCGTCGTAGCCCGAGCAGGCGATCTCCTTTACGAACGTGAAATGGGCGCGCGTCTTGACGCAGCGTCGCATCCGGTTACGTTCCCGGCCACAAAGTCCCGCCCGCGTTCCCTTGCGGGCCCGAATTGCCGAAA
>DASXHM010000254.1:0-22063 GCA_036488495.1 Myxococcales bacterium | reverse complement strand
AGGGATTCAGCCTCATCGTCCAGCCATTGTGGGCGCAAGACTTCTTCACCGTGATGGACGATCATCTACTACGTCACCCGCGCCTATGATGTGCATTAGCGAACCGACCGTGCGTAACTTACCTACGGATTTCGCCGACGCCTTGAAGACGCCCGGCCGGTGAAGACGCGGCAAAAGCGCGCTATTCGATCCGCACTTCGTTCGCCGAGTCCGCCTGCAGCTTCACCTGTACCGTCACCCTCCGCGAAGGCTTCCCCTGATAATTGAGCGTCGATTCCACCTCCGCCCCGCCCGGCGGCGCGTGCACGACGAACTCCAGGCGCGGTGGCGAGCCGGCGTTGCCGAAGGTCATCTCGTGCCGCGACACCGCCCGGTCGTTGCGGCGCACGATCACGTCGACGCCGGTGATCTCCTTCGGGCGAGCGGCGGAGACGTCGATGGCGAGCGTCATGTCCACCGGCTTCTTCGTCTCCTGCCAGTAGTAGACGGTCCCCAGGATCACGGCGATGAGCGCGAGGCGCAGGATGAGCCGTCTACGCATCTTCGTCGTCCGGCTCCGGCTCCGACTCCGACTTTTTCTTCTTCAGCTTCATCTTGAAGCCCGGCTCGCCCGACGGCTTCAATTGAATACTGGCATTCACTTCGAGGGTCACGCCGGTCAGAAGCTTCCACAGCTCGCGTTGGAAACTTTCGCCCTCGAGGAAGCGGCGCACTTCCTGGGTGACGATGCGCGCCACTTCGGTCCGCGACTTCTCCGCCTGCGAGAGCAAAAAGCCGAGCGCGTCCTTGGGGAGCTTCATCTCGCTGACCGCGTTGCGGATTCCTTCTTCGGTCATGAACAGCGCGCCGACGCCGGTGAGGACCGCTCGCCGCACAACGTCCGGAACGATGCCGGAAAGGCGCTTTGCGTCCTCGGCGGTCAGCTCGGGAGAGTCGTCCCGCTTGTCCTGCGCCATTTCCGCGTCCTCTCGGGGCGGCTACTCCTCGCCCTCGTAGTAGTCGACCTCGTTCTCGTCTTTGTGCACCGCGGACATGCCCATGCCGCGGGCGAGGAAGCCCACCTTCTTCGATTCCGGGTAGACCGCGATCTCCGGCTCGATCATGGTGGAGATGGCGAGGAAGCGCAAAACCCCGCTGCTCTTGTTGACCACCTGGCGCCCCGGCGGTCCGGGCGGAAACACGACGTAGTCGCCCGCCCGCAACGGCTCTTCCACCGTCTGTTGATCCGTCGCCCCCGGCATCGGACCGATCCGCAGCACGCCTTCGCCTTCGAGGATGAAGATCGCCTCCTCGTTGGCGAGGTGGTAGTGCGCTGGAAAGGCTTTCTTGCCCGGCTGCAATTCAAACCAACTCGCGCCCAGGCCCTTCGCCCCCACCTGCGTGCCGAGCCGCTTGCGCTTGAAAGCGAAGCCGCCGTGCTCGAGCGTCTGGGTGTCGCACTTCAAGAGCGAGGTGCGCTTCATCACTTCTTCCCCAGTTGGACGAGCGGTTTCTGCCCGCGCGGCACCGCCGAAAGGTTCGCGACCGCCACCCGGTCGGCCACGTTCTGCGCGATGCGCACCAGCGCCTGCGCCTCCGGCAATCCCGGATTCTGCGCCACCACCGGCTTGCCGTCGTCCGACCCTTCGCGGATGGCCATGTTGATGGGAACGCGGCCAAGGAACGGCACGCCCAGCTTTTGCGACGCCGCCTCGGCGCCGCCCTTGGAGAAGATATCGGTCTCGTGCTGGCAGTGCGGGCAGACGAAGCCGCTCATGTTCTCGACGAAGCCGAGCACCGGAATGCTGACTTTGTCGAACATGGTCTTCGCCTTGATGGCATCGGCGAGGGCGACGTCCTGAGGGGTCGTCACCACCACCGCGCCGGAGACGCTGACTTGCTGCGCGATGGTGAGCTGGATGTCTCCGGTGCCCGGCGGCAGGTCGAGGATGAGGTAGTCGAGGTCGCCCCAATTTACGTCGCGCAAGAGCTGCACCAGCGCGCCGTGCAACATCGGTCCCCGCCAGATCATCGCCTGGTCCGGATCGACGAAGAAACCGATCGAGATGACCTTGACGCCGAAGGCGTCGAGCGGCCGCACCTTCCTGCCGTCATCGCTCGAAGGACGGGCGCCGAAGAGCCCCATCATCAAGGGCACGCTCGGGCCGTAGATGTCCGCGTCGAGAAGGCCGACCTTGGCGCCGAGCGAAGCCAAGGCGACCGCGACGTTGGCCGAGACGGTGCTCTTCCCCACTCCGCCCTTGCCGCTGCCGACCAGGACGACGTTCTTCACGTTCGGGACCAGATCGTTTGTCGCCGACGCTTTCGCGGGGGACGGCCGGATGTTGGCAGTGAAGGCAATTTCCGCGCGCATGCCCGGCAGCGCGGCGCGGACCAACTCTTCGATCTTCGGCTTCCAAGGAGAGGCCGGCGTGGGCAATTCCACCTGCACCCGGACCGCGCTCTCCGACAGCGCTTCCACCGACTTGAGCATGCCCAATTCGGCGAACGAACGGCCGGACGAGGGGTCCTTCAACGCGGCGAGCTTTCTCTGCACCTCTTCAGTCGACACGGCCATGGGGCGCGGGAAGATGCTTGGGCGACCCTTGCAAGTCAAGGCGCATGCAAGAGCGGACGGCCGGGCCGCGCCGAGGTGCGTTTGCCGTCTTCAAGCACGAGCTTGCCGTTGACGATCACGTCCAAGATGCCCGACGGATACTGGAGCGGCTTTTCGAACGTCGCGGTGTCCCGCACCTGTTCGGGATCGAAGACGACCAGGTCCGCCTTCATCCCCGGCCGCAAGAGACCGCGATCCTCGAGCCCGAGACGCCGCGCCGGCAGCGAAGTCATCTTCCGCACCGCTTCCTCGACGGTGAAGAGCTTCTCGTCCCGCGCGTAGTGGCCGAGGATGCGCGCGGTGCTCGCGAACGCCCGCGGGTGTGCGCTGCCTTCGGCCGCGAACGGTCCGTCCGGCGCCATCGCTCCGTAGTCGGTGCACATCGACACGAAGGGCTGCGAGAGGCCGAGCTTCACGTCGTCCTCGTTCATGCCGAAGCGGGCGACGCCGGTGCTGGCCCGATCGAGCGCGACCAGATCGAGGAGCGCATCCACCGGCTTCTCCTTCATCGCCTCTGCCGCCTTGTCGAGCCGCATCCCGGCATACTTCTTCACCTGCGGATTCACCGCCGCGAGCAAAAGAATGTCCTCGGGGTGGAAGCCTTCCTTCTCGATCTCGGCCTCCATGCGGGCACGCTGCGCGGGGTCGTGGATGCGCGCGATCATCGCGTCCACCCCGCCGTCGTGCGCCCAGTCGGGGATGGTCGCGTCGAGGCCGTTCGCGCTCGCGATGTACGGGTACATGTCGGCGGTGACGTCGATGCCGGAAGCCCGCGCGCTCTCGATGCGGCCGATCACTTCCCGCATGCGTCCCCAATTGCCCCGCCCAGCGACTTTCAGGTGCCAGATCTCCAAGGGGACCTTGGCCTCGCGCGCGATCTGGAAGGCCTCGTCGAGCGCGCTGCCGATCTGCTTCGCCTCGCTGCGCAGGTGGGTCGCGTAGATGCCTTTGTACTTGCCGGCGGCCTTGGCGAGCGCGATCAGCTCGTCGGTCTTGGCGTACGAGCCCGGTTGGTAGATGAGGCCGCTCGAGACGCCGAACGCGCCTTCGTGCATCGCCTGTTCGACGAGCTTCTGCATGGCGGAGAGCTGCTTCGGCGTCGGCTGCACGTCGCCCAAGCCCAAGACGATGCCGCGCACCTGCGCCGCCCCCACCAGGATGGCTTCGTTGACCGACGGCCGCGCCTTCCGCAACCTGCGAAAGTAGCCCTTCAGGTCCTTCCAATCGATCTTCAGCTTGTATTTGCGGAGCCACGGCTCCTGCTCGTGGATCCAGGCCGCGTTCATCGGCGCAGGTGAAATGCCCTCGCCGGACAATTCGGTGGTGATGCCTTGGCGGATCTTCGACTCCTCGCGCGGGTCGACGAGGCCCTGCAATTCGCTCTGGCCGAGCATGTCGATGAAGCCGGGCGACACCATCGCGTCGTGCAGGTCGATGCGCTTCTTCGCCTTGGCTTTGGAGAGGTCGCCGACGGCCGCGATGCTGTCGCCGCGGATGCCCACGTCGGCGCGAAACCAGGGGGCGCCGGTGCCGTCGACCACCCGGCCCGAGCTGAGGATGAGATCGAAGATGGCGGCGCAGAGAAGAGCGATCATGTCGCGGGCGCCACCACGACGACCCCTGCCTCGCCCTCGGCGCCGTCGACGATGGCCCGCACCGGCAAGGCGAGCCGCGCCAGGGTTGCAAGCTGCAGCAGGCCCGAAGTGATTTCGCTCGTCGAGTAGTGGCAGGACGGCGCCGCGCCGGCGCGCGCGCCCAACCCCGCGGCGCAGAGGAACGAGGGCAAGAGGAGGCGCTCGGCCATGCGCGCGTCGACCGCGCCGCGGCGTTCGAGGAAGTCCTGCAGCCGCTGCGCGACCCGCTCGCCGACCGCCTGCGCGTCGCCGAGCCGGTTCCACTGGCCCACTTCTGAAACCGACACCACCGAAGTCTCGAACTCCGCCGTCGCAGTCAGCGCCCAGCGGCTGCGCGCCTGCGCGGAAGGTGCGAGCGGCAGCGGCACCCGTTCGCTCTCGGCGACGAGCCCGCGCCTGCGCAGCCCCTTGACCACTTCCGACGCCGCTTCGAGCGCCGCGTCGCTGCGCCCGCCCGCCACCGCCGCCACCACGTTCACCTGTCGCAGGATCCCGCGGTGCATCGCTTGGATGGGGAGAAGCGCCGGCGCCGGATCGAGGAGCGCCACGATCTCGCCCGGTTCGTCGAAGCCCGCGGCAGTCAAGGAGAGCGAAAGCTTGAGGCCGAAATGCGCCGCGAGCTGCGCCCAGGCGAAGCGCAGGTCGTGGAAGGTGGGCGCGCCGCCTTCGTGATTTGGCCCGCGCAACCGAAGCTCGCTCGGCTTTCCCAAGAGCGCGAGCGGCCACGAGAACGTCCACAGCGCCCGCGCCCCCGCTTCAGCCGAGGCGAAATCGAGCGCGTGCAGGCCGGCGCGCGGCTGCGGCAAGGACAGCTCGTGCGCCCCAGGCGATGCGAGCGCCGCCACGGCTTCCGGGATGCCGGCGATCTGCGCCGCTGCCTGCGCCATCTCCAGATCGGCGCCCTCCAGCGGTCCTTCGATGCGGAGCGGCGCGGTGGCGGCGAGGGCCAGTCCCAGGGCGCCGTCGAGCACGGCAGCGGGCGCGCCTCTTTCGACGGACAACGTCTCCGGCATCGGGCCGCAATCTACCGCGTGAGCCATGCAGGGCAAGGCCGCCCAGAGCGTTTTGGGTGACCGTTCACGTCTTTTTCACCTGCCCGCGCGGCACCACCAAGAGCGCGCCGCCCGAGACGCAGAGATCCTGACCGAGCAGGTGCGAAGAGGCGTCGCTCGCAAGGTAAAGGACGGCATTGACCACGTCGTCGACTTCGGCGACGCGCTGGTTGGGGATGGTTGGAATCATGGCCGGCCCGATGCGCTTCAATGCTTCTTCCGCCATCGGCGTTCGCACCCACCCGGGCGAGACCAGGTTCACCCGCACTTTCGGCGCCAGCTCCACCGCGAGCGACGACACCATCGACTGCAAAGCGCCTTTCGAAGCCGCGTAATGCGAGTGCCCGGGCTCGCCGCGCTGGCCGGCGGTGGACCCGATCAACACGGCGTTTCGCAATCCGGCCTGGACGAGCTCGCGCAAGAGATAGAAGGCGCTGAAGGTGTTGACGCGAAACATCTCCTCCAAGGTCTCGCGCGAGAGGCTGCCGATCGCGCCGTTCGTGTAGATGCCGGCCGAGTGCACGAACAGGTGCACCTCCGAGAGGGCGGCTTTGGCAGCCTTGACGAGGTCCACGCAGCCGCGCTCTTCGCCGAGCTCGGCTTTGACGGCGATGGTGCCCTCCGGCGGCATCTGGGTGCGGTGTTGCGCCACCACTTTGACGCCCTGCGCCGTCAATGCCTCGGCGATGCCCCGGCCGATGCCGCTCGACGCACCGGTTACGAGCGCCGTGCGCCCGCGCAAATCCGCATAAGTCGCGATCATGGCCGTGTCTGTCGCACATGCCTCCGCGCCCGGCAACGCGGGCCTCCGCCCGGCTTTCGCTTTGCGAATCTGTTCGCTAGAGTGCAGCCGCTCGGATGTCCGGTCGGTCTTTTCCTTTGAAATAGCCGCCCCGCAAGGCCGTTGAGAGGGCGTGGACACGGCACTTTCCCTTCCCTTGCCTTTGGCTCCGTCGTCAGAGCTCGCTCGCGCCGCGTGCCCCGCCGACGAGGCGGAGTGGGCGCGCGCCGCTGCTTCCGGCGACAAAGCGGCCTTTGCGCGGCTGGTCGAAAAGCACAAGCAGTCGGTCTACGGGCTCTGCTTCCGGCTGCTCGCCCCGCAGGGCTCGGCCGACGAGGCGCGCGACGCCGCGCAGGAGGCGTTCGTCCGCGCGTACACCGGCATTCGCGACTTCGACCCGCGCCAGCCCTTCGCGGCCTGGGTGCTGCGCATCGCCAGAAACCACGCCATCGACCTCCTCCGCCGCCGCCGCCCCACCCTCGCCCTCGACGCGCGCAACGACGACGAAGGCGGCTCCGCTGCGCCCGAGCTGCCCGATCGCTACGCTGTCACGGGTGAGCAACGCGTCCAGGAAGAGGAAGCCCAGCGCGACCTGGACAAGGCCTTCGCCGCGCTGCCGGACCGCTATCGCGAGGTGGTGGCGCTCTTCCACATCCAGCACAAGAGCTACGCGGAGATCGCCGCGACCATGAACGTCCCGCTCGGCACCGTGATGACCTGGCTGCACCGCGCGCGCAAGGAGCTGAAGGCGCAGCTCGCGGAGCACCTCTCATGAACCACTTGACCGACGCCCAGATCCAGGGCCTCGCCGACGGGACGCTGCGCGGGCCGGAAGGGCTCTCCGCGCGCGAGCACTGCGACTCTTGCCTCGAATGCGGCGGTGAGCTCGCGCTCTATTCCGCCTTGAACGGGCAGCTCGCGGCCTTGCGCGATCCGGCTCCGCCGCTCGACTTCACTGCACAGGTGCTGGCGACGGTTTCGGTGCGCGAGCAGCACCTGATCGCCCGCCGCCATACGCTCCTTGCCGCCATTCCCGCCGCGGCGCTCGCCATCGTCGCCATCGTCGGGTGGGGCCTGTCGTTCGGTGCGGCGCACCAGGTGGTGGAGGGCGTCACCGTCGCCCGCACCGTCATCGGCGTTCTCGGTCCCGTCTTCGCCGCCACCCGGGTCTACCTGGGCATCGGCGCCTTCTTCTTCTTGGCCTTGGTCTTGACCGCGCTGTCGCACACGCTCAAGCCCACCTACGCGACCGAGTCCTGACCCATGCTGCTCCTTGCCCTCAGCATCTTTCTCGGCGGCAACGCGGGCGTGGTCTGGGACCGCGTGGTCGGCCAGGTCGCGCACAACGCCGCCCGCAACCTCGCCGTCAAGCTCGGCCCCGGCACCCTCACCGTCGACACCTCCGACGATTCCAGCGACGACGACGCGGACGAACCGGACGAGACGGCGGCGCCCGACGCTCCCCGGCTGCCCGGCCTGCACGTCAGCGGCAAGAATTTCAACCTGGACGTTGACGACAGCGATGCCGAGCGTGTCACCATCACCGGCAAGAACGTCACCACCGTCGATGCCCTGCACCGCATCGCCGAGGCGGGCGGCTGGTCGATGACGCTGGTCGGCTCGCCCAGGGAAAAGATCGACCTCGACATCAAGGACCAGGAACCCCGCGACGCGCTGCGCGCGCTCCTCAAGGCAAGCGGAAGCCTGGGCGTGTTGAAGGGCGACAAGCTGGTGGTGGTGGCCTCGCCCGAAGCCAACACCCAAGGCCAGCTCATCGAGCAGAGCGGCTCCTCGCGGCGCGGCATGCGCGGGAAGCACGGCCTCAAGAAGGGCATCGACGTGGTCCGCGTCTTCCAGGGCGACATCACCATCGAAGAGGGCCAGGTCGTCCAGGGCGACGTCATCTGCGTCGGCGGCTCGGTCGACATCTCGCGCGGCGCGGTGGTCCAGGGCGATGCGGTCGCCATGGGCGGCAGCGTCACCGTGCAAAAAGGCGCGCTGGTCCTCGGCGAGGCCATCGCCCTGCTCGGCGCCGTCGACGTCGAGCGCGGCGGCCAGGTGATGGGCGACCACGTCAACGTCGGCGTCGGCAAGATCCTCCACTCCTCGTCGCGGCCGCACCGTCCGTGGCTGACGAGGCTCGGGCCCTTCGGGCTGTTCCCGACCCTTGCGCTCTTCGCCATCATGTACCTGGTGGGCCTGCTGATGCTGCGGATGTGGCCGGACCGGATGCGCACCGTCGGGCATTCCCTGTTCGAGAATCCGGTGCGGAGCTTCACCGTCGGGTTTCTCTCCTGGCTCTTGCTCCTGCCGCTGACGCTGCTTCTCGCCATCTCCATCGTCGGGATTCCGCTGATCCTGCTCCTGCCGCTCGCGTTCTTCCTCAGCATCGTCCTCGGGCTCTCGTCGTTCGCGCTGCGCCTCGGCGAGTCGCTCCCGGCGGGGCCGGGCCAGCGGTTCGTGCCGCCGGCCGCGCTGGGGATGGGAATGGCGGTGCTCTTGCTCGTCGCCTTCGTTCCCTGGCTGGGCATTTCCATCCTGGCGCTCTTGCAGTTCTTCGCGCTCGGGGCCTCGGTCGGCTCGCGCTTCGGGCGGGCGCTGCCTCCGCACGTGTAGGCGCGGACCGCGATGACCAAAGCCGTGCTGGTGCTGGTCCGCGTTTTCGTGGACGGAGACGGGCTCGTGTTCGCGGTCGTGGCCGGTTTCGACAGAGTGTGAATGCGCACGTACAGTGCGGCGCGCATGAGGCTCAAACGTTTGTGCGTGGCTCTGGCGCTTGCGATCATCGGGTGCCGCGATCGGCCGCTCGCGAAGGTGGCGCAGGCGCCCGCCCCGCTTCCGGCGCCGCAGGGCACTCCGCAGCGCAGCGATGTTGCCTGTGAGGCGCCGCCGGATTCGCCCTCGTCGCGCGTGAAGCTGCGGGCGGCGACGGGTCAGGTCCGCATCGGCGTTCTCGCCGGACTCAAGGACGCGGACGACGAGAACCTCGCGGTGCTCAAGAAGCTGGTCGCCGAGCTGCAGCGGCGAGGCGCAGACGTCCTTTTGGCCGACGGCGACCTGGGCGACAACCCGGACGAACAGGAGACGCTCCTCGGGGCGCTCGCCGACAGCGGGCTGCCCGTGCTCGCGGTCGCCGGCAACCGCGAGGTGCGCTCGGACCTCGACGCGGCGGAGGCGGAGTTGCGCAAGAAAGGCGCGCACATCATCGACCTCTCGCACGATCGCATCGTCGAGCTGGGCGACGCCACCATCGCGAGCCTGCCCGGCACCTTCGAGCGGCGCCAGCTCCACGCGGACGGCGCCTGCGTGTACAGCCAGAAGGACCTCGACGCGCTTCTGGATGCGCTTGGCCGCGCCCCGCAGCCGGTGGTGCTGGTGGCTGCGCTGCCTCCGCGCGGCGCCGACAAGAATGCGCTCGACGTCAGCGAAGGGCAGAACGTCGGCGACCCGCGCCTCTTGCCGCTCTTGCAGCGGGCGCCGTTCGGCGTCTTCGGGCAGGTCTGGGAGTCGGGCGGCCGGGCCATCGACGGCAAGGGCAAGCCAGTCGCTGTCGGCATCGAGTCCGAGCGGCTGTATCTGAACCCGGGCGCAGCCGATCGCACCGCGTGGCCGATGGCGAACGGGACCACCGCGTCCGGACTGGCGGCGCTCCTCACGGTGCGCGGCGCGAAGGCGTCCTGGGAAAAGATCGCCGCGCCGGCCGCGACCGCGGACAAGCGCTGAGCTCCGGACTCGCGCGCCGTCAGGCGACGACGAGCGTGCGGTCCGACGAGGACGAGCGCACGGCGAGACGACAACGAGCGCGCCGTCAGACGAACGCCATGCCGCCGTTCTCCTCGGAGAGGATGGCCTCGGTCGCGCTCTTGCGTTTCTCGGTCAGCTCGCTGACCAGCTCGAGGATCTGCGGGTGGGTCAAGACCAGCTCCTGGAAGCTCTCCCGCGGCAGCCGCAGCAAGATGGCGTTCCCCGCGGCGGTCACCGTCGCAGTGGCGGGCTTGCGAGTGAGGAGCGACATCTCGCCGAAGATTTCGCCCTCCTTCAGCCGCGCCAGCTCCACGGGCTTGTCGTCCTTGGTCGCGGTCACCTGCACCGCGCCGTGGAGGACGACGTAGAGACCGTCGGAGCTCTTGCCCTCTTCGATCATCACTTCGTCCGCCGCCGCCTGCTTCATCCGGAACTTCTCGGCAATGCCCTTGCGCTCCTGCGGATCGAAATCGCGGAACAAGGGCGAGATGGCCATCACGTTCGCGAGCAACCGCTGCCGGTAGAAATTCTTCAGCGAGGTCACCACCTGCGGATACTTCCCCGCCAGCTCGCGCAGCACGACGTCGGTCACTTCCAAGAGCTCGGTGTCCTCTTCGGCGACCACGTTGGCGGTGCGCGGCGCGCCCGAGAGCAGCGCCATTTCCCCGAAGAACGCCCCTTCGCCGAGGCGCGCGAGGGTCATTTCCGCGCCGTCATCCGCCGTCTTGTAGATGCGCACTTGCCCTGCGGCGATGACGTAGAAGCTGCGCCCCGGATCGCCCTCGCGGATGATCAGCTCGCCGGGCTCGTGGCGGTGGAAGTCGAGCTTGTTGACCAGCTCGACGAACGCCGCCTGGCTGAGGTCGTCGAAGAGCGGCACCTTCTTGGTCGCCACCCTCTGTGCCGCCGGCTGGTTCTTGGCGGCGTTCCGCACCTCTTCGTCGGCCGCCAGCGCCAGGACCTCCACCTCGTCGGATCCGGACAAGAGGTCGGCGATGGGCCGCGCCACCGTCTGTGGCTCGTCGTCCTCGAAATCGATCTCGTCGCTGACGGTGATGGAAGGCTTCGTCTTCCCGCGCGGAGCGACGGCGATCTTCGCCAGCGGCTGCGAGGGGGTGTTCGTCGCCTGTCTGGCTGCGGGGACCGGGATCTTCGCCGTCGGCGCTTCGGTCTCGTCGAGCGGCACCAGCACGCTCGGGTCGAGCTCGATGGGCGCCTCCGGCATGGGCAAGGCGGCGCTGCCGATCTCGTCCGGGTCGAGGTCGATCTTCTGCGCCGCGCTCTGCGGCTCTTCCGGCGGCAGCTCGATGGGATCGTGCGAACGCTTCCCCGACCGAGGCGGCGCGATGGGCGGCGGCACCCGCAGGTCGGGCGGCTCGTTGTTTCCCAGGTCGAAGGCCGGCCGGATCTTGGGCGGCGGCCCCGGGGCGCGCGCCTCCGGCTTGTTCTTGCCCAAGACGGGACCGCGTGCAGGCGCGACGCCGCGGCTGGGCTTGCCGTCGTCCAGCTCGAGCGGTTCGTCGTCGTCGCCCGGTTCGAGCTCGACCTGGTTGGCGGTGCCGATGGCGTGCGCTGCAGCCGCCGCATCGCCGAGCTCGGTGGGATTTCGCGCGGGCGTGCTCTGCGGGCGCAGGCCGGCGCTCTCCATCGTCACCTTGCCGAGCCTTCGGTTGTTCATCTCGGCGAGCTGCGCCTGGGCGGCGCCGTTTCCGGGGTCGAGCTCGAGGATGATCTTGACCGCGCCGATGGCCTTGATGAGCTGGCCTTCGTCGCCGAAGAAGCGCGCCGCGTACTGGTAGGCGGCGATCGCCTTCACCTTCTGGTCGAGCCTTCGGTAGGTATCCCCGAGCTTCAGCCGGTGGGTCATCTCCTTCGGCTCGGCCCGTGCGAGCTGCTCCAAGACGTCCGCCGCGCGATCGAACTTTCCCTTGCGGAGGAGCCCCGTGACCTCGTCCTTGAGCGCGCGGGTGTTGACGGTCGAGCTGGCCATGGAGGTTCGTTTTACTGCTCTTCAACCCCGCCTGTCTCGGGTGAGTCGAGCGTGGTCAAGGGTGCGGTGCTGTCGCTCAACGCCGTCCGCGCCGCTGCCGTCCGCCCGGCGAGGGGGGCCCGTGCCCGTGGCGCCGCGCCGGCAACGAGACCTGTGCAGGGCGGTCGGAGGGCTTCGCCTTCTTGCCCGCCTGCGCGCGAAGCTGCGCCACTTCCGCCTTGGTGAGCTCGCGCGATTCGCCGGGTGACAACCCGTCGACGGTGATGCCGCCGTAGTCAGCGCGAAAGAGCTTCTGCACCGGCGCCCCCACCGCTTCCATCAGCCGCTTCACCAGGTGCTGCCGGCCTTCGGCGACGACCACCCGGACCCAGGTGTTCTTCGGAGTGCGCGAGTGCAGCGCCGCCTCCAGCGCCTTGGCGCGTCCGTCCTCGAGGCGCACGCCCTTGAGCAGCCGCTCGATCTGCTCTTTCTGCGGAACCCCGTGCACCTTGGCGAGGTACGTCCGGCGCACGCCGAAGCGGGGGTGCATCATCTGGTAGGCGAGATCGCCGTCGTTGGTGACGAGCAAAGCGCCTTCGACGTCGTAGTCGAGCCGCCCGACCGGATAGACGCGCTCGGGAACGTGCTCGAGATAGCGCTTGATGGTGGGCCGCCCCTCGGGATCGCTCAAGGTGGTGACGCAGCCCGCAGGCTTGTAGAGCACGTGATAGACGCGATCCTCCGTCTCGCGGATGGTGCGCCCTTCCACTTCCACCACGTCCTCGTCGAGGTCGGCCTTGCTCCCGAGCTCGCGCACGATCTTGCCGTTGACGGTGACCTTGCCTTCCTCGATCAGCACTTCGGCTTTGCGCCGCGAGGCGATTCCGGCGCGGGCGAGGATCTTCTGCAATCGTTCGAGTGGCATCAGCCGGCGCTTTCTTCGGGCTTCGCAGGTTCGAGGACGGTCGAGGCGGTCTTGGTGCTTTCGTCGGCCCGCGCAATCGCGCTCTCGAGCTGCGCGAGCGCCGCATCACTTTCGACGGTGGACTGCGCCATCCGCTCCGCGACAGCCGGATCGTGCGCCATCTCGGTCAGGCCGGCGACGGGCGGCGCCGGCTTTGCTTCGTCCTCGACGATCTTGCGCGACTCTTCCGAGAGCTCCTGGAATTCGCGCAGCGTCGGGAGCTGGGTGAGGTCGCGCAGGTTGAACAGGTCGAGGAACTCTTTGGACGTGCCGTAGAGCAAGGGGCGGCCGGGCTCGTCCTTCTTGCCGAGGATGCGGATGAGCTTGCGCTCGAGCAGCGCTTTGGTCACCGCGCCGCAATCGACCCCGCGCAGGTCTTCGAGCTCCGGCCGGGTGATGGGCTGCCGGTAGGCGACGATCGCGAGCGTCTCCAGCGCGGCGCGGGTGAGCCGCATCGGCTTCACCTGCAGCATCCGGCGGACGTACGCGCCCACCTGCGGATCGGTGCGAAGCTGCCAGCGCCCGCCCAGATCCACCAGCACCACTCCCGACCCGGAGGCGAAACGCTTCTGCAATTCGGCGATGGCCGCGAAGATCACCTCCTTCGCGAACTGCGTGGTCTCTTCCAGCGCCGGAAGATCGAGCGGCTTTTCGGCGGCGAAGAAGAGCGCTTCCAGGACTTGCACGGCGCGCTCGGCAGTGACGAAGCGCGCCGCCTCCTTGAGCTGCGACAGCTCGGTCTGGGCCGCTGCGCGAAGCTCGGCCTCGTCGGCGGGCGCGGCGACCGGTGCTCCGCTGTCCGCCTCCGCGGGAGCTTCCGGCGGCGTCTCGCCCAAGAGCGGCAGCTCGCCCTGGTTGTCACCCTCGATAGTCAAGCGTCGCTCCTTCGGGCGAGGAATCCGACAAGGCGGCGGCCCGCGCAAGATAGATCTCGGAGTGCCGCTCCGGCTGGTGCACTTTCAAGAGCTTGAGCTTCGTCATCTCCAAGACCGCGAGGAAGGTCGGCACCACCCGGTGCTTGTCCCATTCGCGCAGGTCCTGGAAAAGCGAGGTGAAGGTGATCCGCTCCTCCGCCCGCAACCGATCGGTGATGACCGCGATGCGGTCGGAGATGGAGAGCCGCTCGACGAACACCTCGTGCGGGATCTCGATCTTCTTCTCCTTCAAGACTTTCGCGAGAAGCTCGATCAGCCGGTACACGGAAAGCTCGGGCGACTTGAAGTAGGCGGCATCGTCCGCCGCCAGCGGCAGCTCTTCTCGCGCCCGTCTGACAAACACGTCGCGCCCGAGCTGCGGCGATGCCGCGAGCTGCGCGGCTGCGTCTTTGTACTTCTGGTACTCCAAGAGCCGCCGGACCAGCTCCTCGCGCGGGTCCGGCCCGACCTCGCCGTCCGGCGCGTCCTGCGCTTCCTCGCGCGGCAACAACATCCGGCTCTTGATGTGCGCGAGCGTCGCCGCCATCAGAAGATATTCGCCGGCGAGATCGATGTTCAGCGCCCGCGCCGCGTCCATGAACGCGAGGTACTTGTCGACCACGAAGGAGATGGGAATGTCGAAGACGTCGAGCTTGTGCTCCTGGATCAGCGAGAGCAACAGATCGAGCGGCCCTTCGAAGCTGGGCAGCGTGACCGCGAACGCGCCCGGCGCTGTCGTTTCGGCTTCCACCTAAGGCAGCTTCACCGCGTCGCGGACCTTGGCCATGGTCTCTTCCGCGACCTTGGAGGCTTTTCGGGTCCCGAGCTGCACCAATTCGTCGAGGCGCGAAGGATTGCGATCCAGCTCGGCGCGCGCGGTGCGGTGTTTGTCCAGCGCGGGCACGAGCGACTCGAGCAGCATCTTCTTGCAGTCGACGCAGCCGATTCCCGCAGTGGTGCAGCCGACCTCGACTTCCTTGATGCGCTCGGACGGGCTGTACGCGCGGTGCAGATAGTAGATGGGGCACACGTCCGGGTGCCCGGGATCGTTGCGCCGCTTGCGCGCCGGATCGGTGACCGCGACCATGATCCGCTTTCTCGCGCTCTCCGGATCCTCGCCCAGCTCGACCGCGTTGCCGTACGACTTGCTCATCTTCCGGCCGTCGAGGCCGAGAATCTTCGGCACGTCGGTCAGGTACGCGTGCGGCTCGACCAGGATGGGCTTTCCCTCGGCGCCGAAGTGGAAGTTGAACTTCCGCACGATCTCGCGCGAGAGCTCGATGTGCGCCACCTGGTCCTGGCCGACCGGGACCGCATCGGCGCCGTAGAGCGCCACGTCGGCCGTCTGCAGCACCGGGTAGCCCAAGAAGCCGTAGGTGTTCAGCTCCTTCTCGCGAAGCTGCTCCTGCTGCTCCTTGTAGGTCGGCACCCGCTCGAGCCACCCGAGCGGCGAGATCATCGCGAGCAACAGAAACAGCTCGGAGTGCTGCTTCACGTGCGACTGGATGAACAGCGTCGAGCGCTCCGGATCCAGGCCGGCCGCCACCCAGTCGGCGAACATCTCCCGCTGCGCCTCGCCGACTCTGGAGGTGTCCTTGTACTCGCTGGTGAGCGCATGCCAATCGGCGGAGAAGAAGAAGCATTCGGCCTTCTTCGAGATCTCGATCCAGTTCTTCACCGCGCCATGGAAATGCCCGAGATGCAGCCGCCCGGTGGGCCGCATCCCGGAGACGACGCGCTTTGGTGCTCGCTGTGGGTCCGCCATGGAGGGCGCGCACTTTAGCAGGTCGCGCGCGCTCGGAGACGAGCTACTTTCGGCGAGACAGCTACTCGAGGAGGCCCGGCCAGAAGGTCTTGGTGCAGCCGCCGTCGCCGGACGCGCCGATGACGGTGCCATCCGCACCGGTCCGCAGTGGGCCGACGCCGGGGAACGTCACCGATCCGCAGAGCTGACCTTGGGCGGTGACGAGGTCCAGGTGATTGAGGGCGCCTGCTTCGGGAATCAGCGCATAGGCGCGTTCGCCGCGGACGATGCTCAGGTCGTGGCCGTCGGCGAGCCACGTCGGGGCCGGCGTCAACGTGGTTGCGCCCGGCGCAACCAGGCCCAGCCAATGCCCGGACGCCTGGATCGCCACGTTGCCGTCGACGAGCGCGCGGAGGACGAGGTTCCCCGCGGACACCCCGACCGTGAAGAAGTCCGTCATCGCCGTGCCGGCAGCGTCGAACCAGCGCGCTTGCAGCGCATCGTCCGGTTGGCCGGGGTCGCTGTGGAAGACGATCAACGTCACTCCGCCAGGTCCGTTGGCGGCGCCGGCGACATCGCAGCCTGCGGGTCCAGGATTGTTGGTGGTGCCGGTTGCGATCAGCGTCCCGTCGTCCGCGAAGCGCCGGATGGTGGTGCTGCCCGGCGACGAGATGCAGTGGAGGGTGAGGACGAGGAGGCCGTCGGGCCAGGCGCGGAAGCTGACCTGGCCGGTGTCGTCGCTGCCGACGAGCTGCTGCTTGGACAAGCTTCCGTCCGGGGCGATGCGGACGAAGAACGGCGATGACGCAGGCCCGAGATCGAGGAACTTGATCGCCTCGAAGCCAGTGCCTTGAGGGAACACGTCGCCCAGGATCTCAGGGGCGACGCCCTGGTGCTCACCCGCTGGACTGAAGATGTGCCAATCGAAGAGATTCCCGACTCCGGACGCTCGCCGAAGCGCGGCGGCGACATTGCCCGATTCGTCAGCGGTCGCTTCCGTGCACAGATCGCCGTCGGACGAAGGAAGCTGCGCGGTCACGCTGGTTCCGAGCGCCGCGGGAACGATTCCGTCGCAGCCTGCGAGCGCGGTGCCGCCGTCGGAGGGCGCGCCTGCATCGGCTACGCCCACGGTTCCGCCGTCGTCGCCGGGGTTCGCAACGACGGGTCCAGCATCGGCCGACGGGTTGGCCGCGCCAGCATCCGGCGAACCGCGATCACCGCTTCCGCCGCTGCCCTGACTGGAGCATGCGGCCACGCACAAGGCCACTGCGAGCATCACCTGCTTCATGGGGCCGCCCTCCGCCCGGAAGCTGTCCACGTGCGAGCAGGCAAGCACCGGGCGAGCGCTCGTCCGCCCGCCCGCCACTGCATCGCCCGGAAGCGCGATCGAGGCGCGCGCCTTACTTGAGCAACCCCGACCACCACGTCTTGGTGCAACCGTTGGTGCCGGAAGCGCCGATGACGGTGCCGTCGGCGCCGGTCGTCACGCCCTGCACGCCGGGGAAGGTCACCGTGCCGCAGACGTTACCGCCGATGGAGACGAGGTCGAGGTGGTTCAAGCCGCCCGAGGGAAGGAGCGCATACGCCCTCTCGTTGCGGACGATGGTCAGGTCGTGACCGTCTGCGAGCCAGGACGGCGGCGGCTGCAGCGTGGTGCCGCCGTTCGCGGGCAACACGCCGAGCCAATGACCGCCGCTCCGCACCGCGACGCTGCCGTCGACGAGCGTGCGAACGATGATGTCCTCAGGAGTCGGCTGCGGCGCCACCACAAACGGGCCCGCGAACACCTTGCCAGTCGCGTCAAACCACACGCCAAACTCGGTCATCGGCGGAATACCCGTCGTCTGCGACGCCTGTCCGGTGCTGAAGATCACGAGCGACAGGCCGCCCGGTGTACCTGCGCCGGCGACAGTCCGCGGGCAGCCCAGGCCGCCGTTGGAGCCGTGGAAGAGGAGCGATCCGTCCGCCCCGAAGTGGCGGATCTCGACGAGGCCGCCCGCGATGTCACAGCTCGTCGTCACCACCAGCAATCCGTTCGGCCAGCTGCGGAACGTGCGGTCGACGGCGCCGTTGCCGCCCACCACCTGGCCGTCGCGACGGCTGGCGTCGGGCTGAATCAGCGTGAAGCGATCGACCGGCGGCGACGCGCTGGTGTCGAGGACCGCGCCTTCGAACCCGGGGCCCTCGGGGAAGAGGTCGCCGTCGATCGGCGGCGTCGAACCCTGGGGCGCTCCTGCGGGGTTGAAGATCTGCCAGCTCCCGAACGCCGGCTCTCCCGGGTTGTTGATGGTCAGGCCGGCGGCGACGTTGCCGCTCTCGTCGCTCGTGGCATCGCTGCAGGTGAAGTCGCCGCGGAAAGGAGGACGCAAGGTGACCTGAGCGGTGACCGAAGCGCCCAGGTCCGCAGGGACGATTCCCTCGCAGTCGGCGATCGAGGTTCCGCCGTCGGTTCCCGCATCTGCGGCGCCGATGGTGCCTCCGTCGGGTGCGGCGCCGGCGTCGGCGGCAGTGCCCGCGTCGTCACCGGGAAGCGCCGTTCCGGCGTCGTCGCCTGGGAGCGCGGTTCCTGAGTCGGAGGCGCCTTGCGTGCCGCCGTCATCCTGCGCGACCGCGCCGGCATCACTCGAGCCGGAGGAACCGCCCGACGAATGATTCGAGCACGCGCACACCGCGCACAATGCGAGCACCGCGACCGTCCCCGTCCGCCACGTCTTCAAAGGTCCACCATGGACGAAAGATGGACACCGGCTGTCGATGGGTCACGCGACGGGGGCCGGCTCGCCCGCTGCGCCGCCAGTCAAAGCCGGAGACTACGCACGCGGGTGGCGAGCGATCACTGCCTTGAGGCGCTCCCGGTCTACGTGCGTATAGATCTGCGTCGTGCTGATGTCCGCGTGGCCGAGCATCGCCTGGACGGCGCGCAGGTCCGCGCCGCCCTCGAGGAGATGGGTGGCGAAGCTGTGCCGCAGCGAATGCGGATAGACGCGCCGGGTGATCCCGGCCGCCCGGGCGTAGCGGCAGAGCAGCTTCCAGAATCCCTGCCGGGTCATCCGCCCGCCGCGCGGCGTGACGAAGAGATCGAGCGACCGCCGGGCGCCGAGGAGCTTCTGCCTGGGGCCGTCCAGATACGCGTTCAGCGCGTCGCGCGCGCGCTCGCCCGCCGGCACGATGCGCTCCTTGCCACCCTTTCCGCGCACTCGCAGCACGAACACATGGGGGTCGAGCGCGCCGATGGGGAGCGAGACCAACTCCGAAACCCGCAAGCCGGAGGCGTAGAGCAACTCCAGCATCGCCTTGTCTCGCGCCCCGGCCGCCGTTCGCGTGTCGGGCTGTGCGAGCAAGCGATCGATTTCGTCGACGCCGAGAAAGTCGGGCAGCCTGCGCGAGCCGCGCACCGCTCCCACCGCTTCGCTCGGATCGGCCGGCGCGAAGCCCTCTGCGTTGGCGAACTTGTGCAGCCCGCGCACCGCAGCGAGGTGCCGCGCCTGCGAAGTCCGCGAAAGCCCGCGAACCTGCAGCGCCGAGAGGTGCCGCACGACCACCGGCTCGTCGATGGCGACGAAGCCCTCGATGCGCTGGCTGGAAAGCCAATCCAGGTATTCGCGCAGGTCGCGCGCATACGCCTCGATGGTCGCCGGCAGGAGTCCGCGTTCGACGCGCAGATGCCCCAGGTAGCGATCGACCGCCTCGTCCAGGTTCACGTGAGGACCCCTTCGATTGGGCCTTTGCCTTCGCGCACCACGACGGGGACGCTGGAGGTGAGATCGATGACCGTCGATCGCTCGATCAGCGTCACTCCTCCGTCGAGGATCAGATCGAGGCCCCTGCCGAGCCGCTCCTGGATGTCGCGCGCGTCGATCAGCGGCTCGTCGTCCGGCAAGGCCGCGCTGGTGGTCGCGAGCGGCCTGCCCAGAGCGCGCACCAGCGCGAGAGCGATCGGCGAATCCGGCACCCGCACCCCGACCTGGCGCTGCCGGGTCAGCGCGGTGCGCGGCACGATCCGGGTCGCCTCCAGGATCACCGTGTAAGGACCGGGCAGGATGCGACGGAGCAGCCGGTAATGCTCGTTGGAGACGATGCCGTACTTCGCCACCTCGGAGAGGTCCGCACAGAGGAAGGCAAACGGCTTCCGCTCGTCTCGGCGCTTCAACTGCGCCAGCCGCTCCATCGCCTTCTTCTGGAAGACGTCGCAGCCGAGCGCGTAATAGGTATCGGTTGGATAGGAAACGAGCCCGCCGCTCTCCAGGATCGAAACCGCCCGCGCCACGTGCCGCGGCTGCGGATGGACCGGATCGATGGGCTGGATCGGCGCTTCCTTCGGGGCCACGGACGCATGTTGAGGCCCGCGGCGCGCGCGCGCAAAGGTTTCGCACC
Source organism: Myxococcales bacterium (assembly GCA_036488495.1). Taxonomy (GTDB): domain Bacteria; phylum Myxococcota; class Myxococcia; order Myxococcales; family 40CM-4-68-19; genus 40CM-4-68-19. The sequence continues at coordinate 2,291 of DASXHM010000254.1, read as the reverse complement.
ATCGGGAACGCGAGCCGCTCAATTCCTCCGCGGCCGCGGATCCGCTGCTGTCCAGAAACGAAGGCGGGCCCTCCAGGGAGGACCCGCCTTTTTCAGAATCCGGGCCTTACTCCTCGCCTTTGTTGGTCAGGTTCCCCAACTCGTCGAGGCTGGCTTTCTGCGCGTTGGCAGCAGCGGTCTTCTCCGCGCCTTCACGAGCGAGGCGCTTGCCCTGCTCGATCAGCTCGCGGACCTTCTGCCCGCCCTTGTGGCCGATCTGCGAGTAGAAACCGGCGCCCCGGGAGGCTCGAACCGACTCGCCGCCCTTCCTGCCGATCTGCTCGTAGAACTCGTGCCCACGCTCCGCCTTGACCGTCTCGCCGCCCTTGCGGCCGATCTGCTCGTAGAAGGCCCGGCCGCGCTCCTGCGCGACTTTCACGCCGCCTTTGCGGCCGGCCTCCGCCACGGTCATTCCGCCCTTCTTGCCCTCTTCCGCCATGTGTTGCCTCCGGTGGTTTGGAAGGAACCCCCCCTCCGTGCCCCCTTTGGCCCCTTCAAGTTTTCAAGAAGCTCCCTTTAGAGGAGACGCTTCTTGCCCTGCTCGATGAGCTCGCGAACTTTCTGGCCGCCCTTCCGCCCGATCTCTTCGTAGAACGAGGGGCCGTACTTATCGCGGACCGCCTCGCCTCCCTTCTTCCCTCCGAGCTCACCGCCCTTGCGACCGATCTCCTGGTAGAAGCCCACGCCCCGTTCGTCGCGGACGCGTTCTCCACCCTTTCGTCCTGCTTCGGAGACCGTCATGCCGCCCTTTGCACCGCGCATTTTGATCATCGATCAATCCTCGCGGTCATTCGTGCGCCGGCTCGGGCATGACTTCGCCGCCCGGGGCCGGAATGTCGTGGTTGTCGGCCATCGAGTGCGCAGGGGCCAGTGCATCCGCAGCGGCCTTCTTGCCTTCCTCGATGAGAGAGCGCACGCGGTGGCCGCCCTTCTTGCCGATCTCCTCGTAGAAAGGAGTTCCGCGCTCGGCCTTGACGGCCTCGCCTCCCTTCTTGCCGATGGTCTCGTAGAACGCAGCGCCGCGTTCCGCCTTGACGGTGTCGCCACCCTTCTTGCCGATGGCTTCGTAGAAAGCGCGGCCGCGCTCGGCCTTCACCGTCTCTCCGCCCTTCCTGCCGATCTCTTCGTAGAAGGAATGCCCGTACTTGTCGCGAACGGTCTGACCGCCCTTCCGGCCAGCCTCGCTCACACTCATCGAGCCCTTCTTCTTCGGAATGTTCGTGTCGTCAGCCATGAATCCCCCCGCCTCCCCTTGACGCCCACCCCCATGGGGTGAAGGCCGATTTGTCAGCGCCGCGCCCCCCGCGAGCGCTGCTTCTTGGTTGCTTTTCTGCCCGCCGCGATGAGCGCACGCACGCGCTCGCCGCCCAGCTTCCCAATCTCCTGGTAAAATTCGACGCCCCGTTGACGCTTCACGGCGAGACCCCCCTTGCGCCCGCCGATCAGCCCCCCCAACCTCCCCGCCTCCTGGACGGTCATTGCAGACGACCGCCGCGACATCTTCAACTTGAGTGCCGGCTTCCTCTTGCTCACGTTCACACCGGCCTTGCGCGTCGCCATTCCTTGCCGTCCCTCGCTTGCAATCAGACTGCCACTTGCTCCCACACCAGCTCCATTGTGGTACGTCGCCACACACCCAACAGCCGTAAGCTAGGTCGCCCGCGGCAGCCCCGCAAGCTGCCAACCGTATGGGACTGCTAGGGAATTGGGTCAGCCCAAACCTGCGAGGGCAGCGATCGCCGCGCGCACCGTTTCGACCACTCGAGAGCGGCGTTCGGGGTCCGCGATCTTGCTCGAAGGCGCCTGCGAGGGGCCCAAGGAGAGGTCGCGCAGATAGAACGCGTCGGTAGCGCGGTTCCCTTCCGTGGCGATCCGGGCGACTTCGATGCTCACATTTGCCCTGTGTAAAGCCTCGGCAATTGCGTGCAAAAGTCCAGGGCGGTCCTGCGCGACGACGTCGAGGATGGTCATCTCCTCGCTGGAGTCGTCGTCGATCCGCAGGCGGGTGTCGACGTTCGCCGGGCGGCTGACGATGCCCAGGCCGCCCGGCGAAGACGCTTCTGCACCAGCCGCTGCGGGTCCTCGGCGCCGGAGAGGAGCTTGAGCAGGTCGGCGCGGGCGGCTTCCCAGCGCGAAGGAGGTGGAGCCTGGCCGCCGTGCTCGCGCACGACGAAGGTGTCGAGCGCGATGCCGCCGTCCAGCGAGCTGACATCAGCGCTGAGGATGTCGAGGCCGTTCGCCGCCAGCGCGGC
>DASXHM010000063.1:0-20528 GCA_036488495.1 Myxococcales bacterium | reverse complement strand
GCTGCCCAGAAGTCCACCAGCACCGGCTCGGAAGAGCCCAGCACTTCGGACTGGAAGTTGTCGTCGGTCAGGGTCAGAACGTCCTGGTTCGCCATGTCGCTCGTGCCTCCGTTGTGCTTCGCAATCTGCCGTCCATGCGGCAGGGCGTCAACGCCTTGTCGGGACCTGCCGGAGCCACCGCGCCCCGCCAACAACAGATGAACGAGCCCCGGAGACGGTGCGCGCCCGTCGACGATGTCGCACACCCACCCACGCCTGATACCCGGACGCGGAAAAAGACGCCAACCCCCCGTCATTCTCCGAGAAGAAGCCGGTCGAAGGGGATATGCTGGCAGACGGGCAGCCGATGAACGCCATCCTCGTCCACATCGCGCTCCTCGCGTACACGGCGGGCGCTGCAGCCTTTCTCACCTGGCTCTTGCGGCCGCGGGCGCTGTGGGCGCGGCTCGGGCGCATCTTTCTCTTGGTCGGCGTTCTGGTGCACTTCGCGGCCTTCGCCGCCACCATGGGCATCGCGGAATTGGGTGTTGGCGCCGATTCGTGGAAGGGCGGCCAACTCTTCTCGCTCCTGGCCGCGGTCATCGTGCTCGGCTACCTGATCCTCGACTGGCGGTACGACATGCCGGTGGCGGGCGCGTTCGTCGGGCCGTTCACGGTGGCGGTGATGGTGCCCGCGCACCTCGTGAGCTCGACCGACCGCGCCGTGTCGCCGCAGCTCGACCATTCGGTCGCGCTCTTCGTGCACGTCGGATCGGCCGCCATCGGCACCGCGGCGCTGGCGCTCGCGTTCGGGCTCTCGCTCCTCTATCTCGCGAGCGAGAAGCAGGTGAAGGCAAAGCGGCCCGGGCGTCTCTTCGCGCGGCTTCCCTCTCTCGACCTCATCGACCGCGCCGGCTACCGGCTCGCGGTCTGGGGATTCGTCTTTCTCTCGCTCGCCATCGCCACGGGTTCGCTGGTGTCGCGGCAGGCGGCGGGCAGCACCATGCCGTTCGCGCCCAAGCAGGGCTTTGCCATCCTCGCGTGGGCGCTCCTTGCCGCGCTCATCCAGGCGCGGCTCGTCGCCGGCTGGCGTGGCCGGCGCGTGGCGATGCTCGTGGTGGCCGGATTCGCGCTCATCGTCTGCACCTATGTCGGCCTCTTGTCGGGGACGAGCGTTCCGGGGGTCACGGCATGACCCTGGTTTGCGTCGGCCTTTCGCATCGGGAAGCGCCCATCGCGGTGCGCGAGCAGATCGCGGTTCCCGCCGCGCGGGTGAAAGAACGGCTGGACGAATTGCGCGCGCTCCCCGGAGTGCGCGAGGCGATGCTGCTCTCCACCTGCAACCGGCTGGAGATCTTCGCCGTCGCGGACGGCCGCGGCGCAGGCGAAGATCTTCTCGCCAAGCTCGGGCCGCAGGCTGCTCCGCACGCGCGCTGCCACTTCGACGAAGACGCGCTCCGCCACCTCTTCCGCGTCACCGCCAGCCTGGATTCTATGGTGGTGGGCGAAGCGCAGATCCTCGGCCAGGTGAAGGAAGCCGCCGCCCAGGCGCAGGAGGGCGGCGCGCTTGGCCCCACCCTCGGCCGCGCGGTCGAGCGCGCGCTGTCGGCGGCGAAGCGGGTGCGCACCGAGACGGAGATTGCGCGCGGCGCGGTGTCGATCAGCAGCGTGGCCGTGAAGCTCGCGCACAAGCTTCTGGGAGACCTGACCGGACGGTCGGTGTTGCTGCTCGGCACGGGCGAGATGGGGCAGCTCGCCGCCCGCGAATTGCGCTCGTCCGGCGCGCACGAGCTGCTGGTCGCCAACCGCAGCTTTGCTGCCGCGGAAGAGCTGGCGCGGACGGTGGGTGGAATGCCGGTGGCGCTGACGGAATTGCCGAAGCTGCTCGAGCGCGCGGACGTGGTCCTCTGCTCCACCGCGGCGCCAAGCTTCGTGGTGACGCGCGATGCGATGTCGAAGGCGCTGAAGCAACGCCGCTACCGTCCAATCTTCCTGGTCGACCTGACCTTGCCGCGGAACGTGGAGCCGTCCGCCAACGAGCTCGAGAACGTCTACGTCTACGACCTCGACGATCTGGAGAGCGTCGCCGCCCGGAACGGCGAGGCGCGAGAGACGCATGTCGGCAAGGCCGAAGCCATCGTCGAGGAGGAGCTGAAGGCGCTCCTTCTCCAGGTGCAAGAGCGCGCATCGTTGCCGGTCCTGGCGCGGCTTCGCGCGCAGGCAGAGGCAGTGGCGCGGGCGGAAGCGGAGCGGACGTTGTCTGGTTTGCCCGGACTTTCCGAGGCCGAGCAGAAGCGGGTGCGCGCCATGGCGACTGCCATCGTCAACAAGCTGCTCCACCAGCCGACCGCGAAGCTGCGCAGCGAAGGCGCAGGTCCTCTGGCCGACGCAGCCGCGAGCCTGTTCGGCCTGGAGAGCCCGACCGGTCCTGCGCCGCAGCCCGACCCGGTGCCGGATCCGCAGCCCGATCCGGAGCCGATTCCGAAGCCCGACACGGTGGTCCAGTTCGCGAGGAAGGCTTAAGGCCGATGCTGCGCATCGCCACCCGCAAGAGCGCGCTCGCGCTGTGGCAGGCGCGGCGCATCCAGGGGCTCCTCGGCGATTGCGAGCTGGTCCCGATGCAGACCGAGGGCGATCGCATCCTCGATCGATCGCTCGCGGAAGTCGGCGGCAAGGGGCTGTTCGTCAAGGAGCTCGAGCGCGCGATGGAGGACGGCCGCGCGGACCTGGCGGTCCACAGCGCCAAGGACGTGCCCTTCGAGCTGCCGGCGCAATTCACCTTGAGCGCCTTCACCGACCGCGAAGATCCGCGCGATGCGCTCATCGCACGGAATGCGCGCGGCTTTGCCGATCTGCCGAAGGGCGCCCGGGTGGGCACCAGCTCCTTGCGCCGTGCCGTGCAGCTTCGGGCGGCGCGGCCGGACCTGCAGATCGTGGCGGTCCGTGGCAACGTGCAGACGCGGCTTGCGAAGGCGACCTCCGGCGAGTTGGACGGGGTGGTGCTGGCGCTCGCGGGCCTTCGGCGGCTCGGGCTCGACAGCCAGGTCACCGAAGTTCTGTCGGTCGAGTTGTCGCTGCCTGCCGCAGGGCAGGGCGCGCTCGCCATCGAGACCTTGCGCGGTTCGCCTGCCGAAGACGCTACGGCGCGGCTCAACCTTCCCGAGTCGGCGGTGTGCGTGCGTGCGGAGCGCGCGGTCCTGGCGCGGCTCGGCGGAGGCTGCACGGTGCCGGTGGCGGCTTTCGCGGTGCGGGAAGGAAACGCGCTCTGGCTGCGAGCGGCGTTGGGTGGCCCGGACGGCGCGTCGGTGCGGCTCCTCAAAGCGGAAGGTCGCGGCGAAGATCCGGAGGCGCTCGGAACGCAGGTCGCGGAGTCGTTGCTCTCGCAGGGCGGGCTTTCGCTCCTCGAAGCCGCGCGCGCAGCCGCGCCGGGACTGCCTGCGCCCAAGCGGGCATGAGCCGCCCGCTCGAGGGGAAGCGGGTCCTGGTCACCCGCGCTGCCGAGGATTGCGCCGAGCTGGAAGAGCTGCTGCGCGAGCGCGGAGCCGCTCCGGTCCGCATGCCGTGCATTGCCTTCGAGGACGCGCCCGATGCGGCGGATGTTGGCCGCGCGATGGAGAAGGCGGACCTGGTGGTCGTCTCTTCGCCGCACGCCGCCCGCAGGCTCCGCGCGCTCTGTCCGGACCTCGCGCGCAGGCCGCTGGCTGCCGTCGGCGACGCAACCGCGAAAGAGCTGCACGCCGGCGCCGACTCCGCAGGGCGCGTGCGAGTGCCGAAATCCGGCGGCGGTGCGCAAGCGCTGGTCGAAGAGCTCGGCTCCTCCATCCAAGGCAAACGCGTCTTCGTCCCCCGCGCCGAACGCGGGACCCCCGCGCTCACCGCCGGCCTGCGCGCGGCGGGCGCGGTCGTCCAGGAGTTCGTTCTCTACAAGACGATCGTGCCGCGCAGCGCCGACCCGGCCATCGTCCGCGATCTCCACGCCGGTTTCGTTCACCTGATTACTTTCTTGAGCGGCAGCGCGGTGCGCGGTTTCGTGCAGCTCGTGGGAGCGCACAGCGGGGTCCGCGGCGGCGTCGCTTGCCTGGGCGCTTCTGCGCGTGAGGAAGCCATCGCTGCCGGGTTCCGGCCGGTCTTCTGCGGGCGCGGCGAAGGGCTTTCCGAACTATGCGACGGGCTCGCACTCGCCGTTACAGCGGGCAACGCTTAAGCTCCCCGCAAATGAGCAACCGGCCGACCATTCTCATCGTCGAAGACGACGAAGACTGCCGTCTCGTGCTGCAGGATCTGCTCGAGCTGAACGGCTTCGCGGTGCAGACCTGTCCGGACGCGCACCACGCGGTGGATGCGGTACGGGCGCGCCCGCCGGCGCTGATGCTCATCGACTACTTCATGCCGGACGCGAACGGCGCCTGGGTGGTGCGGACGCTGCGCAGCGACGGCGGCGCCTCGGCGCAGGTGCCGGTCGTGCTCACCACCGGTTCCACCGACGGCCGCAAGGAGGCGGACGCGCTGGGAGTGCGTTCGCTCGAGAAACCCTTCGACGTCAACCGGCTGCTCGAGCTCGTGCACGCCCTCGTCCCCAACGCATGAAGGTCGACTTCGGCGTCCGCGCCATCATCGCCTACAAGCTCCTCAAGGCGGTGTTGGAGGCGTTGCTCGGCGCCTGGTTTGCGTACGTCGTCGTCCGCGGCGCGGAGGCGGGCGCAGCGACACTCGCGGAAGTGTTGCTCGAGCACGTCACCCGCAACTGGGCGCTCGCGGCGGCGAGGCTGATCGTCAAGGGCGGCACGAGCGGCCACATCACCTTCCTCGCGGTGCTCTCGTTGGGTGACGCGGTGCTCTCCGCAATCGAGGGGCTCGCGCTCCGGGCCGGGCGGTGGTGGGCGCCGTGGCTGGTCGTCATCGCCACCGGGGCGCTTCTTCCCTGGGAGGCGTTCGAGTGCGTCGTGCGGCCCACCTGGATCCGCGTGGTGCTCTTCATCCTCAATCTGGCGGTGGTCGTGTACCTCTTGCGCGGTGTCGCTCGCGAGCATCGCCAGGCGCGCGCGGTTGACGGCTTGTCGCATCGCACCTAGCGTCGAAAGCCACATGCTCGCTCTTGCCCTGACCCTCGTGGCAGCTCCCCTCCCGCGCGCGGCGCTCTACGACGACGCGCTCGATCGCGCTGCGGTGGCTCGCGCGCAGCCGCCCTCGGAACCGCTGCTTATGGTGGCCGAATATGCCGCCGCGCTCGGCGCGTTCACCGCTGTCAACGCCGGCGGGGTCGCGTTCCTTTCCAGCGGAACCATCCGCGCCAACCAGACGGGATCGGTCTCGCTGAGCGGTGCGACGGGGGCCTTGACCGGCGCCGCCATCTGCTTCGCACTCTCCCCGCTCGCAAGCGCGATCGGCTCCTGGGCGGTGGGCAAGACCAGCGACCACTACGACTCGCCGCTCGGCGCGGCGGTGCTCGGCGCCTATGGCTCGTCGGCGGTGGCCATCGGCGCGGGCCTCGGGCTCAGCGCTGCAGGGATCAACCGCACCGCCGGCATCGCCCTGAACACGGCGCTCTATCTCGCGGTCCCGCTCGGAACCGTCCTGGTGCAGAACGCGTTCAAGGAGCCGCTGCCGAATCAGCCGTAGGCGGCGCCGCCCGAGTAGAGGCCGTACACCGCGGCCCAGCCGATGACGAGCAGGAATAAGAAGAACACCAGCGCCACCTTCTCGGTCCAGGCGAGCGCGCTCTTGCTCACCGTCACGCCCCAGCCCATCGAGAGGAACGACCAGAGGCCGTTCGCCAGGTGATACGAGATAGCGAGGATGCCGAGGACGTACACGAGCAAGGTCGGCGTGTGCGAATGCATCTCGAAGGCGATGTCCTCGAACGACTCCGGCCGGCCCTCGAGGAAGCGCGGCTTGAACCAGGCGAGGTAGAGGTGCGCGCCGAGGAACAACAAGAGGCCGATGGCCGACAACCGCTGGATGACGTAGCGGAGGTTGGAGAAGCCGCGGTTGGCGACCGCGGGGCGGCTCTTGAACATGCGGCCGATGCCCCAGACGGTGTGCCAGACGAGCGGGAAGAGGACGACGATGAAGGTCAGCCAGGCGCCGGCGTCGCTGCTGTGGTGCTCGACTTCCGTCTGCCACGCGACTGCGCGCACGTTTTCCGGCTGGTAGGCGGCGAGCTGGTGCCAGAGGTGGACGATGGTCCAGAGCGCGAGCGGCGCGAACGCGAAGAACGAGCCCAGCCGCGCGAGGATGAAATCGCGGGCCATGCTGCGGGCGTGCGGTGGTACGGCGCGGTCGGGCTGGTCGGTGGTGAGGGGCAGCGCCATGGGGCGCTCAACTAGAGTGAAAGCGGGAGGGTGTCAAGGCAGGAGAACACCGTCGAGACCGTCGCAACTGGAGGTCTTGAAATTGCCCGCGTACTGCAGGACCCGCACTCCGTCCGGCTGCGTATAGAAGAGGTCGAAGTTGCCTTGGGCGGCGCCGTCGTTCCAGTCGATCATCGAGATGTCGTTGAACTGCACGTTGGTGGGAAACACCTGGAAGGGCGCGGTGGGCTGCGGCCCGCCGGCGGCGATGATTTCGCTCGAGGTGCCTTCGTCTCCCGGGCGTCCGGGGATGAACGAGCCGACCCGGCCGATGGGCAGAAAGAGGATCAGCGCCTGGTACGCGCCGGGCGCGTTGCGGAAGAAGCTGCGGTTGTTCCGTAACAGAGTGCAGAGCCCCGGCACGTCGCTCATGATCACCACCCAGGCGCGGTCTCCGGTGGGGTTGCCGGCGGCGTCGAAGAGCGCGATCTCGCTGCCGATGGACGAGTTGATGTCCGTGAAGAGGATGCTCGGCCAGGTGACGCCGGTCGCGGTGGTGCCGGCGGTCTCGTTGGGATCGTTGAGGACGACGTTGTCCTGGTTGGAGCACGCCGCGGCGGCGAGAGCCAGGGTGAGGGCTGCCGTCTTTCGCATGAGGACCACCATAGCAAGAGAAGACCTTCCCGTTGCGCGTTGGTTCGACGCTGTGTAGGAAGCCGGATTCAATGCGTTGGGAGTCCATCGTCGGACAAGAGCGCGCGGTGAGGCAGCTCCGCGCGGCGCTCGAGCGGGACCACGTCCATCACGCGTACCTGCTCGCGGGCCCGTCCGGAACCGGGAAAGAGCTGATTGCACGGACCTTTGCGCAGGCCGCCAACTGCGAGGCGCCCTCGGACAGGCCTTGCGAGAAGTGCGACCACTGCCGCGGCATCGAGCGGGGGAACTTTCCCGACGTGCAGTTCCTGATGCCGCAGAGCGAGCTGATCGCCCGGGGGCTCGTCTCCAAAGCGGACCTGGAAGGGGCGCCGTCGAAGGAGATCCGCGTCGACGGCGTGCGCGCGCTCGCCAAGCGGCTTTCGCTCGCGGCGCTGCGGGGGCGGCGGAAGATCGCGATCGTCACGCCCGCGGAGGCCATGAACGAGCGGGCGCAGAACACGCTGCTCAAGACCTTGGAAGAGCCGCCCGCCGGGACGACGTTCCTCTTGGTCTCGGCGCAGCCGGATGCGCTCTTGCCCACCATCCGTTCGCGCTGTGCGCGGGTGCAGCTCGGGCCGGTGCCGGAGGCGCTCTTGGCTGCGCGGCTCGTGCGCGAGGGCGTGCCGGAGGTGGAAGCGCGGGAGCGCGCCGCGCGAGCACAGGGCAGCTTCGCCGCGGCGCTGAACGGGCAGGGCGAGCGGCGCGAGCTTCTCCAAGAGCTGGAACGCGCGCTCGCGGCGGCGGACGAGCGGCCCGCCTTGGATCTGGCGGAGGCGTTCGGCGAGCGCGGGGCGGCGCTGGAGGTTGCCTTCGCGGTGCAGGCCTGGACGCGGGACCTGCTCGTCGCACAGGCGGGGGCGCCGGACGAGGTGCTGGAGATGCGCGACTTGCGGCCGCTCGCCGACGAGGTCTCGGCGCGGACCGCCCCGGTCCAGCTTCTGCGCCAGGCTTCTCTCTGCGACGAGGTGGTGGAGGCGCTGGAGCAGAACGGGAACGGCCGGCTGCAGCTCGAACGGCTCTTCTTGCGGGCGCGGGAGCTGCGACATGGCTGAGCTCGCCGAGCTCCTGGATGCTGCCCGCGCCGGAAAAGGGAAGCCCGTCTACCTCTTCGAAGGCGACGAGTACCTCGCCCGTGGTGCGGCCCGCGAGCTGGCCGATGCGCTGGTTCCGGAGGCCGACCGCGCTCTGAACCTGGTGCTGCTCGACGCCAGCGCAGGCGCGCGCGAGATCGCCGCGCACCTTTCGACCATCGCCATGTTTGCCGCGCCCAAGGCGGTGGTGGTGGAAGGCGCTGACGCCTTTGCCGAAGAGGTCGACGCGGAAAAGGAGCTCGCGCGCGCGAGAGAGCTTTGGCAGGGGAAGCGCCAGCGCGATGCCGCGCGACGGCTGCTCAAGCTGGTCCGTCCGGCAGGCTGGGGCGCCGCCGAGGTCGCCTTCGGGCTCAAAACCGGAGCGTCCGCCGCCAAGTGGCGCAAGGAGGTCGGCACCGCCCCGGACGACGCCGACAAGCCCTGGCTGCAGGAGCTGTCGGCGTGGGCGCAGGCGCAGAACGTCACCGCGCCTCCGGCCGACCTGGAAATGCTCTTGAAGACGCTGGATCGCGGCCTTCCCCCGAAGACGCACCTGGTGCTGGTGGCCGAAGCGCTGCCGGCAAAGCACGCGCTGGTCCGGTTCGCGCAAGAGAAGGGCGAGCACGTCAAACGCCGCGCGGAGCGGCGCGGCCGCACCATCGACACCCTCGAGATCGCGAGCATCGTCGAGCACGAGCTGAAACCGCTCGGGAAGCGCCTCGCCAAGGACGCCGAGCTGGAATTGAAGGAGCGGCTGGGCGACGACCTGCGCCTGATCGCCTCCGAGCTGCAGAAGCTCGCCGCCTACGCCGGCGAAAAGCCGCAGATCACCCGCGAGGACGTCATCGCCATCGTCGCGCCCGTGCGCGAGGAGGAGTTCTTCGCCCTGGCGGAGGCGGTGGGCGACGGAGATCTGGGAAAAGCGCTGCAGCTCTTCTCCGACGAGCTGCGCCGCAAAGCGAACGCGGCCTCGGTGGCGCTGCCGTTCTTGGGGAGCATCGCCTCGTCCATGCGCAAGGCGCTGGCGGACAGCGCCCGGCACGCAGCGCAGCCCCCGCGCGAGCTCGGCTACAACGAGTTCCAGTCGCGCGTGTTTCCAAAGCTCGAGGCCGAGCTGTCCGAGAAGAAGCAGAAAGTGCCGCATCCGTTCGCCGCCTGGCTCGGCTACAAGCGCGCCCGCCGCAAGCCGCGCGCGTTCTGGCGCAGCATGCTGGTGCGCTGCGCCGAGGTGGACTTCGAATTGAAGAACGGCGCCGACGCGAGGCTTGCGGTGGAACGCCTTTTGACCGAAGTGTGCGCCCGGTAGCTTTCGTCTTGGAGCCCTGCATGTCCCGCTCGCTCGTCACCATGGCGCTGCCCTATGCCAACGGCAGCATTCACCTCGGCCACCTGGTCGAGGCAGTGCAGACCGACATCTACGTCCGCGCGCAGAAGGCCATGGGCAACGAGTGCGTGTTCATCGGCGCCGACGACACTCATGGAACGCCCATCGAGATCAGCGCCCGCAAGGCGGGGGTGCCGCCCGAGGAGTACATCGCGCGGATCAAGACCGAGCACGAGACCGACTACGCTGCTTTCGAGATCGGCTTCGATCTCTTCCACACCACCCACTCGAAGCTGAACGAAGAGCATTCGGTGCGCATCTTCCGCGCGCTGCAGGCGGCGGGCGCCATCGACACCCGCGGCGTCGAGCAGATGTACTGCGGGGTCGACAAGCGCTTCTTGCCCGACCGCTACATCCGCGGCACCTGCCCCGTCTGCGGCACCGCCGACCAATACGGCGACAGTTGCGAGCACTGCGGCAGCGCGTACGAGCCGACTGCCTTGAAGAATCCGCGCTGCGCCATCTGCGGCAACACCCAGCTCGAGCGGCGCACCTCCAAGCATTACTTCGTCAAGCTCTCGAACTACCAGGACTGGCTGCGGGAGTGGACCTCGTCGCCGGGGCGGCTGCAGGAAGAGATTCGCAACTCGCTCGGCAAATGGCTCGACGAGCCGTTGCGCGACTGGGACATTTCGCGCGACGCACCGTACTTCGGCTTCAAGATCCCGGGCGAGGAGGACAAGTACTTCTACGTCTGGCTGGACGCGCCGGTCGGGTATCTCTCCAGCACCGATCAATGGTGCCGCGATCACGGCCGCAAGGTGGAAGAGTTCTGGGGCAAGGATGCGCCCGGCGAGGTCCGCCATTTCATCGGCAAGGACATCGTGTATTTCCACACGTTGTTCTGGCCCGCCATGCTGTATGCCTCCGGGTGGAAGGTGCCGGCGCACGTGCACGTCCACGGCATGCTCACCGTCGAAGGCGCGAAGATGAGCAAGTCGCGCGGGACGTTCATCAACGGGCGCGAATACCTGGATGCGGGATTGGATCCGGAATGGCTGCGATACTTCTATGCGGCGAATCTCGGGCCTTCGCCGAGCGACATCGACCTTTCCCTCGGGGAATTGAAGAATAGGGTCAACGGCGAGTTGCTCAACAACGTGGGAAACCTCGCCAACCGCGCGCTCTCGCTTCTGTGGAAGAACGGCGCGCGATTGACGACGGCGGCGGATGCGGCGGAATTTTCGGCCCGCGCCGCGAACCACGAGACCGCGCTCGTGCAGCCGGCGTATGCGAAATGCGACACGCGCGCGGTCATCCAGGCAGTGCTCGACTATTCGTCTTCGGCCAATGCGCGGCTGCAGCAGAAGAAGCCTTGGGAGATGCTGAAGACCGACCGGGAGGCGGCGCTGGCCGAGCTGACCCTGGCGGCCAATTGCGCCCGGATGTGCGCGCGCTGGCTCGGCCCCATCGTGCCGAAGTTCGCCGCCGGCGTGGCCGCGCAGCTCGATGCGCCGCTCGGGTGGGGCGACTTCGCGCCGCTCGGCAACCACGAGCTGCGGGAGCCGAAGCCGCTGGTGCGCAAGGTCGAAGATGCGGACATCCAGAAGCTCGCCAGCCGGTTCGTAACGCCGGAAAAAACGTCTGAGAGCTCTGCCGCGAAGCCCGCCGGTGCGGCGGAGAAAACGTCTGAGAGCTCCAGCGGTGCGAAGCCGGAAGAGGCGGCCAAGGCGGACATCGGCATCGACCAGTTCGGCGCCATCGACCTGCGCGCAGGGAAGGTCCTCGCCGCCGAGAAAGTGCCGAAGAAAGACAAGCTGCTCAAGCTCTCGGTCGACGTGGGCGAGCCATCGCCGCGCACCATCGTCAGCGGGGTTGCGCTCTCGTACAAGCCGGAGGAGCTGGTCGGAAAGGTGGTGTGCGTGGTCGCGAACCTGCCGCCGCGCGAGTTCGGCAAGGGCCTCGCCTCGCACGGCATGATCCTCTATTCCTCGGGCGGCGCGCGCGAGCACACCGCCGTCGAGCTGCCGGCTGACGTCGCGCCGGGCGCGAAGGTGAAGTGATGGGTTTGTTCTCCTGGCTTTCGGGCAAGAAGGCATCGGCGGAAGAGACTCGATCAGAGCCCCCGCTGCCGCACCACGAGACGCCGCTCGCGCTCGACGGCCTGGACGATCTCATCCAGGGCCTGGACTCCCGTGACGGAGCGGTGCGGGTGGACGCGGCGCAGCTCCTCGTCGAACGCTGGCGCGGCGGCGATGGCCGGGCGGCCGATGCGATTGCGCCGCGGCTCGAAGAGTTGCTCTCGGACGATGAGCCGCAAGTGCGGGGGGCGGCGCTGTCGGCGGTGCGGATGATGCGCAAGCCGGAGAACCTCGAGCGGCTTTCGTCCGCCGTGTTGGGTCTGTTCGCGGATCCGGCGCCGGCGGTGCGGCTCGGCGCCATCTGGGCGGCCGTGCGGCTTCCGGGAGACGTCGCGCGCGGACAGGTGCTCGCCGCCCTCGACAGTGAGGACGAGTCCACTCGCTTCGCGGCGGCGTGCGCGCTTGCGGACGTGCGCGACTCGGCCGCGCTCGAAGAGCTGATTGCCGCGATGCACGAAGATCACCGGCGACAGGAGGCGCTCTCCGCGCTGATGTCGCTCGGTGACGCTGCCGCTCTGCCCGCGCTCTCCGCGCTCTTCGATCAGGAATCGCTCGGCGAGTTCGATCGCACTTTGGCCGCTGCCGCGCTGGCGCGTTTCGGCGATGCGCGCGGCAAGGCACATCTGGCGGAGCGTGTCGCCGCCGACGGGGACGACCGGCCCATCGCCACCGAATGGGCGGGGCGGCTGTTTGTCCAGGAGGCGCTGCCGGCGTTGGAAGAGCTTTCGCAGACCGAAGGCGATCCGGGTCGCGGCGCAGCGCTGCGCGCGCTTGGCCGGCTCAACGCGCCCGGCGCCGAGGCGCGGCTCGCGGCGGTGGCTGAAAACGAGGATGAAGCCGACGATCTGCGCATGGACGCGGTGGAAGGTCTCGCCGAGGTCGGCGCGCTCGCCCGGCTCGAAGCGCTCGCGGCGCGCGACGACGAGTTGGGCGCCCTCTGCCGGGAGCTGTTGGTCGAGGCCCGCGCCGAGCACTCTGACGACGCTCGAGCTGAGCAGTCTGACGGCGCCCGAGCCGAGCAGTCTGACGACGCTCGCGCCGAGCACTCTGACGCTGCCGAAAGCGTGCCGCCGGACCGCGCGAAAGACTGAATGCTGATCGACACCCACGCCCACCTCGACCACGCCCCGGACGATCTGATCGAGCGCGCCAAGGCGGCGGGCCTCGTCCACATCGTCGCGGTCGGTCAGTGGAGCGAGGCCGAAGGCATGGCCGCAGCCGAGCACGCCATCCGCTGGGCGGCGCAGGATCGCGCTTACTTCAGCGCCACCTCCGGCATCCACCCGCACGACGCGGCCCGCGCCACCGAAGCCGATTTCGCGCTCCTCCGTCAGCAGTGCTCGCGGCCGGAGGTGGTGGCAGTCGGCGAGTGCGGCCTCGACTTCCACTACGATCGCTCGCCGCGCGAAGTGCAGCGCGAGGTCTTCGTCCGCCAGATCCGTCTCGCGCGCGAGCTCGGAAAGCCGCTCGTTGTCCACACCCGCGAAGCCGACCTCGAGACCGCCGAAATCATCGAGGCAGAGCTCGGACCGGACGGAGGGGTCATCCATTGCTTCACCAGCGACTGGACCGCGGCCCGCCGATACCTTGATTACGGTATGTCGCTCAGCTTTTCCGGCGTCGTGACGTTCAAGAACGCCGAGGCGGTCCGCGACGCAGCGGCACGTGCGCCGTTTGATCGCATCCTGGTCGAGACCGACTGCCCGTACCTCGCGCCCATCCCGCACCGCGGGAAGAAAAATGAACCGGCGTTCGTGGCATTGACGGCCATGAAGCTGGCGGAGATCCGCGGCGTGCCGTTGGACCAGATCGAGCGTACGACTACGGACAACGCGCGACGCGTCTTGCGCTTGCCCGCGGAATCGCATTGAATCAATCGCGCTTCACCGAAAGGGGACCGTCGATGAAAACTCTCTTCGCGGGATCGCTTCTCGCCGCCGCCGTGTCGTTTGCATCCCTCGCCGCAAACAAGACCGAGACCATCAAGGTCTCGGGCTGGCACTGCGGGAGCTGCGCCGAGAAGACCGAGACGGCGCTCAAGGAAGTGAAGGGCGTGCGCACGGTCAGCGCCGACAAGGACAAGAAGGTGGTCCGGGTGACGTACGACGACCACAAGGTCAAGCGCGCCGACCTGACCAAGGCCATCGCCGACTCCGGCTTCACGGCCGAGCAGTAGCTCACCTTCGCACTTCCGGAGTTTCCCGATGGGGAAGGTGATTTTGCTCGTCGAGGACAACCCTCAAGACGAGCACCTCACGCTGCGCGCATTCCGCAAGCTGACCGCGAGCGAATTCGTGGTGGCGCACGACGGCGCAGAGGCCCTCGAGTACATCAACGGCACCGGGCGGTATGCGATGCGTCCGCCCGATCTGCCTGCCTTGGTGCTCTTGGACTTGAAGCTGCCGCGCATCGACGGCCTGGAAGTGCTGAAGCGCATCCGCGCCAACGAGCGCACGCGGAAGCTTCCGGTCGTCATCTTCAGCGGCTCGAGCGCAGGCGAGGACAAGACGCGCAGCTACGCTTTCGGGGCCACCGCGTATCTGCAGAAGCCGGTCAGCTTCGACGAGTTCGTCGAGGCGGCGGAGGCGCTCTGGCGGCTCTGGCAGGACATCGAGCACGCCGAGCCCGTCGCCGAGGAGAAATGCGGGTCGTAAGCGTAGGTCAGCCTTCCCAGCTCAGCCACTCTTCGCCGGATTCGGCCGCTTCCGGCTCGGTCTTCCAGCGGCCTTTCCACTCCACGACTTGCCAGCCGCGGCGCACGGCCTCGGCGCGGAACGCTGGTTTCGGGTTCACCACCACCGGGTGGCCGACCTCCTCGAAGAGCGGGGTGTCGGCGACGCTGTCGGAATAGAGGTAGGAGCGTTCCACGTCGATGGCGTGGCGCGCGAGCACTTCTTTGACCCGCTCGCGCTTGCCCTCGCGAAAGACGATGGGCGAAACCAGCTCGTCGGTCGAGATGCCTTGCTTGATGAGCGCGCGCGTCCCCACCGCTTCGTGCGCGTGGAGAAACCGGCCGAGCTCGTCGATGATGAACTGCGGCGAGCCGGAGGCGACCAAGACCAGGTGCCCTTGCAAGAGGTGCTTTCGCACCGTGCGCAACCCGGCTTGCGTCACGCGCTGCTTGATGCGCCGCTCGAAGCATTGCCGGGCAAGGTCGCGCAGCCGGTCGGCGCGGATGCCCTGCTGGCACTTGCTTCCGAGCGCGACCATGTCCGCCTCGGAGAGGCGCTTGCGCGCGTATTCGTAGAGCGCGCGCGGCACCTGCGAGCGAACTTGCGGCGCCATTTCGCGGGTGGAGTAGAGGAAGTAGGTGAAGATGGTGCCGGCGTTGCCGTCCAGGAGCGAGTCGTCGATGTCGAAGATCGCGGCGGTGCGCTGGAACGGTTGCATCGCCGCGAACCTCTATCACGTGGCGCGAAACGCATGACCGTGCTGAAGTAGCGCCATGCGCATCGAACGGGTGGCCTTCGACTTGTACGGCACGCTGCTCGACGTGAGCGGGCTTGCGCCGCGGCTTTCGGTGTTCGTCGGCGATCAGGCGCCGCAGCTTCTCGCGGTCTGGCGCAAGGCGCAGCTCGACCTGACCTGGGAGCTGAATCGAAAGGGCGCGTACGAGCCGTTCGACGCGGTGACCGCCAAAGCGCTGCAGCAGGTCGCGCCGCATCTCGACGCCGGAACGCGGGTGCGGATGTGCCAGACCTGGCTCACGCTCGCGCCCTATCCCGATGCGCGCGATTCGTTGGAACGGATCGGCCGCGCCGGCGTGCGCACCATGGTGCTCTCGAACGGCACCCGGGCGATGATCGAGAGCGCGCTCCACGCCGGCGGGCTGCGCGTCGACGAGATCCACTGCGCCGACGACGTGAAGGCCTACAAGACCGACTCGCGGGTGTACTCGCTCCTGCCGCGCGAAGGGACGTTGTTCGTCAGCGGCAACGGCTGGGACGCGAGCGGCGCGAAGCAGTTTGGACTCTCGGTCGCCTGGCTCGACCGCGGCGGGCAGAAGCCGGAGGTCGCACCGGACTTCCACGCGCATTCGTTGGCCGAGCTCGCGTCCCACGTCGTCTACCGCGAGCACGGCGTCCGGGTGATCCCGGGAAACCAGCTCGATCCCAACACCGCCCAGACGCCGGGCATGAACCGCTCCGCCGCCATCAACCGCGCCCGCGCCGGAGCGGAGAAGATCTGGGCGGGCACCGTGACCATCCACGCCAACGCCAAGACCGGCGCCCACCACCACGGCGATGTCGAATCGGTCATCTATGTCGTGCGGGGCAAGGCGCGCATGCGCTGGGGCGACAAGCTCGAGTTCACCGCCGAGGCAGGGCCGGGCGACTTCATCTTCGTCCCGCCGTTCGTACCGCACCAGGAGATCAACGCCAGCCGCGACGAGCCGCTCGAATGCGTCCTTTGCCGCAGCGGGCAGGAGCCGGTGGTGGTGAACCTCGACATCGCGCCGGTCGAGCCGCCCGAAGACGTGAAGTGGATCGACCCCATCCACCGCACCTAGTCGTCTGCACGGTGATTGTCGAACCAAGCGCGAGAGCGCGGCGACGCGGCCGGCATCCTCGGCGCGATCTCGGGCAATACGAAACGCGATCGCAGGTGAGGGCTCAAAATGCATGCCTCTTGATTCGGCAGAGATTCAGGCGCGTCTCGAAGCGGTCATCGAATTTGTTGCACGCGAATGCTCCGTGTCGTCAGGCCGGCTGACCGGCACGACGAGGCTGACCGCCGATTTGGGCGTCACCGGAGACGATGCACTGCAGTTGATGGCGAGCTTCGCCAAAGAGTTCGGCGTCGATCTGTCTCGCTTCCGTCCGGAGCAGCACTTCGCGGCTGAAGCGATGAATCCGCTGTTGCTCTTCTCAAGGCGATGGTGGCGGTCGCGCCGAACTCTGAGGGACGTAACCCTTGTAGAGCTCGCCGATGCCGCGAGCCGGCGGAAGTGGTGAGTCCCCGCTTCGTCTGGACAACGGCGCGCGACTCGGTGTTTCTCTATGCGTGGCGATGCCGGACCTGGAGAAGATCATCGAGCGGGTCAATGAGCTCGCGGCGAAGAACGTCACCGGGACGTATGCCATCGGCGGAGCGTTCGCGTTCATCTTCTATGCGGAGCCGCTCAACACCCGCGACCTCGAGTTCTTCGCCGAGATGCCCACCGCGCGCGACCTGATCCGCTCGAGAAGCTGTTCGAAGATGTGGCGCGCGAACGGCTTTACTTTTGAACGCGATTCAGTGTTGATCGAAGGGTTCCCGGTGCAATTCCTTCCCGCGCCGACACCCCTCGTTTCCGAAGCGATCAGGGAGGCACGCACAGTCCAGGTCGGCAAGCAATCGACGCGGGTCTTTTCGGCGGAGCACGCGGTCGCGATTGCGCTGCAGACGAATCGTCCGACCGATAGGATGAAGATCGAGCACTTGCTCGAGACGGGGTCGGAGTCGCTCGACGAGGCGCGGTTGCGGTCGATCCTGCAAAGGCACGGGCTCGAAGAGCGGTGGGAGAGGTTCCGTGAAGCCCGGCGATGAGGGATTGACGCCGCAAGCCGCTCTCGCGCGGCTGTTGGAATCGAAACGCGAGCAGAGGCGGAAGCTTGCCGCGCTGCCGTTCGCCGAGAAGTTCCGGATGGTGGTGGAGATGCGCCGCTTGAGCGATGCGGTTCCGCGCCTGTCGAAGAAAGCCGACGACCGCTGAAGTCGAACGACCGCTGACCGTCGAAAAACGACCGACGAGCGGTCCGCCGCTCAGGCTTCTTCTTCGTCTTCCGCGGCGGCCTTTGCTCCGGCGGCCTTCTTGGCGGCGAGCCTTGCCTTCTCCGCTGCCTCGGCGTCCAACTCGGCCTGCGGCCGGGGCTCGATCGTGTAGTCG
This sequence comes from Myxococcales bacterium, assembly GCA_036488495.1. Lineage (GTDB taxonomy): Bacteria > Myxococcota > Myxococcia > Myxococcales > 40CM-4-68-19 > 40CM-4-68-19. The sequence goes on along the minus strand of DASXHM010000063.1, from coordinate 3,159 downwards.
CTGATCTTCCCCTGCGCTTTCAGCGTGCGCAGGCCCGCTTCGGTGGCGAGCCAGCGCGACTTCGCGCGCAGTTTGATGATCACCGGGGCGGCCGGCCTGCGGATGAGGCTCACCGGATCGATTTCGCCGGAGAGAATGCTCACCGACCAGTTGGCCTCGAGGTCGGAGTCGACGCGCACGTCGCACTCCTTGCCCTCCCAAGTCGCTTTCGCCATGCGTCGCGATCTAGCACATCTTCAATGCGGCACGGCCCGCACCGCGCCCGGCGGAAGCGCGCCGGTCTTGGCCGCGATCTGCTGCGCATGGCTCTCGATGTAGAAGACCGCGACGAGGCCGAGCACCATCATCGCGAGCGTGATCCAAAGGAGGCGTTTGTTGTCGCGCCGACGCTCCACCTTCATCCCTTGGATCCACGGCAGTTCGCCGGCCGGAACCCAGCGATCTCCGCGCAGCACCAAATCGTCTGAGACAATCACGCCGCGATTCCAGAGCTGCAGGAACTCCTTCTGGCTGCCGACCGTCAATTCGCCCGAGCCCGCCTGCTTGACCGTCAGTTTCATGCGAGCGGTAGCTTGGGTACGACCCGCGCGGACGACAACGTGGTGCGTAGCTGACTACGCGCGAAACGCCCGAACGTCTTGGTCAAGTGCGTCATGAAATACGCAGCAAATAGGTCTTTTCGACGCCCTGCGGCTTGCAAGTCATTGGATTTCCTGGGACTGAGACTTCCGGCAAAGGTGTTGCAGAGAACAAATGCCGATTGAACCCCCACCGAGGTTCCAAGTGTCCGAAAAGCTCGCTTCCCCCGTGAATTACCAGAGCCCGAGCAGCGCCGCCGTCGCCGAGATCGATCGCGCGGCCGGAGCCCGCATTCTGGCGCGGTCGTTCTATCGGGAGCTACGCGCCAGCGGGTACTCGCCCAAGCAGCTCCTCTCCATCTCGACCGAGCTCATCGATCTGATCACCCAGGACCTGCAGGCGGAGCGCAAGGGCGCGGCCTGAACGAAGCCATACAACTCAGCGTTGCTCTTCCTTGACCGTTGGGAAGGCGAAGCCTAGATCTGCCTCCCCAAACTGGAGGCTAGACCGCAAATGGCTCGCTTCGCGATCAACGGCTTCGGACGAATTGGCCGCAACATCCTGCGCGCGGCGGTGAAGCGCAACGCGAACTTCGAAGTCGCGCTCATCAACGACGTCGACAAGCCGTCGACGCTCGCGCACCTCTTCAAGTACGACTCCGTCCACGGCATCTTCGACGGCACCGTCGAGGCCACCGAGAACGGCATCGTCGTCAACGGCAAGAAGATCGCGGTCAGCGCCAAGCGCGACCCCTCCGAGCTCGCGCACAAGGAGCACGGGGTGGACGTCGCGCTCGAGTGCTCGGGGCGCTTCACCAAGAAGGAAGACGCCGCCAAGCACCTGACCGCGGGCGCCAAGAAGGTGATCATCTCCGCCCCCGGCAAGGGGCAGGACTTCACCATCTGCTACGGCATCAACCACCAGAAGTACGACCCCGCGAAGCACAACGTGCTCTCCAACGCCTCCTGCACCACGAACTGCCTCGCGCCGGTGGCGAAGGTGTTGATGGAGAGCTTCGGCATCGAGCGCGGGCTCATGACCACCATCCACTCGTACACGAACGATCAGCGCATCCTCGACCTGCCGCACGAGGACCTGCGCCGCGCTCGCGCCGCCGCGCTCTCCATGATCCCCAGCTCGACCGGCGCCGCGAAGATGATCGGCGAGGTCATTCCCGAGCTGAAGGGCAAGCTCAACGGCACCTCCATCCGGGTGCCGACGCCCAACGTGTCGCTGGTCGATCTCACCGTCGAGTTGACCCGCAAGACGACGGTCGAGGAGATCAACAAGGCCTTCAAGACCGCCGCCGAAGGCGCACTGAAGGGCGTGCTCCAGTACAACGAGGAGCAGACGGTGTCGGTCGACTACAACGACAATCCGGCCTCTTCGATCTTCGATGCGACGCAGACGGCGGTGGCCGACGACGGCAAGTTCGTCAAGGTCTTCTCCTGGTACGACAACGAGTGGGGGTTCTCGAACCGGATGATCGACGTTTCGACCCTCATCGCGTCCAAGCTCTAGCGAACATGATCAAATCGATCGACGAGCTTCCGGACCTCGCGGGCAAGCGGGTGTTCATCCGGGTGGATTTCAACGTCCCGTTGGACGGAGGAGCCGGCTCTGCCGGCGACGGGCGGAGCGCGGAAGCGCGGAGCATCCAACCGCGCACGCGTCGGATCACCGACGACGCGCGCATCCGGGCGGCGCTGCCGACCATCAAGTACGCTCTCGCGAAGCGCGCCAAGGTCATCCTTGCCTCGCACCTGGGGCGGCCGGACGGCAAGGAAGTGCCGGACCTGTCGCTCGAACCCGCCGCCGCGCAGCTCTCCAAGCTGCTCGGGCAGGACGTGATCTTCGCCGACGACTGCATCGGCGATGGCGTGCGCAAGAACGTGGCGGACCTGCGCGAAGGCCAGGTGCTGCTCCTCGAGAACCTGCGCTTCCACGCCGAAGAGGAAGAAAACGACGACGGCTTCGCCCGCGAGCTCGCGTCGCTCGCGGACGTCTACGTCGACGACGCGTTCGGCACCGTCCACCGCGCGCACGCTTCGACGGTAGGGATGGTGAAGCACGTGCCGGTTCGCGCCGCGGGGTATCTGGTGGCGGCGGAGCTTTCCCACCTGCGGCCGCTCCTGCAAGGCGCGAAGAAGCCGTACCTCGCGATCCTGGGCGGCGCGAAGGTGAGCGACAAGATCAAGGTCATCGACCAGCTCATGGGCAAGGTGGACGGGCTCTTGATCGGCGGCGCCATGGCCTACACGTTCCTCACCGCGCGCGGCGTTCCGGTCGGCAAATCGCGGGTGGAGAAGGACAAGGTCGAGGTCGCGAAGCGCATCCTGGAGAAGGCAGCCGGGTCTCGGGTGGAAGTACTCTTGCCCATCGATCACGTGGTCGCCGCGGAGCCGAAGGGCGGGATTCCGACCCAGGTTGTCGAGACCATGGGCGAAGGCCAACTCGGACTCGACATCGGCCCGCGCACCTGCGCTAAATACACTGAGAAGATTCTGGCTGCGCAGACCGTTTTCTGGAACGGTCCGATGGGGATGTTCGAGACCAAGGAGTACGAGACGGGGACGCGCG
>DASXHM010000037.1:0-7878 GCA_036488495.1 Myxococcales bacterium | reverse complement strand
GCGTTGCGCGTCTGCACCGAGAAGTAGGCCATCGCCTCGATCAGCCGGCGCAGGTCCGGATCTTCCTTGTCCAGGGGGGCGTGCGGGTGCCGGGCCTGGAAGCGCTGCCGGAACCGCTCCAGCGACGCAACCTCGCCGAGGAACTCCTCGTAGATGCGGTCGCTCGGGTCCGGCGTTGCGATGGGTTCGCTCATGGTCGCTTTCGAAAACCTCAGCCGAGCTTGACCAGGCCGGAGACGTTGGTCATGGCGCCCTTCACGTTGGTCATCCCCGTCGCCTGCAGGTCGAGCTGGCCGGTCGCCGCGACTTTGATCATTGCCCCGTCCATGTCGGCCTGGGCCTTGCCGGACAGCTTCAAGGTCGTTCCGGAAACCTCCGCCGCCTGGGTGGTGGCCTTCATCGCCGCCGACATACCCTGGAGCGAGAGCGCATTGGTCGCCTCGGCGCTCAAATTGTTCTTCGCCGACAACGCCAGATCGGACGCGGCGTCGCCGGTCAGCTTCGCCTTGGAGTCGAAGGTCATGTCCTTGGTGCTGTTCAGGCTGAGCGTGTCCTGGCTGGTCCAGCTCGACGCCTTCTTCGACTTCAGCGTCACCGTCTCCGCGTCGACGCTGAAGTCGTTGCAGGTGATGGCGATGGAGTCGGTCTTCTGCACGTAGGTGCTGGTGTTGGAAGAGTCCTTCACCGTCAGGGTCAGCGTCTTGCCGTCGAGCGCGACGATCTGGGTGATGCCGTCGTCGGCGTTGTCGATCTGGACGGTGATGCCCTTCGCCTTGTCCAGGGTGACGGTGCACACGAGGCTCACGAGCCCTCCTTGACCTGGATGCGCAAGAGCCCCTCTTCGAGCCGGATGGTCGCCTCGTCCTTGTCGTTGTGGCGCTGGAGCTGGAAGGCGGGCTTTCCGTCCGCGTAGTCGTGGGTCATGGCGGTGCCGCTCTTGGTGGTCTTCCCCATCAAGAGCTGCACGCCTTCGCCGTCCGCCGGCATCCGCGCTCCGGCGCGCCACTCGAGCGAGCGCAGGATGTGCGTCGCTTCCATCTCCATCGAGAGGAGGACGCGGGAGGCCTTCGCGTAGGGAAAGTAGAACTGCCCCGGCAGGAGCCCCGGCTCGAAGGGCGCGAAGACGAGCTGGTTGTCGAAGAGCGGCACTTTCACCTGGTAGCGATCGATCGACGTCTTCTCGTCGGTGTACGCCTTCCAGGTCTCCTCGCCGTCCTCGCCCACCTCGCTGACGATGGTGCCTTCGAGCTGCCGCGGCGGGAAGGTGCGGGCGTGCGCGGGCAGATCGACCCGCGGCTCGTCCTTCGGCTCGAGCACGGCGCGGAGCCGCAGGTCGTAGCCGGCATTCGGGGCGGACGATTCGTCGTCGCCGCCTTTGCGCAGCGTTGTGCCGCTCGCCTCGATGCGGATCACCCGGAAGGTCTCTCCCGCGGAGATGCCGGCCATCGCGAAGGCGTCCTTCGCCGGCAGCTTGACCAGCATCCCCGGCAACAGCGCGGAAGTGGGAAAGCGGCTGAACTCCACCCGCAGCTCCTTCTGCCGCGAGACCAGCCGCGCCTTGGCCAGCTTCACCTGCGCTTCCGCCACATCCGCGAGCGGGCTGCGCAAGAGCACGTCCTCGCGGATGCCTTGCGCCGCATTCTCCTGCGTCACCGCCTCGGTGGTGGCCGCGGTCGCATAGGAATTCAACACCGTGATGTCGTGCCGGACCGCCTCGGGAAAGGCGACTTCCACGCTGGCGACGTCGGTCGGCTTGAGCGAGAGCGGCGTCGCGGTCGCATCCTTGGTCGCCGAGAGCTTGTACTGCGCGGTGGCGTAGTCGTAGGCGAGCACTCCGCCGCGCGAGTCGAGGAAGGAGAGGACGAAGTCGTAGAAGCTCGGGCCCGCGTCGCGGTCCAGCCCGACGAAGATCTGCGGGCGCTCCTTGGAGAGCTCGTCTTCCCAGTCGTAGGCGAGCACGATCTTGTCGCCCTTGTGATCGTCGAGGACCGCCGAGAACGCCTTGTTGGTGTAGAGCGCGCAGGGCCGGTGCTGGCCCCACAACACCCGCGCCGCATCTCCGAATCGCACCTTGTACTTTCGCGCCACCACCGCCGACGTCTTGCCGCCGGTCAAGGTCGGCGTCTCCACCACCGACCGTTCGGTGACGATGCCTTTCACCACGAGCGCGGTGAACGACGGCGAGTCGCTCTCGCCGGAGAGGACGCTCTTGATGGAGACCGAAATCGAGCTCAGATCCTGCTTCTGGAAATCGGCCAACAGCGAGTCGGTGCGCGGCCCGCGCAGCGCCTGATCGTCCGCGAGCACGAACTCGACGTAGCCGGAAAAGCCGTAGCCGCACAGATCCAGCTCGAACGATTGGACGTTGCCGGCCGGCACCGCGTGATCGGTCTGGCCGACGGTGAGGGTCACCGCGATGCTGAGCCGGTCGGCCGGCATCAGCGGCGCTCCTTGTGCACTTGCACGCGGCCGGTGGTGGTGTCGAAGCGCAACCGCAGCCGCACCGGGTTTCCCGCCACCGTGCCGGTCAGCTCGAAGTGCATGGCAAGCCCGGCATCGCGCCCGAGCGGCCGCAGCTCCGCTGCATCGAGGCGCGGTTCGTGCTTCCGGATCTCGCCTTTCATCTCGGCCAGGAGCGCCGCCACCAGATCGCGGGTGCCGGCCTTCTCGGTGTACTCGCCGAGCCCGAAGCCGCGCAGAAACGACCCGTACCCTTCCTTGGTGTTCAGCACCGACTCCAAATTCCGCAGAACGTGGTCGAGCTCGTCCTCTCCCGGCCGGGCGCTCCTGTCGGTGCGGAACTTGTCGAGGAACGGCGTGCGCATCGAAGCTCAGCCCTCGCGCCAGTAGAGAAACACCTGCGCCTGCTCCAAGGCGGGCGTCGGGTGGAAGGCGAGGCTGTCGTCCTGCACCGCGTACGACCACTCCTCGCCCTTGCCGAGGCGGTACCAGTCGATCTCCGGCCCGAAGCGGTGCGAGAAGGCCGGGTGCTGCACGTAGGTCAAGGGAATCCCGGCGATGGCGAGGCGGAACACGACCGGCAAGCGCCGCTTGCTCGCGAGCTTGATGCCTTCGGCCGGAATGCGCTCCCCTTCGACCACCTGCTGCACGAGGAGATACACCTCGGTCGCGTTGGGCACGTCGAGCGGCAAGGGCGAGAGCAAAAACGCCCCGTCGCGCTGCTCGAAGGCGCGGTGGTTGGGAATGGCGGCTTCGGGACGGAAGCTACGCGACAAGAGCGCGGTCCAGCCGCCCAGCGAGTGCGCGAGGTCGTCGTGGCGGTACACCGGCATGTCGCCGGGAAACATCTCCTCGGGAAACAGCTCGAGATAACAGGCTGCCTCGGCGTAGAGCCGCCGCAGCGCCTCGAAGAGCCGGTACGGATGCGGGTGCACGCCGCGCTTCATGTCTTCGCGCAGCCCCTGCAAGGCCTGCACTTCGAAGAGCGTCCGGCGCGCATTGGTCAGCCGATCGCTGCGCGCCGCGCTGTCGATGATCTGGGCGCGGAGCTGCTGGCCGGCCTGCGCCAGGAGCGCGTCCAGCTCGGTGAACAAGCCGGCCAGGAAGGGATTGGGCCCTGCCAGGACCAGCTCGGGCACGAAGGCCGGCGAGAGCTTCCAAACGCCGCCCACGTCCTTGACGAACTCGCCCAGCTTGAGCGACGACGACGCGCCATCCAAGGCCGCGCTGCTCGAGAGTTGAAGCTGCCGCAAGGAGCGCTTCAAGAGCGGCGATTCGCCGGCGTAGAGCGGAACGCCGTCGGCGAGGCGGTCGACCTCCATGAGGTGCAGGTGCACCGCCACTTTCGGCTTCCCAACCCCGTCCAGTGAAAACGGCGGCAGTACGGCATTGCCGGGGACGTCGACCAACACGTCGCCCGGCATCGCCGCGGTCAACGACGAGAGCGACAGGGTGCCCCCGCGCAAGAGCGCCTCGTTCCAGGTGAGCCGGGCGATGCCGGTCTGCGGCAACCCCGTCAGCGAAGCCGAGACGCGCGCCTCGGCCGCGAGCGCATCGCCCTCCGCGACGAAGTGCTCGGGAAGCAGCGTCTGGCCCACCTCCCAGCGGACCCGCGCGAGCTTCTTGCCTTGCATGCGTACCAGCCCTTCGGCTACTTCGCGTCGGCGGCTTCGGTGGTGCCCCAGTTTTTGACGATGTTCTTGTTCACCCCGGTCGCGAGCGTGATCTTCTGCTCGGTCGCGTTGGGCTTGATGCCGATGCGGAAGGCGAAGTTCTTCGGCGACTGCACTTCCCCAGACTCGTCGTTCTCGACGTCCAAGGTGAGCTCGTCGCCGTTCTTCTCCAAGAGCCCGTTCAAGGCCGCGTCGCTGGTGGCCGAGGTGAAGTACTTGAGCTGCGTGCTGTCCGGATCGTACTCGTAGATCTTGAACTGGAAGATGACCCGCATGTCCGTCCAGCCGCCGTAGAGCAGCGCCAGAAGCCGCTGCTTGTTGGGCGTGGAGATGCGGCCGCCGATGTAGATGGTGCCGGTGGTGGAGGTGCTCCAGTCGATCTCGGAGATGACCGCCACCACGCCCGGCGCGATGGACTTGGTCGGCTCGAGCGGGTCGCGCACGGTGGTGAGATCCTGCGCCAGCGCGACCCCTTTGCCTTCCGCCTTGTCGCCCACCTGCAGCGAGATGAGGTGGCCGATGGGCGTCATCTTGTGCTTGTCGAAGTTGAACCCCTGCTCCACGCTGGTGCTGCGATTGAATCTGGGCATGTCTAGTCCTCGATCGGGTGGAAACTGGGGCGGGCTAGCCGAGCCGCGATTCCAGGAGCAGCTCGGCGTTCAAACCTTCGAACTGGATGTGCGGCAGGACCGAGACCGTGCAGTCGTACCAGCCGATCTCGCCCAGCTTCTTCGTCACCAGCACCTTCGCGGCCTTGAAGGGGAACCGCCGCACGGTGATGTCGTCCGGGTTCGCGACGGTGGTCACGTAGCCCGCGAGCCAGGAGGTGAGCTGGTCGGTGATGTAGCCCTCGTTGGCGGTGGAGCCGATGTTGTCGCGCATGATGCTCTTGATGTAGTGCGCGAGCCGGGTGATGGAGAACGTGTAGGCGAGGTTGGTGACGAGCTGCGCGTTCTCGGAATCCTTCGGGTCCTTGAAGCGCTTCGGCGACTTGATCGACTGCGAGCTGAAGAAGGTCGCGTCGGCCGATTCCTTCCGGTACACGAGCGGGATGAAGCCGCTCTTCGCGAACTCGTATTCGCGGTAGTCGGGGATGGCCACTTCCACCGGCGGTTGAATCACTTCCTGGCCGCGCAGGGTGAAGCTGTCCACCGGCAGCCCGCTGACCAGACCGCCGCCCTTGGGTCCGCGGATGGACTGGCACCAGCCCGAGACCTCGAACGCCTTGACCAGGTTCCGCGCGAAGAGGATGGCCGCGTTGCCGAAGAGGTACTTCTGCGCATCGCCGCTCGCGCTCTCGGTGAAGTTGAGCACGCTGCAGGGGTTCTTCTCCGGATCCCACGGCAGCCGCAGCACGTAGCGGGGGAAGGTGAGCCCGATGTACGCCGCCTCCTCGCTGTCGCGGAGCTTGTTCCAGCCGCCGAACTTCGGGTGGCTCAAGAGGCCTTCCAGGTCCTTGATGGCCTCCATCTCCTCGAGCGTCGCGCAGCCGAAGAACTTGTGGCTGACCGCGGAGATGAACGGGCAGTGCGCCGCGTTCGCCACCTTGCCCATGCCCTTGAGCCAGGCCAGGTCCGCAGGCGTGGAGCTGAAGTCGTAGAGGCCGACGACCGCGCCGAAGGGCCGGCCGCCGTACTGGTCGTACTCGTGGATGTAGACCTTGTTGAAGAGGGCGCCCGCGAAGATGTCGCTCGAGTTGTTCTCGAAGTCCTGCGCCAGGTCGTCCTTGGAGACGTCGAGCAGATCGATTGCGACGTTGGCCTTGAAGTTGGTGTTGTCGACCAGGTCGGCGACGCCGCGCCACGACGCTTCCATCTCCTTGAACTTCTCGTTGTGGAGGATCTCGTTCATCTGCGCGTTGATCATGCCGTCGATGCGATCGACGACTTCGCTGACCTTGCCCTTGTCGAAGCGGAAGGTGGTCTTGTCGTCGCTCGCCACCGGGTCGACGTTGAAGAGCAGCGCGGCCAGGGCGGAGAGGAAGCGGCTCTCGTCCGGCGCCGGGTCCTTGATGTCGACGACGCCGCCGAAGTTGTCGGCGATGAGCGGCGCGGCTGCCGCGGGCGGCGTCAGCTTGACCGACTGGAAGAGCTTGGTGAGCAGCGGATCGCCCTGCGGCACGGTGATCAGCGCCGCTGCTGCGGGCGGCTGGGCGGTCTGACCCTGCGCGGTGGCTTGGGGCTGCGCGGCGGCTTGGGGCTGCGCGGCGGCTTGGGGCTGCGCTGCCGCGGCCTGCCCGGCCGGCGTCTGGGTGGTGGTCTGCGTCGTCGTCGTCGTCGCCTGCTGCGGCTTGTTCGGATCGTTCGGGTTTGCCATGTCGCTTTTCCTTGAAGAGTCGCGCTACGTGGTGGCCGAAGCAGAAGATCCGGATCCGGCCGGCTTCGGCGGCGCGGGGGGCAGCTTCAGCGTTTCGTAGGACTTGAGCTTGTCCAAGACGTCCTTCAGCTCGTCCGGCTTGGAAAACAGCTCGTACAGCTGCTTTCTCAGCTCTTTGCGATTGTCCACCGACGACTGCATCTCCAGGATCAGCGTCCGAAGAAGAAAGAGCGCCTTCAACTGCGGCACCTGCTGCGCGATGTTGTCCGGGTGGAACGAATTCATGTCTTCGATTTGCAGGTTCACCGGCAGGTCCGGCGAGACCGACTCGTTGATCTTGTTCGGCACGCTGACCGAGAGCGTCATCTTCATGTCCTTCATGACGTCGTTCAGGTTCTTGCCGTCGAGCGACCGCGGCCGCCGCGCATCCAGGTCGAGCTGCCGGTCGGGCGAGGTCCCTTGCGAGAGGTCGCCCATCACCAAGAGGCGGAAGGGGAGATCGACGTCCTCCGGCTGACCGCTGATGGTGGTGCGGTAGGTGAGGGTGATGCGGGAGCGGGGTAGATCGTCTTGGATGGCCATGAATCAGGGACCCTGGGGCTCGAATGCTGGCCCTCTAGAAAGGAGCTGCAGGAAGGAGGCGCGCTTATAGCTCGCTGGCCGTGCCCGTCAAGCGACCGTGGCGCGGTCAGGGAGCTGTCATCCCGTTGAACAAGACGATGCGGCGGCTTTGTTCCTGGCCGTTGATCGGCTTCGTCGATTCGCCCGCGAGTAGGTCGTACCCAAGGTAGCTGGCCGGAGGACGAGGCGCTGGATTGGCCGGCGCGTCGCGCAGATGTGCAGAGCTCGCTTCGTCGCGGAGCAGGAGGACGACGGAGAGGGGGAAGGCCGTGCCGGCGAGAAGCGGAAGGACGGTCGCGCTCAGCCTACGCCCGGCCTCGACCGCCCACGGCCGGCCGGCGGCGGAGGTGTCGCTTCCGGCGAAGAGCGTCACTCCCAAGGCGCCGGTGGGGACCAGTGCGTAGCCTCCCGGCGCGCCGCTGCCGAGCGTCGTGCCGCCGAGGCGGAGCGAAGGGGTGGGGACCTTCTGCGCGCGCGTGGCGCGCTTCGCCTGCACCTCCAGCTCCGGGTAGACGGCGCGGAAGAGCCAATGCAGCATCGAAGGACTCGCCAGGCGCAAGAGGCGGACCCGATCCCCGGTCCCGTCCTTCCATCCCGGCATCAGCCCGTCGTCCCGTTCGGGAAAGAGGCTGCTCGCCCGCGCGTGCAGCAGGCGATCGTCGAAGAAGCGGATGAACTCGGTGAACGATTCGTGGCTGCCCGTCTCGGCGAGCTGGAGCAGGAACGACGGCAACGGCGACTGGGCGGTGAGAAGGCCGATGTTCAGGCTGACGATGGCGCGCCGGTCCGGATGCTCGACGAGGTGCAC
>DASXHM010000181.1:0-6480 GCA_036488495.1 Myxococcales bacterium | reverse complement strand
GGCCGCACCAAGATGGGCATCCAGGCGCCCATCATCGGCGGCTGGACCATTTCGATGTCGAACTTCCTCGACACCGCCGGCGCGAACGGCAACGGCGCCTTGACCCCGCAGACCTTCATCGAGGATCCGGTCACGCCCAAGGCCAAGGCGTTCATCGACGCCTACCACAAGGCCTACAGCGTCCAGCGCATCCCCTCCCCCGTCTCGGCCGCGCAGGGCTACGATGCGGTCTACGTGCTCGCCGCCGCCATCAAGCAGGCCGGCACCACCGACACGCACAAGATCAAGCTCGCGCTCGAAGACCTGAAGGAGCCGGTGCAGGGCGTCATCGCCACCTGGAAGCACCCGTACACCAAGTGGGACGAGAACAACGTGCAGACCCACGAGGCCTTCCGCCGGCAGAACGCGGTGATGGGCATGGTGCAGGACGGCAAGGTCGTCTTTGCGCACCAAGAGGACCGACAGAAGCTGGCCTCGGCCGAAAAGTAAGCGCGCGGTGACCGGTCAGATCCTCGCCCAGCTCTGCGTCAGCGGGGCCCTCATCGGCCTCGTCTATGCGCTCGTCGCGTACGGGTTCCAGCTCACCTACGCGACGAGCAAGAGCCTGAACTTCGGGCAGGGCGAATTGGTGATGGTGTCGGCATTCTTCTCCCTGACGCTGGTCGAGTGGCACGTGCCCTACGTGCTGGTGATCCTCTTCGGGCTACTTTTCGGCGCCCTGCTCGGGATCTTCTCCGAGCGCACCTCGGTGCGCATCGCGCTCGAGCAGAAGAACGAAGGCTGGATCCTGCTGACCATCATCCTCGGCCTCTTCTTGAACTCCTGCGCCGAGAACATCTGGGGCCGGGACGACCGGCCCTTTCCCACGCCGATTTCGTCGACGCCAATCCACATCTTGGGCGTCGACGTGACTCCCATCGAGCTGTCGGTCGCGGTGGGGGTGTTCGCGGTGATGGCGGCGGTCGAGCTGTTCAAGCGGCGCACGCTGCTCGGCAAGGCCTTCGAAGCCATTTCGGCGGACCGCGACGCTGGGGAATTGATGGGCATCTCCGCCAGCTCGACCGTGATGCTGTCGTACGCATTGTCCGGCGTCGTAGCGGCCATCGCGGGCATCCTCGTCTCGCCCATCACCACCGTCGGACCCACCATGGGCGCGGCGGTGGTGCTGAAGGCTTTTTCGGTGGCGGTGGTCGCCGGGCTCGAGTCGGGATTCGGCATCGTCGTCGTCGGCATGTTCCTCGGCGCGCTCGAGAGCATCGCCAGCTTTCAAGTGGGCAGCGGCTGGCGCGAGGCGCCCGGGCTCATCCTCCTCATCCTCGCGCTCGCCGTTCGGCCGACCGGCATCTTCGGCCGCGCCGTCATCCGGAAGGTGTGACCCCGAAATGTGGAAGCGCCTTCTCCTCATCCGCGGCGCAGAGCTGGCCATGTTCGTGGTGCTGCTCGCCTTGCCGCTCGGCATCAACAATCCGTATTTCCTCGGCCTCCTCACGCTCCTCGCGATCTACGGAATCCTGCTCATCGGGCTGGACGTCTCGGTCGGGTATCTCGGGCAGATCAACCTCGCGCAATCCGCGTTCCTGGGGTTGGGCGCGTACGCGGCCGGCATCATGCTGGCGCGTTGGAACTGCGGCTTCATCACCTGCTGCATCGGCGGCACCGCCTTCGCGGTCGCGATGGGCGCGCTCTTGGCGCTGCCGTCGTTGCGCCTCGAAGGCCCGCAGTTCGCGCTGGCGACGCTGAGCTTCACCGCCGTCACCGTCATCTTCCTGAACGAGAGCGAATGGCTGACCAACGGCGCGCAAGGCCTGACCGTGCCGCGGCCGCCGCTGTTCGGCCACGATCTGTCGCCGAAAGAGTTCTACTGGCTGTGCATGGCCTTGATGGCGCTGACCTGGATTGCCATGCGCAACCTGCTCGCGTCGCAGTGGGGCCGCGCCTTCGAGGCGCTTCGCGACAGCCCGATCGCGACCGATGCGATGGGCGTCGGCACCTATCGCCACAAGGTGGCGGGCTTCGCGCTCGGCTCCGGCCTGGGCGGTCTCGCCGGCGCGCTCTACGCGTTCAACTTCCAGTACCTGCAGCCGCAGACGTACACCTACGACCTGACCGTCATCCTCTTGCTCGGCGTGGTGCTGGGCGGCCGCAAGAGCTTGTGGGGCGCGTTCGTCGGCGCGACGCTGGTCGCCCTTCTTCCCAATCTGCTTTCCAATCGGACGCTGTTCATCGGCATCTCGGCGGCCGGCCTCGTCTTCTCGATCATCGCCGCGGCGCGCGGGCTCTTGCGCAGGACGACGAAGCCCTTCCAGGCGCTCGCGCCGGTGGTCGCGACCGGAGTGTTGGTGGCGGGCGGCGCGTTGGTGTCGAACACCGAGGATTGGCGGCGCGCCATCTTCGCCTTGATGCTGTTCTCGGTGGTGGTGGGGTTGCCCGAAGGGTTGATGGGCTTTGCCTCGAAGTTCTTGACCAACCTCTTCCGGATTCCGCCGCAGGTGCTGCCCGAGCCGTCGCCACTGGAGAGCGTCCTGCCGGAGCGCCGCGAGCGGACCGCGACGCCGATCTTGGAGATGCGCGACTTGAAGCGCTGGTTCGGCGGCGTCAAGGCGGTGGACGGGCTCTCGATGAAGATCCTCTCGGGGCAAATCCACGGGCTCATCGGGCCCAACGGTTCGGGCAAGAGCACGGTTGTCAATGTGGTCTCCGGCCTCTACACGCCCACCTCCGGCGAGCTGGTACTTCGCGGCGAAACGCTGCCGTCGGGGAGCCTCCTCAAGACCTCGCGCGCCGGCGTCGCCCGCACCTTCCAGAACCTGCAGCTCTTCACCGGAATGAATGCGCTGGAAAACGTGATGGTGGCTCTGCGCGGGGCGTATCCGGTTTCCCGCAACCTGCCGCTCGTGCTGCTCGGCCTCGGCCGCCGCGAGGAGGCGCGGGCGCGGGCGGATGCGCTGGCGCTCTTGGAGTTCGTCGGCCTGCGCAAGGAGGCGCTGACCCCGGCGCGCGATCTGACGTACGGCGCGCAGCGCTTCCTCGAGATCGCCCGGGCGGTCGCGCGCAAGCCGGACGTGCTCATCCTCGACGAGCCGGCGGCGGGCCTTTCGCACATGGACATCCAGCGGCAGATGGAAGTGATCAAGAAGGTGCGCGACCGCGGAGTGACGATCGTTTTGATCGAGCACCACATGGACGTGGTCAGCGGCCTCTGCGACGTGGTCACCGTGCTGGACGGCGGCAAGCTCATCGCCGAAGGTTCGCCCGCCGAGGTGAAACGCAACCCCAAGGTCATCGAGGCGTACCTGGGCGAGGTGGAATCGAAGCCGGCCTTGCCGACGGCGACCGCGTAGGAGAGCTCACGTGCTGGTGGTGAACGAGCTGCACGCAGGGTACGGGCTGAGCGAAGTGCTCTCGGGCACCACGCTGACGGTCAAGGCTGGCACCGTGGTGGCGCTGATCGGCGCGAACGGCGCCGGCAAGACCACCACCATGCGCGCCATCTCCGGGATGATCCGGCCCAGCAAGGGCAGCGTCACGCTCGAAGGCCGGCCGGTGCAGACGCTCTCGGCGGCGCGGATCGCGCGGCTCGGGCTTGCCCACTCGCCGGAAGGCCGCAAGGTGTTCGGACCGCTGTCGGTCGAGGACAACCTGCTCCTCGGCGCATACCGGCGGCTGCCGCACTTCTTCGGATTTCAGGCCCGGGCGGCGGCGGACCTGGATCATGTCTACAAGCTGTTTCCCCGGCTGAAGGAGCGCCGCAAGCAGCTCGCGGGGACGCTCTCCGGCGGCGAGCAGCAGATGCTCGCCATCGGGCGCGCGCTGATGGCGCGGCCGAAGGTGATGCTGCTCGACGAACCTTCGATGGGCCTCGCGCCGGTCATCGTCCAGGAGGTCTTCCGCACCATCGAGCGGCTCAAGTCGGAGGGCATGACCATGCTGCTCGTGGAGCAGTTCGCGAAGATGGCGCTGGCCGTTGCCGACTACGGCTACGTGATGGAGCGCGGCCGGATTGCGGTGGAAGGAACGCCCGCCGAGCTGCGCCAGAACGAAAAAGTCCTCGCCGCCTATCTAGGCTGAAGGAGGAGCCGGCTTCGCCGGCGACGGGCGGAGCGCGAAAGCGCGCAGCATTGGCGGGCGCTCGGTTGACCCTCCGCTGAGTTTTCACAGTTCCGCTTTTTTGGACGGATGCCGACCTTGGTGGCGCGGGGGTACATGCATGCGTCTGACGGCGTTGGCGGCGGCGGTGTGTCTTGTGGCTTGTGGCGGTAGCAGCTCGAACAGCGGGGCCGGCTCCGGAAATGGCGGCACTCCCGCGGCGGGGCAGCACAAGCTGACCATCCACCTCGCAGGGCCGGGTCAAGTCACGGCCACGACGCCCGCCTTCACCTGCACGGCCGACTGCCAACAGACTGTCGATGCTTCCGCGACCGTGCAGCTCACGGCGACGCCGGGCGCCGCGGCGACCTTCAGCGGGTGGAGCGGAGCGTGCTCGGGAACGGGCGCGTGCAGCGTCTCGATGGCGAGCGACATGGACGTCACCGCGACCTTCGCTCAAGGGCAAGCGAACGGAACCGTCATCACCGTGCAGCTGGTCGGGACCGGGCACGGCCAGGTGACTTCCCAGCCCGCGGGCATCGATTGCCCCGGCGCCTGCGCGATGAGCATCGGCTCGACGCCGGTCACGCTGACCGCGAAAGCGGATGCAACCTCTACCTTTGCCGGCTACGGAGGAGCGTGCAGCGGCACCTCCTGCATTCTCACCAGTGCCTCGGCGAACACGGTCTTCGTCAACTTCGTCGCGAACGCGCCGCCACCGACCACTGACGAGTGCACAGGCCTCGTTCCCGCTTCGGTCGGGACGCCCGTGCAAAGGACGCTCGACCTCCACAGCAACAAGGTCGGCTGCTCGAGAGCGACCAGCGACGGCCAGGGCAACATCGCCGCACAGCTTGCCGGCTTCGGCGACGGGCCGACGGCGTTCTTCTCCGCAGACGGCACACAGCAGCCGAACAGCGACCATTCGAGCTTCGGGCTCGTCGGCCTGCCATCCGGCTTCCAGAGCATCGGTGGAACGACGCTGACGGCGCTCGTCACCTGGGCGCCGTCGGGCGCGGAGATTGCGACCGTCGAGCTGGGAAACTCTCTCGCTAGCGCGGGCAACGCCTTCGCGGTCTCTGAGGCGGTGACCGGTGGCAGCGTCGCGCTCCGTCAGGACTGCGACAGCCCGGCCACCAATCCGGTGGGAGCGCTGGTCGTCTCGCGCTTCGACGCGGCGGGCAATCTCGTCAGCAAGGTCGATCTGGGCGGACCGGGCTGCGCCGAACCGGGCGTCGCGCTGTCGGACGCTCTCGATCACACTCTCGTCGTGGTGCAGACCGGCGCGGGCTCGGTCGGACTCGCAAAGGGGCTGATCGCAGGACGTTGGCTCGACCGCCAGGGAACGCCGCTGACGGCGTGGTTCGCGATCGCGCCCTTCACCCAGCCGGTCGTGCCGAATTGGCAGCCGCGGCTCGAGCCGCTGATCGGCGGCGGCGCGGTTCTTGGCAATGGCGGCGTATGGCTTGCGTCGCTCGCCAGCGCGAGCACGACTCCGACCGCGGTGCCGGCGTTCGCGGTGAATGGCAACGATCTCAAGATCGTGCGCGGCGGCAAGGCGTACGCGAGCTTCCAGCTCGTTCCGGATTCGGGGCTGCTCGCCGGCATCTCGGGCGCGGTGCAGGTCTTCGCGCCGTCGGGAAAGAGCTGCGGGAGCGTGTCGCTCGTGGACGGGCAGATGCTGACCATCGGCCGGGACGGCACCGCCATTGCGTCGTCGTTCGGGCCGATCGGGCGAGGCGGCTGCGACTACACCTGGTGGTCGAAGCTCTTCCAGTAAGAGCCGCACGCACGTCGGGCAGCACGGGCGTAAGGGCAGCACGGGCGTAAGGGCGGCACCTACATTGCCCGTGCCTTCCGGCGCGCGATAGACATGCTCTCAGGTGGGGGCGCGTGCTGGAACATGCCGACAAGTTGCTGCCGAAGGTGCTTTCGGCGATGGCGGCGCTTGACGGCGCGTCGGCAGCTCACGACCGGCTGACGGAGCAGCTCAGCCGGGCCACGGTGGAAGCAGTCCGGCTCGACGAGGAGCTGCGCGGCATCGACCTGCACGACGCGGTCCGGTTGGAGGCCGCCGCCCACGCCTACGCGGATGGGATAGGCACCGTGCAACGGCTCGTGTTCCGGCTGAAGGCTTCGCGCGACTCGGTCGAGCACGCCCAAGCGGCGCTGATGCTAGCGCGCAAAGAGGATTGCCACGCGCGGGCCGAGATGCTGCGCATCGAGCTGGAGATCGACGCGGCCTCCATCTGGGACATGGTCGGTCGCTTCGAGCAAGAGGTGCGCGGCCGTCTCGACGAGCATGCGCGGATTGCCGAGGAGATGCGCTTCGCGGCGACGGCAGCCGGCGAGCGCGGCGTGATGGCGCTGGAAGCCTCGACGCTGGCTCCGGCG
>DASXHM010000231.1:0-2714 GCA_036488495.1 Myxococcales bacterium | reverse complement strand
CCCGGAGTGCGGCCGCCGGCCGCCGGCAGCGGACCGGTGCCTGGCTTGATGGCGGCCTTGCCGTCCGCCGCCTTGTGCACGGTGAACGGGCTCTTGCACTTCGGACATTTGATCGCGAGCCCCGCCGCGGGCACGCGCGAGTCGTCTAACTCGTACGCCGCCGCGCAATTCGGGCACGAGATCTTCAACGCACTTCCCCGGCGTATTCGACGCTCATGACGCTCATGACGGAAGGGGCGTACGCTACACCGAAGGCGCGAGGCCCGCCAACGAAACACCGGGCCTTTTCCGTGGTAAGCGGAGACCCACATGGCGCGCACGCTCATCGTCGGCGGCGGCCTCGCCGGGCTCTCTTGCGCGCGCGAGCTGGGCCAATCCGCACTGTTGGTCGAGGCCGAAAACCGGCTGGGCGGACTCTGCCGCACGGACGTGGTCTCGGGCTTCTCTTTCGACTGGACCGGGCATTGGCTGCACGCGCGCGATCCTTCGATGAAGGCCCTCATCCAAGGGGCGTGGCTCGAAGGAAATCTGCTCGAAGTGCAGAGGCGCGCCCTCGTCTACAGTGAAGGCGTCTGGACCGGGTTTCCCTACCAGTTCAACCTCCACGGCCTTCCCACCGAGACCATCGAAGAGTGCCTGGTGGGCTTCGTCGAGGCGACCATCGGGCCGTCCGGACAGGAGCTCCGCGAGCGCCCGCTCTTGAACGCGGCCGAGTTCATCCAGCGGCACCTGGGCCCGGGTCTCGGCCGCAAGTTCATGTTTCCCTACAACGAGAAGCTCTTCACCGTGCCCTGCGAGGAGCTGTCGCCGGAATGGGGCGGCCGTTTCATCCCCAAACCCACCCTGCGTGAGATCGTCCGCGGGGCCGTCGGCCGGCCGAAAGAGGACGCCGGCTACAACGCCACCTTCTGGTATCCGCGCGAAGGCGGCATCGAATCGCTCGTCCGCGGCATCGAGCGCGACCTGCGCGGGGAAGTGCGGACCGGGACGCGGATCGAGCGGCTCGACTTGCAAGCGAAGCGTGCGCGGCTGTCCGGCGGTGAAGAGGTCGCCTACGATCGGCTGGTGTGGACGGCCCCGTTGCCGAAAGCCGTCGAGCTCGCCGCCGATGCGCCCGCCGAGGTGCGCGAGGCGGCGGCGAGGCTGCGCGCGGTCTCGGTCACGGTGGTGGAGGTGGGGGCGAAGGACGCAGGCGGCGAGCGCTTCCACTGGGCGTACTTTCCGGAGAAGCGGTTCGCCTTCTACCGGATCGGCTCGCCGAGCGAAGTGAATCCGGCGCTGGCGCCGCGCGGGTTTCGCAGCTTCGCGGTCGAGTTTTCCCACCGCGGACCTTCGGACACGCAGCGCATGATCGCCCAGGCGCTGGCGGGCCTGGAAGAGTGCGGGCTTGTCGAAGAGGCGCAGGTCGAGCTGGTTCGCGCGCGCACCATCCCGGTCGCGTACGTGCTCTTCGACCACGCGCACGCCCAGGCTCGCGCCGCGGTTTCGGAGCACCTGCGCAAGCATTCGGTCGTGCCCGCCGGGCGATACGGCAATTGGGAGTACAGCTCGATGGAGGACGCGCTCCTCTCCGGGCGGGCGGCGGCGCGCGGGCAATGATCTCCATCGTCATCCCCGTCTACAACGAGGCGAAGATCGTCCGCGAAGCGGCGACCGAGCTGTGCAAGAAGCTCGATGCGCTGGGGTGGGACTACGAGGTCATCCTCTCCGAGAACGGCTCGCGCGACGGCACCCTCGACATCCTGCGCGACCTGCCCAAGACCTTGCCGCGCGTGCGCCACCTGCACGGCGACGAGCCGAACTACGGCAAGGCGCTCAAGCGCGGCATCCTCGACGCCAAGGGAGCGGAAGTCGTCTGCGATGAAATCGATCTCTGCGACGTCAGCTTCTATGAGCGGGCGCTGCCGCTTCTGGCCGAGGGCGCGGACCTGGTGATCGGATCGAAGGCGATGAAGGGCGCGGACGATGCCCGGCCGGTCCTGCGGCGCGTCGCTACCCGCGTCATCACCATCCTCTTGCGCATCACCACCGGCTTCACCGGCACCGACACCCACGGCCTCAAGGCGTTCCGCCGCGATCGGATCCTGGAGGTCGCGCGCGCCTGCGTCGTCGACCGCGACCTGTTCGCCTCCGAGCTCGTCATCCGCGCGCAGCGGATGGGCCGCGACGTGCGCGAGATCCCCATCGCGCTGCGCGAGCGCCGGCCGCCGTCCACGCACCTGTTCAGGCGGGTTCCGCACGTCTTGAAGGGACTCTTGCGGCTCGGCTGGGTGATCCGGATCCGGTATCGGTAGCGCGTCCAGAAGCGTAGTCGCCAAGCCGCCTGCGGCGGCCGCGACTAGAAGTCCTTCGTGTACAGCACCGAGATGTCGCTGTTGCGATCGCCCACCGTCGCCTCCGCCGAGACCGCGCGGTTGAACTCGTACTCGATCCTGCCTTCGCTCGTGTTCTCATTCGGCGCCGGCGTCAGCCGCTGTCGGTAGCCGATGAAGATCCGGTCGCCGATGTATTTGCCGACCGAAGCCTCCTGCGTGCTGGTGTCGATGGTGAGCACGTCCACCGGCAGGACGCTTGCGAGCTGCTTGCGCACCTGGCCGAAGAGCAGGCTTCCCAACACGCTCGTCGCCGCCCCCGAGAGGTCGACGCCTCCGCCGGACTGCGTCGCGCGCCCTTGGATGCGCCCGGTCGCGAGGAAGAAGGCGATGGCGTCCTGG
>DASXHM010000297.1:0-5644 GCA_036488495.1 Myxococcales bacterium | reverse complement strand
CAGCTCAACGCGGACAGCGTCGTGCTCAGCGGCTCGATGATGGGAATGACCTTGCCGAAGACGATGCTCGGCAAGCTGGAAGGAGCGGCCACGGTCGACAAGGGCGTGGCGAAGATCGAGAAAGCCACCGCGCGCGGCGGCGACGTGGAGATCGAGGCCGACGGCAACGTCGCGCTGCGCCCCCTCTTCTCGCTCTCGCAGGCGGACCTGCACGTGAGGTTCCGGCCCAACGAAGGGTGGCTGTCGACGAACGCGATGCTGCGCAGCATGATGGGCCTCCTCGCCAACGCCCGGCAGCCGGACGGCTCGTACCTGTATTCGATGAACGGCGCGGTCGCGCACCTGCAGCCGCGGCCCGGGCGGTGATCGCGGATCGCACGCTGCCGGGCCATTTGCCGGTCCGCGTCCATTACCCCGCGAACCTCGAGGGCCCGGCGCCGGTCATCGTCTTCTCGCATGGGCTCGGCGGGTCGCGGCTCGGCTACGGGTTTCTCGCCCAGGCTTGGGCGGAACGCGGCTACGTGGTGGTGTTGCCGTCGCACCGCGAGAACGTCCCGGCGGGCGTGGTGGAGGTGGAGAAGCCTTCGGTCGCGGAGCTGCGCGCGATGAAAGAGGCCATCGACGATCCGCGCAACTGGCCCAAACGCCCTCTCGACATCCGCCGCACCGTCGATGCGCTGGAGACGTTGCCCGAGCACGTGCGCGCGCTCGCCGGCAAGCTCGACCTCGGGCGGGTGGGCATCGGCGGGCATTCGTACGGCGCGTACACCGCGCTCCTCTGTGCCGGCGCGCGCATCCGGGTGGGCGACGCCTGGCGGTCGTACGCGGAGCCGCGAGCCAAGGCGTTTCTCGCGCTCTCGCCTCCCGGCAACGGCTCGCGCGGCTTGCTCGGCCAATCGTGGGCTTCCATCCACGCCCCGCTCCTGTGCATGACCGGGACGGAAGATCTGGGCGTCCTCGGCGAGCCAGCCGTCTGGCGCGAGGACGCGTTTCGCAGCCTGTCCGGTCCTTCGCAAGGCCTGGTCGTGATCGAGGGCGCGGATCACGCGACGTTTTCGGGTGGCCGGCCGCGCTCCCCTGCCGATCCCTCGCACCTGCGGCAGATCGAAACGGCGACGTCGTGGTTCTGGGACAAGCACCTGCGCGGAGTCGATGCGCCGTTTCCTGTCCTACCCGGGGCGCGCGCCGAGTGGAAGTGAAGCGGGATGTGTGCGACCGTCAGGCCGATGCGCTCGCTCGCCGTCGCCATCGCCCTCGGCACCCTGGCCGGCTGCCGCTCGCACCCGCCGCACCTGCACTCCGACCCGCAGGCCCTCGGCTACCGCAGCCGCTCGAAAGTCACCGACGCGATGGCCGTGCGCATCGCCGCCGAAGCCGTGGGCGATGCGCGCCGCCGGCCCGCCTGGAGCGAGCCCAACCACGTGCATGCGACCGATGGCCCCTTCGGCAACGGCCGCGACAAGTATCTCTACGGCGAGGCGCGGTTGTATCTGGTCGAATACGAGACCGACCCCGGCAAGTTCCGCGAAGTCGATCCGCACGACGACGCGGTGATGGCGTACGCCGACGCGCTCTTCACCGTCCGGCAACTGCAGGAGTGGGCGCGCGAAGCCTCGGTCGATTGGGACGTCAAGGTGGCGAAGTCGAAGGGCATCGTCACCGCCGACGGCCCGGACGAGAAGGCAAAAGCGGTCTTGGAGCAGCTCGCGAAGAAGGCCGGGTCGCCGAAGGACCCGGAGGCGCTTCGCGCCGAGCTCGACGCCAAGTACCGCGACCGCCGCTGATCGTCCCGGCCTACGGGAACGCCGGCAGCGAAGCGGTGAGCGGCCCCGCCGAGTACGTGCCGTCGAAACCGAGCTCCGGATTGGGCTGCAGGACGATGCCGCGCGGCGACGCTGAAGCGCTCTTCTTCAGCTCGTGTATTCCGCAGTCCTGGCCTGTGGCAGTCTGGAGGCAGCTCCAGACCGTGGCGGACGGATAGGAAACGTCGAGGGTGACGACGCGCGGGCCGGCGAGGTAGCTCGCCATCCAGCGCTTCTGCGGATCCCACGGCGCGCCGATCGCCTTCCGCGCGTGATAGTTGCCGACCAGCACGAGGTGGATGTCGCCTGGCGCGAGCGCACGGTGCCGGGCGATCGCGGCGGCCATGGTTTCATCCCGGTGATCCATCCCGAGCGAGCGATCGTCGAAGAAATAGACGTCGATCCCCGCGGCGCGCAGCCTCTCAATCAGCCCCAGCATTGCACGCGAGCTGACTCCGTACTGCGCGGGTCCATGCCACAGCGCCGTCTTGCCGGGCTCGTCGCCAACCGGCAGCTCGAGGCCGACATGGACGCGGCCCTTCCGCGCGGCCGCCACTGCGACGTCGCCGACGAAGGCGGGGATCTGATCGGTTCCGTGCAGCTCGCCGAAGATGACGAGCGCTCCGGGTTCGACGACGCCGTCCGCTCCGGACACTGCCTGCGGGTGAGCGCAGGCAAACAAGATCGCGACGAGCGCGCTAGATCTCGGCGGCAATCGCATGGGCGGCAGCGGCCGGGTCGGGGGCGTCTCGCAACGGCCGGCCAATCACGAGATAGGTCGCACCGGCGCGGACGGTTTCCGCAGGCGTTCCGGTGCGCCGCTGATCGCCCGCTGCCGCCCCGGCTGGACGGATGCCGGGCACGACCAGGAGCGGTCCCGGTCCGAGCAGCGCGCTTAGCGCCGCGACTTCCTGCGGCGAGCAGACGATGCCGTCGGCACCGGCCTGCACGGCGAGCTTCGCCAGCCGCGGCACCGCATCGCGCGGGAGCCCGATGGCGTCGAGCTCCGCAGGCCCGAGCGAGGTCAGCGCGGTGACCGCCAGCAGCTTCGTCCCCGAGGCGCCGAGGCCGCGCTTCGCCGCAGCGACCATCTCGCTGCCGCCCGAAGCATGCACCGTCAAAAGCTGCACCCCGAGCTTCGCCACTCCCCGCGCCGCGCTCTCGACCGTCTGGGGAATGTCGTGCAGCTTGAGGTCGAGGAAGATGGGCAGCCCGAAGCCGCGCACCGCTTCGACGGCGGCCGGCCCGTGCGCCGCGAAGAGCTCGAGGCCGACTTTGAGCATGCCGACGTGCCCGGCTAGTTTGCCCGCAAGCTGCACCGCGGAAGCGAGATCCGGCACGTCCAGCGCAACGCAGATGCGATCGCGCCCGTTCATCGCCGCGTCCCTCTCACGCCGTCACCCTCCGCACCCGTGCAAGGCAGCTTCACCTTCGGGGTGGATCCCATCGTGCGCTGAGCTGTCCGCCCGCGTCCTTGACCGCCGAGGTCGCCCGCGAGACCACCTCCGCGACAGGTAGCAGCTCGACCTGGGAAGACCCGCGCGGCTTCCATTCGACCTTGCCTTCGGCGAGGCCCTTCTTGCCGATGGCGATGCGGAGCGGGAGCCCGATCAGGTCGGCGTCCTTGAACTTCACTCCGGCGCGCTCGTCGCGGTCGTCGAGCAGCACTTCCACCCCCGCCTGGCAGAGCTCGGCGTAGAGCTTCTCGGCCGTGTCGCGCACCGCCGCGTCCTGCATCTGCAAGGGGAGCAGCGCGAGGTGGAACGGCGCGATGCTCATGGGAAAGCGGATGCCGTCGTTGTCGTGGTGCAGCTCGACCGCCCCGGCGAGGATCCGCTCCACCCCGATGCCGTAGCACCCCATCACCATCGGCACCTCGCGCCCGCTCTCGTCGAGGACGCGGGCGGCCATCGACTCGGAATAGCGGGTGCCGAGCTTGAAGATGTGCCCGACCTCGAGCGCCTTGCCGACCACGAGCGGCTTTCCGCAGTTGGGGCAGCCTTCGCCGGCGTTGACGGTGCGCAGGTCCACAGGGGTCGCGTGCGAAAGGTCGCGCGGCACCGAGACGTTGCGGAGGTGAAAGCCGTCCTTGTTGGCGCCGGTGACCATGTTGGTGAGCGCCACCAGCCGGTTGTCGAGAAACACCCGCGCGCTCTGGACGCCGACGCCGCCGAGCGAGCCGGGCTTGGCGCCCATCCACTTGGGGATCTCCTCCGGGTGCGCGGGCCGCAGCACCTGGGCGCCGGTCGCCGTCTGGAGCTTGGCTTCGTTGAGCTGATCGTCGCCCCGCACGATGGCGACGACCGGCTTGTCGTCCGCCACGTAGACGAGCGTCTTGAGCTGCTGATCCGCCGCGACGCCGTACGGCTTGGCCGAGAGCGCCTCGATGGTGACCGCGCCCGGAGTCGCGAACTCCTCGAACGGCGGCGTCTCGCCGGCGAGCTTGTGCTTGTCCTCGCTGTCCACGCGAGAAGAAGCCTTCTCGGTGTTGGCGGCGTACCCGCAAGCCTCGCAGGAGGCGATCAGATCCTCGCCGGCGTCGGTCGGGACCATGAACTCGGTCGAGCCCGACCCGCCCATGGCGCCCGAATGCGCGTCGACCTGGATTGTCTTCAAGCCGCAACGGGCGAAAATCTGGACATACGCCTGGCGGTGCGCCTCGAACGACTTGTCGAGCCCGGAAGCGTTCAGGTCGAAGGAGTAGCTGTCCTTCATGGTGAACTGCCGCACCCGCAAGAGCCCGCTCTTCGGCCGCGCCTCGTCCCGGAACTTGGTCTGGATCTGGTACCAGGACTGCGGGAGCTGCCGGTAGCTGCGCAATTCCGAGCGGGCGATGAAGGTGAAGATCTCCTCATGGGTCATGGCGAGGCAGAGGTCCGCCCCTTTCCGATCCTTGAGGTGGAACATGTTCTCGCCCATCACCGCCCAGCGGCCCGACTCCTCCCAGACCTCGCGCGGGTTCAACGCAGGCATGTAGAACTCCTGCGCCCCGATGCGGTTCATCTCCTCGCGGACGACGGCGGTGATCTTGAGGAGCGACCGCTGCGCGAGCGGCAGGATGCAGTAGATCCCGGCCGAGAGCTGCCGGATGTACCCGGCCCGCACCAGGAGCTGGTGCGAGGCTACCGTCGCGTCGGCCGGGACTTCCTTCAGCGTCGGAACGAAGCCTTTGGAAATGCGCATGCCTAGCTCTTGTTCTGCAGCTCGCGATCGATGGTCTGTTTGAAGTGCTCGTACGGCTGCGCGCCGTTGATGAAGATGCCGTTGACGAAGAACGCCGGAGTGCCGCTGACGCCTGCGGCCTGGCCCGCCTTCTGGTCCTCCGCCACCTGCGCCTGCTTCTCGCCGCTGTCCAGGCACTTGTCGAACTTGGCGGTGTCGAGCCCGATCTCCTTGGCGTAGCTCTTCAGATCGTCGACCGAGAGCTTCTCCTGGTTGGTGAACATCTTGTCGTGGATCTGCCAAAACTTGCCCTGGTCGGCGGCGCAGTCGGCGGCCTCCGCGGCCTTGGCGGCGAAGGGGTGGATCTCGAGCGGGAAGTTGCGGAAGACGAGCCGCACCTTGCCGTCGTAGTCCTTCATCAGCTTCTCGATCACGCCGAATTCACGGCCGCAGTACGGGCACTGGAAGTCGCTGAACTCGACGATGGTGACCTTGGCCTGGTCCGGACCGCGCGAAGGGCCCTTCGCGTCCACCTGGATGCGCGGCAGATCGAGCCGCACCATCGAGGTCTTCACCTGGTGCTTGGACTTCAGGTCCGCGAGCGTCTTGTCGAGGTTGGCGCGCAGCTTCTGCTGGGTGACCGCCTGCTGGATCTGCGGCTTCAACGTCTCGTAGGTCTG
>DASXHM010000276.1:0-66906 GCA_036488495.1 Myxococcales bacterium | reverse complement strand
GGGAGCGGTCTTCGGGCTCATTCCCGGCCTGCACGCCGCTCGGGCTGACGTGGCGCAAGTGCTCCGCCGATCCGGACCGTCCACCACCAGCTTCGGCGGCGCCCGCACCCGAGCGGTGCTGGTCACGGTGGAGATGGCGCTCGCCGTGGTGCTGCTCGCCGGCGCGGGGCTCTTGCTCAAGAGCCTCACTCATTTGTTGCGGGTCGATCCGGGCATCCGACCGGATCACGTCTTCACTTTCCGCGTTGCGCTTCCCGAGGCAAAATATCCCACTCCGCGCTCGCAGCGCGAGATGGTCGACCGGACGGTCGAGGCGATGCGGCAGCTCCCCGGCGCGGACGCTGCCGCGGCCAGCCTGTCCTCGCCGTTCGTCCGCTCGAACTTCGGCATTTCGTACCGGGTGGAAGGCCGGCCCGTCGGCGCGCCCGGCACCAATCCGGTCGCGGAGATCCGGCCGTCTACGCCCGACTTCTTCCGCGCGCTCGACCTGCAGCTACTCAAGGGCCGCCTGTTCGACCAGAGCGACCGGCGCGACCGGCCTCAGGTCGCGGTGGTCAACGAGGCGTTCGTCCGGCAGACGTTTCCCGGAGAAGACCCGATTGGCAAGCGCATCATGCTTGGGTGGGGGATGGACGGCGACGACGGCAAGGGCGAAGTCGACGCAGGCGGCGAGATCGTCGGCGTGGTGCGGGACGTACGGCAGTTCGGGCTCTCGCGGCCCCCGCCGCCCATGGTCTACCTGCCGTTCGCGCAGGCGCCGGTCGGCGGCTTCACCGTCCTCGTTCATTCGACGGCGTCGACCGCCCTGCTCGAGGCGGAAGCGCGGCGGCGCATGCGCGATCTCGATCCCGACTTGCCCATCTTCGCGGCGCGGCCGCTCTCGGCCACCATGGCCGGGTCCATCGAGGGGACCCGCTTCTTCACCCTGGTCCTGGCCGGCTTCAGCGCGCTCGCGCTCTTGCTCGCCGCGATGGGCGTGTACGGGGTCATTTCCTATTCGGTGGTGCAGAGGACGCGCGAGCTCGGCATTCGTTTCGCGCTGGGCGCGACCGCGGGCGGAGTTCTGCGGCTCGTCTTGAGGCAGGGCATGGCCATGGTCGCGGTAGGAGCGTGCGTTGGAGTCGCCGCGGCCGCGGCGCTGAGCCGCTTCTTGCGCGCCATGCTGTTCGAAGTGGCGCCGGCCGATCCGTTCGCGCTCGCCGTCGCTTGCGCGGTGCTGTGCGCGGTCGCCGCCGTCGCCTGCTGGCTGCCGGCGAGGCGCGCAGCGCGGGTCGACCCCCTGGTCGCGATGAAGGCCGAGTAGTTATTTTATCAGTAATTATTTTATCGGCGACGACGCTGAAGAATCTTCAGCGTCGGACCCGATAGACGCCGGCGCCGGCCACATTCCAATAGACCCACGTCGCGTCCAACGCGAGACCGTGCGCGGCGCTATTCGAGGCGGCGATAATCCGTCCGCTCAAATCTTGTAGTGAAGACGCACAACCCGCCGCATCGCCGTCTTCGCCGTCGCTGCAGAGAGAGCTGGAGGTATATCCACCGGCAGTGTCGACGCCCATCCAATTGATGCCGGGCAGCCAGACACCAACGTCCGTCGTCTGTCCGCTGACCAAGTCGGTTCGCACGACGACCCGGGTGTTCCCGTGAAAGTCAGTCCAGAGCAGGGCCCCGGGCAGGAATGCTTCCTGCAACGGTTGCCCGCCCGGCGCGAGCCGCACCGCCGTTCCCGTGCCGTCCGGTGGAATCGCGTCCACGAATCCTTCGCCCGTGTGCACGTCGTACTCGAAAAAATAGACTTGAGTCGCATCCGTTCCAGCTAAGACACAACCCGCGTCCGGGATCGATACCAGCTGTCGCACCTGGCCACCCGCCGCCGCAGCAGCATGGACGGCGCGGTCTTCGCTGTCCCAGAATAGCGTGTCATCCTGTACGTGCAGGTTGTCACCTCGGATCGTGTCGACCGCGACGATCCGCACAGCGCCACCCGTTTTCGGTACTGCCCTGACCGTAGAGCCCGTCGAACCCAGGTTCGGGTTCGCCTCGATCCAGAAGACGTCGGCCGCGCTGGCGGCGAGACTTGCACCGCCGGCGGACGGTGCCAGGGTCTGCGGCGCCCCGCCATCTAGTGGGATCGCGAGAATCGACTGCGCGGAACCCGCGTAGAGGATGGCGTCGTTGACGACGGCCGTCGAAACAGATGCGTTCGACAGCAGTGTGCCCGATCCCGGAGTCGAGGCGCACGCGCTGGTCAGTGCAAGAGCGATCGCGGACAACCACCCCGTCTTCAGTCGCGCCTCATGCAAAGCCCATTTCATCGCGGATCCTCCGGCGTCAATCTATGTGGACAACGCTGGTTCGCTGCCGGCCACGAGCGATCCTCACGATCGCTCCAGGCCGCCGCGAGGCACGCGCTCAAAGAGCGCGACCGGCGACTGTGCCGGTGGTTTCGGTTAGCGTTGCGCGATGATCCTCGCGATCCTGCTCGCGCTGACGTCGGTCGATTCGCTCACCTCGGAATTCATCGAGCGCTGGTTTACGCAGTATCCGTCGCGCGCCACGCAAGCGGGGCGGAGTGAGCTCGACGCGAAGCTGGAAGACTTCTCGACCTTGCCCGCCTGGCTCGCGTATCTCGACACCGTCGACGAGCGCGCGCGGCAACTGAAACCCGCGAATCGCGATGACCGCCTCGACCTGCACGCCTTGCGCCGCGCCGTCGCGGAGGAGCGGCTCAAGCTGCGACAGCGCGCGCAGCCCGGGCGCAACCCGGGGTTCTGGACCGGCGTCGTTTCCGAGTCCGTGATCTACCTGCTCTTGCGCGAAGACCAGCCGCACGAGCACCGCGTCAAGGCGCTCGACGCGCGGGCACGGCAGGTGCCGAGGCTCTGCGCGCAAGCGAAGGCCGCGCTGTCGAAGACGAAGGCCGACCAGATCGCGCCCGAGCACCTCGATCCGGCGCGGAAGCAGGCACTGCAGCTCGGAAGGCTCTTCTCGCAGAACTTCGCCCGCTTCGATCCGTCGCTTTCCGATGCCGGGCAGGTCGCAGGCAAGGCGCTCATGGACTTCGCTGCGTTTCTCGACAAGCTGCCGGCGAGCGGATCGGCGAGGCTGGGCAAGGACTACGACGAGGTCTTTCGCATCGGCCTCGACGAGACCGAAACGCCCGCGCAGCTCTTGCCGCGCTTCGAGCAGGACCTGGTCGCGCTGCGCGCCGAGGCCGCGCTCTATGGCGCAGAGGTCTGGTCGCAGCTCGTGTCCTCCGAGCCGATGCCGCAGGACGAGAAGGCGCGCCTGCGCAGGCTGTTCGCCGCCATCGAAACCGATCGAGATATCGACGTCGCCGTCTACACCAGGCGCTGGCAAGAGTCGGTGCTGGAGCTCGCGGAGCTCGTGCGCAAGCGACAGGTGATCACGCTGCCGGAGCCGCTCACGCTGAAGATCTCGCCGGCGCCGGCCTATCTCGCGGGCCAGGCGTACGGCGGCGTCTTTCCCGCGGGGCCGTACCACCCGGACGGCGACACGCTCCTGCTCCTTCCGGTCCCGCCCGACACCGCGACGCTCGCGCAGAAGGCGGAGTTCTTCGCCGCCTTCAACCGGCCCTTCAGCAAGATGATCGCCGCGCACGAGGCGTTGCCCGGCCACTACGTGCAGCTCAAGATCGCCGCGCACCAGGCACACCCGATCCGCACGCTCTTCCCCGACGACGTCTACGAAGAAGGGTGGGGCACGTTTGTCGAGGGTCTGATGCTCGAACAGGGATGGGGAGGACCGAAGGAGCGCATTGCCCATCTCAAAAAGGCGCTGGAGAACTGTGCGCGCGCCATCGCCGACATCCGCGTGCACAAAGAGAACGCCACCAAAGAGGACATCGCGAAGCTCGTGCGCGAGGACGCCTTGCTCGATCCGCAGCTCGGCGCGAACCTCTGGCTGCGCGCGCTGACGAGCTCGCCGCAGATCGTCACCTACCACCTCGGCGCCGCGCGTTTCCGCGCGCTCTACGACGCGGCCCGCAAGACAGAAGGCGCGCGCTTTTCCTTGCGCGCTTTTACCGACCGGCTGATGTCGCTCGGCCCGGTGCCCATCCGCGAGTACGAATGATCGATCACTGCGCGCGCGCGTCGACGGGCAGGTCGATGGTGAAGGTCGTGCCGTCTTTCGGGTAACTCTCGACCTTGATGACGCCCCCGTGGCCCTGGACGATGGCGCGCACGACCGTGAGCCCGAGCCCCCAGCCGCGGTGCGCGGTCGCCTGCGCGGCCTTGCTGCGGTGGAACGGCTGGAACAGGCTCGCCTGTTCCGCTGAAGGAATCACCATGCCGCGGTTGTGGACGGTGACGAGGACGCGCGCGTCGACGCCGCGGATGGCGAGAGCGACCGGCGCGCCCGCTTCCCC
The DNA here is from genome assembly GCA_036488495.1 of Myxococcales bacterium. Taxonomy (GTDB): domain Bacteria; phylum Myxococcota; class Myxococcia; order Myxococcales; family 40CM-4-68-19; genus 40CM-4-68-19. The sequence continues at coordinate 62,516 of DASXHM010000276.1, read as the reverse complement.
ATACTTCACTGCGTTTCCGAGCAGGTTGTCGAACACGCGCCGCATCGCCTGCGCGTCCCAGTGACCGTCAGTCGTCCCGTCGGTGGTCAAGAGAAAGCGATCGCCGTGGCGGGTGCGGAGCTCGTCGGCCGCGTCGGCGGCGACCTTCTTCAGGTCGCAGGCGACCATCTGCAGCGGAATGGCCTGGCCGGCGTCGACCAGCGCGGCGTCGAGCAGGTCGGAGATCATCGAATCGGTGCGGTCGACGGCGTCGGAGATGCGCAGCGACCAGATCCGCGCCTTCGTTTCGTCTCCGGGCGAACGCGCGATCAGCCCCGCGGCGGCCTTCGCTGCCTGGAGCGGCGTGCGCAAGTCGTGCGTGAGCGCCTGCACGAAGCGTTCGCGGTACTCCGCGGCGATGCGCAATTGTTCAGCCTCGCTGCGCGAGAGATCGCGCTCCTGCATGATCAGGTTCCGCTCGGTCAGGTCCTGCACCACCTTGGTGAACCCGCGCAGCTCCCCGTCGACGTGGATGGGGGTGATCGAGACGTCGGCAAGAAACGCTTCGCCGTTTTTCCGCAGCCGGACGCCCTCGCCGCGGAAGCGGCCTTCGAGCTCCGCCGCGCGCAGATGCGCCATCGGCTCGTCGCGCCGCCGGCCTTCTTCGGGATAGAGCATCGAGAAGTGCTCGCCGATCACCTCCGCGGGCGTGTACTGCTTCAGCCGCTCGGCGCCGGCGTTCCAGCTCGTGATGAAGCCGAGCGGATCGACGGTGAAGATCGCGTAGTCCCTGACCGCCTCGACGAATTGCGCGAAGCGCTGCTCGCTGAGAGTCGCCCGCTCCTTCTGCTCGCTGCTGCGCAGCCGCTCGAACTCGGCGATGGCATTGCCGACGGCGGTTGCGATCATTTCGAGGACGATGTCGCGCTCTTCCGCGCCGAGCGTTCCGCCGCGTTCGAGCTCAGTCAGAATCACGGCCTGCAGCAGATGGTACTCGCCGACCACTTCGCCGAGCGACCAGGCCGGATCGAGCGCCCGCTCGCGCCCGTGCTGTGCAGCGCCTGGCTGAGCGTCCGCCGACACTTCGCGCGGCCTCGGGCTCTCGAGCGCGGCCACCAGGTGGTCGTAGAACGACGGGAGGTCGTCGATCAGCGCCAAGGCGTCGCTGTGACGGGCGGCAGGCAAGCGGCTGCGGGCTCGCTCTGCCCACGTGCGGAGGACGTGGTCTTTGGCTTGTCGGAGCCGCGTACCGGCGTTCACGTATCTGAGATAATCGCTGGACGCGGCGGTGGCGACTCCCTCCGGAACGGCCACTTTTCGTCCAGATGGGCGGCGCCCATGCAGGGCAGGAGCGCCGCCGCCCGGGCTACAAGTGCGAGGGAGTGCCGTCGTCCTTGACCGCGCGATACGTGCCGTCGTCGTCGGTGTCCTCTTCGACCTCCGCCGTCTCGCGGCGCACGCTCTCGTTTACCTGGCGCTGTTCGAGATGGGCTTCCTTGCTGATGCGCACCTCTTCGCGCAGCACCGGCCGCTTGCTGACCACGACCTCCTCCTCCATCACCGGCACGGTGGTGCTCTGGTTCTCGAACCGGCCGTCCGCCGTCGAGGCCGCGCTGGCAGGGACGCGCTCCACGCGCACCTCTTCGCGGACCACCGGAACCGTGACCTGCTTCTGTTCGGTCACCACGTTCTTGGTCACCCGCACCGCGCCCGCCTTGCGTTGGCGCTTCTGCACTTCCAACTCCTCTTGGGCGAGCGGAATGCGCACGTCCTCCTGCTGACCTTTGGAACGGCTTTCCTGGCGCGGCTGCGAGAGGCGGTCGGTCGCGCCCACGCGCTCCTCAGAGCCGAAAGAGCCGGCGCCGGTCGAAGTGCCGGCGCCGGACATCCCGGCGCCCGTCTCCAACTCCGCCTTGGTCAGCCGGATGACGATGTCCTCGCCGTTGACGCTCTGCACGTTCGCTCTCGCGCAGATGTAGTCGGTGGGGAAGAAGAAGCCCTTCTCGATGGTGAGCGATTCGCGCTCCACCTGGACCACCTTGCCGAGCCGCTCGCCGTCTTTCGAGTGCACGATCATGCCGCTGCGAATCTCGTTCGCCATGGACTCACTCTCCTGTTGTTTGTCGGTCAACCAGAACTGGTGGCCTCGACGGAGCGTGCGCACCGAGCGCGACTCGTGCCTGAACGTCCGCAGACGAAGCAGCCCGGCGGCATCCGGCCGGCGCGCGCTCGTCCGCGGAGGCTTCAGCCAGCCTTGCGGAGCGGGGCGATGGCGATGCGTGCCGTCCCATCGCTGACGAGCACCGTCGCGCACTTCACGCAGCGCGCGAAGGTCATGCCGGGATTCGAACCAAGCCGCACCGCTCTTTCGTGGAGGCACTGGGTTTCCGTACGCGCTTCCTTCTTCTCCTGTTCGCTCATGCCGGTTCGATGACGCACCTTGTCATCGGATTCGCGATGCGGCAGAAGGGACGAGACCCGCAATGACCAGCGGACGGGAGGCGGCCGATGTTCATCCAGGATTTCACCGGCGAGTATCAGCGTTACTTCACCTATGGCACGAAGGCGATTGCGCAGATTTCGGAGGAGGCCCTCAATCACGTGCCGGTCGCCGGCGCCAACTCGATCGCGATGATCGTCCGGCACGTGAGCGGCAATCTCAAGTCGCGCTTCACTGAGTTCTTGACCAGCGACGGCGAGAAGGACTGGCGCAATCGGGACGACGAGTTCGCCGACGGTTCTTGGACCCGCGCCGACGTCGACCGCGCCTGGGCCGCCGGGTTCGAAGTGGTCAACCGCGAGCTCGGCAAGCTGACCGATGGCGATCTGACGAAGACCGTCACCATTCGCGGTGTGAGCTTCACCGTCCACGAAGCGCTCTGCCGATCGATCGCGCACACGGCTTCGCACACGGGGCAGATCGTCCTGCTCGCCAAGATCGCCGCCGGCGCGGATTGGCAGACCCTGAGTATTCCGAAGAACGGCTCCGCGGCTTACAACCAGAACCCCGTCAAAGAAAAGGCGCACCGCCGCTGAGCCCCGCACCGCCGCCGAGCGCTGCTCGCCCAGGAGCCCGAAGGCTGGCCTCGATGGCCAGGGCTTCGCAAGCTTTACACCCGTTCGACGGTGGTCCGACTTGACGGTGTCGCTGCGCCCCGCGAGGGTGCGCGGTCGTGGTCGCCCGCGGCCACGTCCCCCAAGGAGCACACATGAAGCTCGTTTCGCGCCTGGCACTGCTGATCGCCGTGACAGCACTCCCGTTGCCTGCGCTCGCGCAAGCCGCACCCTTCAACATCGAGGAAGCCACCATCGCCGACATTCAGGCCCAGTACCTGGCCGGGAAGTTGTCGCCGCAGGACGTGGTCAAGATGTACCTCGATCGAATCAATACTTTCGATCGAACCGACAAGCCGCAGCCCCTCAACAACGGCGTCGGCAATCAGCCGCTGAACAGCTTCATGCACGTCAACGAAAACGCGGTCCGGGACGCCCAGAAGCTGGGCAACGACCGCGATGACGGCGGCGACGACGACGCGAAGCCGCTCTTTGGCATTCCCGTCATCGTCAAAGACAACACCTCCACGAGCGACATGCCCACCACCGCGGGCTCCGTCGCGCTCGGCCACACCCAGCCGAAGAAGGACGCGACCATCGTGGACAAGATGCGCCGCGCCGGCGCCATCATCCTCGGCAAGGGCACGCTGAGCGAGTTCGCCAACTTCATCGCGCTCGGTTTGCCGAGCGGCTACAGCTCGCAACTGCGCTTCCAACTCTTCCAGACGCCGGGCGCCGATCTGAGCCGCGTCGGCTTCGGCTACGACCCGTACGACACGCGCCTCGACAGCCGTCCCGGCGCCAACGACGGCCGGCCCGCGGTCACCCCCGGCGGCTCCAGCTCGGGCCCGGGAATCGCAGTCGGCGCCAACCTCGCGACGGTCGGTATCGGCACCGAGACCTCCGGCTCCATCCTCAGCCCCTCCAGCGCGAACATGCTGGTCGGCATCAAGCCGACGCTCGGTCTGGTCAGCCGGCACGGCATCCTGCCCATCACCGAGGACCAGGACACGGCAGGCCCGATGGCGCGCACGGTGACCGACGCGGCGAAGCTGCTCGGCGTCATCGCCGGCTTCGACTCCAAGGATCCGGCCACCCGCGACTGCCAGAAGCCCGGCAATTGCCTGCGCGATTACACCAAGTTCTTGAAGCGCGGCTCGCTCAAGGGCGCGGTCATCGCCATTCCCAAGAATCCGTATTGGAGCGTCGCCTTCGGCCTCTCGCCCAACCGCCGCGCCGTCATGCAGCAGGCGGTGGACGACATGACCGCGCTCGGCGCCACCTTCATCGACTGCGACATTCCTTCGGAGAACGCATTGGACAACTTCGGCAGCTGCGTCACCACTGCCGACGTCGACGCGCGCCGCGCCAGCACCAGCGCCAATCCTTCGCCTTGCTCGACCGTGCTGGTGAACGGGTTCAAGAACCACCTGAACGCGTTCCTCGCCGACAAGGACTTCGGGCCGTTCGTGAGCGTGGCCGATACCCCGGTCCACAACCTCACCGACATCCGTGCCTTCAACACCGCGCACGCCGACGTGGCGCTCAAGTACGGCCAGGCAATCGCGGACGGATCGGACCATCTCGGCCAGCCGGGCTTCGAGGCCAAGGACGCCGCTGATTACCAGGCGGACCGCGCTTTCGATCTGCTCCTCAGCCGGACTTGCGGGTTCGACATCCTCTTTTCGGGCGGACCGGTGCCGCAGGTGTGCATCGACGCGGGTGTGGTCGATCCGGCCAGCATTCCCGCCCAGTGCAAGGGGGTGAAGTTCGACGCGGTGCTGTTCCCGGCCAACTTCGGCGCGGCTGCTCCGGCAAAGGCGGGTTATCCGAGCCTGCAGGTGCCGGCCGGCCTGTTCCAGTTCACCACCGTGTTCCCGGGGTTCGCGGCGCCGCCGTTCTCGCCGATCGGCGTGACCTTGACGGGGCCGCGGTTCAGCGAAGCGAAGCTGATCGGCTTTGGCTTCGATTACGAGCAGGCGACGCACCACCGCGCGGCGCCCAAGCTCACGCCGGTGAACTGAAGCGCACGGGAGTGAAAAAGGGCGGCTAGCCCGGGTCCAAATTACCGGGCTAGCCGTTCGAGGATTGAATCAATGAGGCTTGTAATCTGACAGCGGGACGGCAGAGCCAGCGGGCGATGGGCCGCTTGGGGTATGCTGAATTCATCGGGGAGGGACCCATGCGGCATCTCTTGTTGGTCGCTTTTGCCTTTGCCACCGCCTGCGGCGGTTCATCGAGCTCGAGCCTTTCGAAGCTTCCAGCGGGGACCACCGTCGTCGACGTGCACGCCGGCGCAATCGGCGGCCAGGCCACGGTGCGCTTCGGAAGCTTCGTCGCCTGGCGCTCCGCGGACGGCCTCGCGCACCACATCACTTCCAACGGCACCGCGTTCACACCCGTCGACGTCCCCGCGGGCGACGTCTCGACGGCGGTGGTGATCACGCCGGCCGGCGTCTATGACTACTTCTGCTCGATTCACGGCGCGGCCTCCGAGAGCGGCAGCGTTCGGGTCTTGGTGCCCGGTTCCTGAGCTTCACAACGAGCGGAGAAACGCGACCAGATCGTGTTTCTCGGCGGCCGTGAAGGCCGCTCCGAAGCGCGTTTCGTAGAAGTGCACCGCGTCTTCGAGCGTGGCCGCCGAGCCGTTGTGGAAGTACGGGGCCCGTGCGGCGAGCGCGCGCAGGATTGGGCCTTTGAACCGGCTGCGATCCGCCCAGCGCCCGGTGATGAGCGCACGACCGGGATCGGTGGTGCGGTACAGCTCGCCCGTCATCTTATTGCGGAGCGTATAGAGCGGCTGGTCGGGAAGCCTTCGGCTCTCGTCGGTGAGGCCGATGTCGAGCGGCAGCGAGACCGAGTGGTCGCCGACGTTCGGGGTGTTGTGGCAGGTGGTGCAGGTCGCGGCGATGACCGGCGCCCCGGTGATGTCGTTGAGGCCGCGCACGCCGGAGACATTGAAACGGCGGGTGTTGAAGAGGGCCTCACCGCGGGCCACGGCGAGCCGAGCCGCGTTCCTGCCATCGTCATCGCCCGACTTGATCCCGCTCCAGGCGGCGAACAGCGTCATTGCCACCGGGTCGAAGGGTGCGCCGGACGGATCGGCGCCGAGGGTGTCGTTGATGCCGATGTGGAAGGGCGTCGCCGAGAGCTGCACCGGTCCTCCGCCGCCGCCTCTCGCCTCCAGATTGCCGGCTTCGTCGTCGCGGGATTGCGCGGTGAAGAGTTGCACTTCGAAGTCGACGATCTCCTCCTCTTGCGCGGCGGTGAGCGGAGTCGCGGCCTGCGCGTGACCCAAGGTGGCGTCGTTCGATTGGTGGCCGAGGTCGAAATGAATGGTGTTGCCCGCGAAGGTCTCGCGGCCGTCCCACATGACGGCGGAGATGAACGGCAGGTTGGTCGACGGCAGAGGCCGCCGGAACAGCGACAGCTCGGCGCTGCTGGCGAAGCCGTACGGATCGTCCACCGCCACAAGCTCGAACTCCGCCGAAGGAAGAATTCCAATTCCGACGCGGATGACGCCGCGATTGAGCAACATCGAATACGCAGCCCTGCGCGCCGAGACAGTCGAGACGTCCGCGTTGGGAGAATTGGAGCCGTCGTTGGTGCGGAAGACCGGGTCGGTTCCCGCGCTGGAGTCGAAGCGAGCTTGCAGGCCGGAAGGCGTGATGCTCCATCCCTGCGCCGCGACGTGGCAGGAAACGCAGGAGCGGCCGTTCGTGCCGATGCTCTTGAAGAAGAGGTTGTTCGTGTCGATGCCGCCGGCGGTCGAGAAGGTGCGAGCCTCACCGGTCGGGTTGGGAGCGACCAGGTTGTTGTGGCCGTCGTCTTTCAGCATTGCGGGCGTCGCCCGCTTGGGGAGGTCCTGGGCGGGCGGGGCGCCGGGCATCCCGCAGGAGGCGGCCAAGGCGAACAGCGAGAGCAGGCCAGCGGCGACAAGACGAACCTCGACACCCGCGCTCGCGCGCGGTGACATCCTCTTCCTGATCATGGACAGACCCCCAGAGTGCGCGGTCCCCAAGCGCGGGGGCACGCTGCGCGCCTCGGGAGCCGATTGCAACAAGCGAGGGCCGTCTTACTCTTGCGAGTCAGTCGCGCTTCGCTCGCGCTGCCTCGAAGTCGGCTGCGACGAGCGCCAGCAGCGATTCCAGCACGAACGGCTTTTGGACGATGCGCGCGCGCTTGGGAAAGGTCAGACCGTTCCGGATGGTGAGGAGCACGATCAGCGCCGCTTGCGAGAGCAGCTCGTCCTGGTCCAGGGCTATCTGCAGGCGGCCCCAGTCCGGATCGGGAGCTGCCGCGCCCAACGCGAGTAAAAGCGCGCCCGGGGCGGGGCCAACGCTCTCGCGCCAGGAGAGGACGCTGGCGCAGTCGACCGCGCATTCGACGCGATGCCCTTCGAGCAAGAGCGCGCTGCAGATCATGCCCCGCAGATCCGCGTCGGGCTCCATCACCACGGCGAAGCCGCGCGTTCCGCAATTCTCACCGGTGCTCATCGACAGCCTCACGTCGCGCGGCCGCGTCGCGTTGTCCTACGGCCCCTTCAGGGGAAAAGACCTCGGCAGCTCGAGGATGAACGTCGTGCCTTCGCCGGCGGAGGACTCTGCGTGTACCTGTCCACCGTGCGCAGCGACGATCTGTTCGACGATGAAGAGGCCGAGCCCAAGGCCTCCGGTGTCGCTGGACGGCCCGCCGCGGACTCCACGGCGATAGGCCTTGAACAACTCCGGCAACACCTCCGCCGGAATGACCGCGCCTCCGTTCTTGACCCTGACCTCAACCTGTTGCTCGGCGGATGCAATGGACTGTACGCGCACCTCACCGCCCCCGCCATGCTGAACCGCATTGACGATGAGATTCGTCAGGGCTTGCTCGATTCGGTCCGCGTCCCAGCCGCCGCGCCCATCGCCTTCCGTCTCCAGCACGATCTGGGTCGAGGGATGGGCCGCGAGGCATTCGTCCACCGACTGCCTGCAGATGGCGTGAAGATCGGTTTGCGCCAACACCACCGGCAGGCCGCCCGGCGCGCGGGTTCGGGCGTAATCGAGCAGATCGCTGATCAGCCGCGCCATCCGCGCTGCGCTCCGGGCGATCCGGTCCAGCGAGGCCACCGACGATTGCGTCAGCCCGGCTTGCCGCCGCAAGAGGCTGATCGAGCCGGTGATGGTGGCGAGCGGGTTGCGCAGATCGTGCCCGACGATGCCGATGATCTGCTGCTGGAATTCCAGGTTCGACCGTGCCACATCGAGCACGCCGCGCTCCTTGGTGACGTCGCGCAGCGAGACCACGACATCCTCCACCCGGCCCCGGGTGTCACGCAGCGCGGTCGCGTCGGCGACGACGACGGTGCGGCCGGCGCCGGTTCCCACGTGCAGCTCGCCGTGGAAGAGCGCCGGGTGCTCCACGGCCCGCGCCAAGAGCGCTGCGGCGTCTTGGCCACCGGTTCCGTCCGGGTTCGACCAGCCCACCTCGTCGAAGCGGACGCCGGTCAGCTGCGCGGAAGGATGGCCCATGATTCGAGCGGCCGCGCTGTTCATCTGCTTGACCCTGCCCGTCGGGTCCACGAGCACCACGCCCTCCTGCACCGAGTCGATCAACCGGGCCAGCGCCAGCTCCTTGGCGGTGGAATCGGCGAGGAGATCGCTGACCAGGCGATTGGCTTCCTCGAAATTGCGGCAGGCGGCGCGCTCGTCGGTGACGTCCAGCGCGACCACACCCACGCCGATGGGGCTGGCGGTGTCCGGGTCCAGCACGGCGTGCAGCTTGGCCAACACCGAGCGCCCGAGCCGCACGAACTCCACGTCGCCGACGACGCCCGAGGCCGCCCGTCGCAGGCCATCGGCGAACTGCCGAGGCAACTGGTGGAGCGTGTCGTGCTGGTAATGCGAGGGGATGGGCAGCCCGTCGAGATTGGCGAGCGCCTGGTTCACGCGCACGAACGAGACCTGCCCGTCGCACAGCCCAAGGCCGACGGGTACGTCCCAGACAGCTTCGAGCAGATGGACCATCGCCTGTTCTTCGGGCGTGAGTGAACGCGTCTCGTCGAGTGCCATGGATGTTTTCCGAATCCGGCGAAAGGCGTGCCGGTTGCGGCGGGGGAGTACGGCAGTCTACGCGTGTTTCCAAACCGCGGCGAGGCGAACGGCTTCCAGCAGCGCTGGAATCATTGCAGGGCTCGATCGGCGGCCGGCCTCGAACAATAAAGTTCCGCAAACGGCGGCGGCTTGACTCCAATCGACGCCGGCCAGTTTGACAAGTACGTATTGCGACTTACGTTGCTGCTGTACTCCTGCGGCGGTGAACGGCCGGCAGGCGATGTTCCGAAGCCGCGCCGGGTTCTCCGGTGTGCATGCCGATCCGGTCTATCGAACAACCAGTGTCGTCCCAGGAGCACCATCATGGCCGCCCTTCGCAATACCCTTGCGTCCGTCGCATCCTTCGCCCTCGTCTTCGTTCTTGCTTGCGGCGGAAATTCCACGGCGACAGCGCCAGCCGGCAACGATCCGAACGTCAGCTCCACCAACCCGGCCGACGCCGCGGTGGGCGTCGCGACCAACACCAAGATCTTTGCCAGCTTCAGCGAAGCGATGAACGAAGGCTCGCTGAGCGGCGTCACCGTCCTCGTCCGGCAGGGGACGATCGCCGTGCCGGGCAGCGTGGCGGCGGTACCGGGCGGCATGTCGGTCACCTTCACGCCCGCGTCGCCTCTCGCTGCCAATGCGGTCTACACCGCCACCATCACCTCCGGCGCGGCTTCGACGACGGGGCGTGCGCTCGCGGCCAATCATGTCTGGAGCTTCACCACCGGGGCCGCCGCCGACACGACCGCGCCGGCCGTGAGCAACACGAGCCCCGCGCAAAGCGCAACGGCAGTGCCCATCAACGCGACCGCCTCGGCCACCTTCAGCGAGGCCATGGATCCCGCCTCGCTCACTTCGGCGACGTTCAGCCTGACCCAGGCCGGCGCGCCTGTCGCAGGCTCGGTCGCCTATGGATCGTTCGGAACCACCGCCGTCTTCACGCCGGCGGCGAGCCTCGCCGCGAACGGCGCGTACACGGCTACCATCTCGGCGGGAGCGCTCGACCTTGCGGGCAATGCACTTGCGGCCCCGTTCTCCTGGACTTTCACCACCGGCACGGCCGTCGCTCACGGCCCCGCGGCGGTCGGCCTGGGCACCGCGGGGCGCTACGCGGTCCTCGCGAAAACGGCCATTTCCACCGTCCCGGCGTCGGCCGTGACGGGTGACATCGGCATCAGCCCTGCGGCAGCCACTTTCATCACCGGCTTTTCGCTCGTGGCCGATTCGACGAACGTGTTCTCCTCGAGCCCCCAAGTCTCGGGCAAGGTGTTTGCGGCCGATTACGCCGTGCCGACGCCGTCGAATCTCACCACCGCGGTCAGCAACATGGAGGCCGCGTACAACGACGCAGCCGGGCGCCCGACGCCCGACCATCTCGAGCTCGGCACGGGCAACATCGGCGGCCTCACTCTCGCACCGGGACTCTACAAGTGGACGAGCGCGGTCACCATCCCGAACGACGTGGTGATCTCGGGCGGGGCGAACGACGTCTGGATCTTCCAGACCACCGGCGACTTGACCATGAGCGCGGCGAAGCACGTCACGCTCGCGGGGGGCGCGCTTGCGAAGAACGTCTTCTGGCAGGTTGCCGGGAAGGCCACCTTCGGCGCGAACTCTCACTTCGAGGGCATCGTCCTTTCGAAGACCGACATCGTGCTGCAGACGGGCGCCACCATGAACGGCCGCGCGCTCTCGCAGACGCAGGTGGTGTTGCAACAAGCAACGCTGACGCAGCCCGCGCCGTAAGTGGTTCAATTGGTTTGCGCGCCGGCTCTTGCGCAGGCCTTCATCGCGGCCGGGTCGAACAGGAGCGGGCGAAGCTCGCGGAAGAGGGCACTTGCCAGGGGCGGATCCCGGTTCGCGAGCACGACCGCCACCACGCCGTCGTCAGGGAAGGCCACCGCCTCGGCGTTGACGCCCGGAGCGCCGCCGTTGTGTCCGAACCAGCGATGCCCCTCGAAGGTTCCGACGCCGAATCCCATGCCGTACTGCGGTCCTGGTTTCGCGCCGTTCACCGGCTGGGCCGGGCTTGCGGGCGAGGTGAGCTTCTCCAGCATGGCTGCGCTGGTGAGCTTGTGCGCGACCAGGGCGGCAAAGAACCGCTGGACGTCTGCCGCCGTGCTGAACGCGCCGCCAGCCGGGTTGCCGCGCATGGCTGCTGCTGGCGAGGGCTGAAGCGGGCCCTGCGCCGGCGATTGCGGCGGGCCATTCGGGGAGGGCCGAAGGTGCGGCGTCATCGAGGTCATTCCACTCGCCTGATTCGCCGCCGGACCCGGATCGAGGCCGGTTGTGGTCATGCCTGCGGGCTTGAAGACGTGCTCGCGCAGATAGTCGTCATAGCTCGAGCCGGTGACGCGCTCGACCAGCGCGCCGAGGAGCAAGAAACCGGTGTTCGAATATTGGAAGCGCGAGCCCGGCGGAAACGCGGGGCGTTCGCCCGCGACGAGCGGCAGCAGCTCCGCGACGTTGTGGGCGCGTGTGATGGCCGGCAAATTCTCTGGCGAGAAGAAGCTTCCGAGTCCCGAAGTGTGCGTGAGCAATTGCCGGACGGTGGCGGCAGCCGCCTCCGGCGTGAGTCCGCCGACAGAGCGGCCGATCGGATCGTCGAGGCGGATTTTTCCGGCGTCGATCAACTGAGCGACGGCGACAGCGGTGAACATCTTGCTTGCCGAGCCGAGGTTGAAGCGGGTGTCTGCAGCGATTGGCGCGCTTCCTTCGCCGCCAAGGATGCCTTCTACGCGCACCGTGGTCGCCTTCGGGTGGCGGACGGAGACGACGCCCGAGAAGCGATGAGTGTTCGCGAGCCTGTCGATGCAGCTCGCTACATCCGGCGGCGCCGTGACCCCCAGGATTGCGGCCAATGCCATTAGCGAAACTTCCATGTGGTGATCCTCCTCTCCGCCATCAGGTCACCCGGTCACGTTCAATTGACAGATCACGGATTGAACGAGACACTCGGGGGCATGGTCGAGGTTGCCCGAATCGCCGATTCAGGCGCCGCCGCGGTCTTCCGCTCCTCGCGGCAGCGAGGCATCCTCCTGGCGCTCATCGACCGCGAGCGTTCGCTGAGCGAGCTCGCGACTGCGACGGGCGCGCCGCTCAATCTGCTCCATCACCACCTGCAGAAGCTGCTCCGGCTCGGGCTGGTGAAGATTGCGCGGACGGAAAAGCGCGCGGGCGCGCCCATCAAGCATTATCGCGCCGTCGCGCGGTCGTTCTTCGTGCCCGCCGAGTTGATGGGCGCGGAACCCGGCGTCGAGCTGACTTCCGTCTTGCGCGAGCGGCTGGAGCAGAGCCTCGCCGGTTCCATCCGCGGCGCGATGTATTCGCAGGACGAGTCGGGCCCGCGGATGCGACTCGTGCGCGAGGCGGGCCGCAGGCCGGTCGCGAGCGAGCTCTGGCTTCGACTCCGGTTGAGCGACAAGGACGCCGCGGCGCTGGCCGAAGAGATCCGGCAACTCCTGCACCGCTTCCACGCGCGACGGGGATCTTCGCGGCGCTCGTACCTCGTCCACGCGGCGCTCGCTCCCGACCGGCACTAGCCGCCCGAGACCGGCGGGACTGGCCGCGCGAGGCCGGCGGGACTAGCCGCTCGAGACGGGGGGACTAGCCGCCCGCGACCGGCGCGACTGGCCGCCCGAGTCAAGCCGGCTCGCGATACGCCGGCCGCGGCTGTGCCACCCATTCCTGGACGGTAGGACGGGCCCATTGCGCCTCGACGTAGCGGGCGATGTTCGCCGGCAGCTCGAACCCCGTTCGATGGAGCCGTTGCAGCATCATCGCCAGATCGCAGTCTGCCACCGACCATGCGCCGAAGAGCGAACCGCCGCCTTGGGGAACGAGCGCCGCCGCACCGTTCACCAGCCTCTTCGCAGCCGCCATTCCTTCTTTCGACAGCGGCGGCGGCGGAGGCAGCGATTCGAGCGGGAAGAAGACGTACTGCGACGATCGCTCGCTTCGCAGCGCCGCGAAGTCGCTGCGCATCCAGGCCATCACCTGCCGCGCCCGGGCGCGCGCCGCGGTTTCCGCAGGCAAGAGGCGCGGACCCTCCGGGAACTGCTCGTCGAGGTATTCGACGATGGCGCTGGACTCGGACACCGCGAAGTCGCCGTCGAGGAGCGCAGGCACCCGCCCGGTCAAGGACAGCCGCGCATACTCGGCGCTGCGATGCTCACCTTTGTCGAGGGCGAGGAGCCGCATCTCGAAGGGCAGCTCCTTCTCGCGCAGCGCGACGTAGCAGGAGAAGACGTAGGGGCTCGCCCACATGGTCGTGCCGTAAAGGATGAGCTTCATGTGCCGCTCCTTTGCCGAGGGGTCAGAGGTCCTTGCGATAGACGACGAAGCCCGATTTGCGCGCGACCTGGTCGTACAGCTTCATTGCCGCGGCGTTCGTCTCGTGCGTGTGCCAGTACAGCCGCGCGCACCCTGCAGCTCGCGCGCGGAGGGCCGTTTCCTCGATGAGCGCGCGGCCGATGCCGGCGCCGCGCGCTGCCTCTGCGGTAAACAGGTCTTGGAGGTAGCAGGTGTCGCCGAGCAGGATCGTGTTGCGATGGAAGATGAAATGGGCAAGCCCGACTAATTCTCCGCCGCGTTCGGCGACGAGCGCGTGCATCGGCTCGAGCGGATCGAGAAAGCGCCGCCAGGTCGATTCGATGATGGCGGGCTCGAGCGCCGTCGGCCCGGCGCGGCCGTAGAAGGCATTGTATCCCTCCCATAATCTGAGCCACGCCGGATGGTCGGCCGCCATCACCGGTCGCACTGTCAGCGCGGTCGTTTGCCGGGCCTCGTTCACGCGCGCGCCTCCGGATGCCTCTCGAAATCCGACGACGATTGCGCCACCACCCATGCCGCAGCGGCAATCAAGAAAGCGACGGACAACATCGTCCATTGCAAGCGGTCCCGCGGGGCGGCAACCACTCCGGGGACATGCACCAAGAGGACGAACGCGCTGATCATCGACGCTTCGAGGGTCGCGGCGAGACCCGGGACGATGCCGATCAGGAGCGCCATCCCCGCCGCGATGTGCGCAATGCCGGTGAGATACACCCAACCCGCCGGAGCGGGGATCCATGCCGGGACCGCTTCCACCGCTCCCGGCATGGAGAGAAAGTGGTGGAGCCCGAAGACCAGAAGCGAGATCGCGTAGAGCAGGCGAGGCGCGCGAATTCGCCAGCGCGCGCTTCGCAGGTCATTGCCAGCGGATTGAAAAACAATCGCGCTTGCGGCGACGACGGCCGCAAGTTGGGCGGCCCCGGACCACAACAGCTCTTTCGATGGCGCAGCGACGATCCGCGGCGCTTGCAGGAGCAAAAGCCAGGCGAGGAAGATCAAGCCCACGACGCCGGCCGGGATGACCGCGCTTTTTCGCCAGAGCAGCCCCGCGGCACACAAGAGCAGAACGGCACCGACGCCTGCGGCCAACGCATCCCGTGCCGGCACCCCTTTCTGAATCGGCGCCCAGACGTAGACGAACCGGCCCGTAAGTAAGAGCACGCCCACGCCCGCGACCGCAGCGGCGTAAAGAACACGAACCGCTCCGCCCCGCCGGCGCGTGGCAGCTTGCGCGCTAATCATCGAGCTCCTCGACGGCGATTGACCGCAGGTATTTCTTACGACCCTCTTCGGACGATGCACGAGCGCCGATCGTTCTCCATGAGTTCGACTGTGTTCTGCGACGACTGGTCGCACGAGAAACCGCGGCGCGTCGGCGGCGCGACACCGGCAGCCGCTCGGACTTCCGTGGGGCTTGACTTTGTACCGTGATACGGACATTCGTCGCATGGCTTACGAAAGAAAAAGGAGACACCGCATGAGCGCAAACGGGAAGGGGAAGCTGACGCGGAGGGATGTTCTCAGGGTAGGCGGCGGGCTTTTGGCTGCGACGGCGTTGCCGCGCATCGCCCGCGCCGCTGACAACAACAAGCCCCCCGTCGGGACCTGGCCCGCAGGCGCGCAAGGCGACTCCGTCTTCATTGGCATCACTCCGCCGCTCACCGGCACCTATGCCGTGCAGGGCGAGGACGAGCTCAACGGCTACAAGCTCGCCATCGAGCACATCAACGAAGGGCACCCGCTGATCAAGAAGTTCTCGCCCAAGACGAAGAAGGGCGTGCTCGGCAAGGAGGTCAAGTTCGGCGTCGCCGACTCCACCGCGAAGCCCAACATCGCGGTGCAGGCGCAGCAGCGCTTCATCAGCGAGAACAAGGCCATCCTGATGACCGGCTCGACTTCCAGCGCGGTCGCCGTGGCGTTGAACCACCTCGCCCAGCGCGAGAAGGTCCTCTACGTCGCCGGCATCTCCGGCTCGAACGACACCACCGGCAAGGATTGCGTCCGCTACGGCTTCCGCCAGGACTTCTACGGCCAGACCGCCGCGGCAGCCATCGGCCCGGTGCTGCTCAAGGCATTCGGCAAGAACAAGAAGATGGCGTTCATGACGCCCGACTACACGTACGGCCACACCGTCACCAAGTCGTGCAGCGACTACCTGACCCAGAACGGCGGCTGGCAGATGGTGACGAACCAGGTCTCGCCGCTCGGCGCGCCTGACTACAGCTCGTACTGCACCAACATCGCCAACTCCGGCGCCGAGATCCTCCTCAACGTGAACTGGGGCCACGACGCGGTGCTCTCGACGAAGCAGGCGAAGCAGTTCGGCCTGCTCGACAAGATGAAGCTGGTCATCCCCTACCAGATCCCATTCCTCGCCAAGGAAGTCGGCGCGGAAATCACCCAGGGCGTGTGGGCCGCCACCGATTTCTGGTGGACGCTCGAGGACAAGTACCCCCTGGCGAAGATGTTCGTCGACTCCTTCCAGAAGAAGTACGGCTCGAAGCCCGAGTGGGGCGCCGAGAACTCGTACATGCAGCTCGCGCTCTGGGCGGAGGCCGTCGAGAACGCCGGCTCCTTCTATCCGCCGGACGTGATCAAGTCGTACGAGGCGGGCCGCAAGGTCAATTCCATCGTCGGCGAGGTCTATTGGCGTCCCGAGGATCACCAGTTGGTCCGGCCGGTCATCATCGTCAAGGGCAAGGCGCCCAAGGCGATGAAGAACCCGGAGGACTTCTGGGAAGTCACCGAGGTCGTCCCCGGACTTCCGCTGATGCAGAAGCCGGACGCGTTCGGCTGCAACCTCGGCGACTACACCTGAACCTTTTGCAGCAGCGCCGGCCGTCACGACGACGGCCGACGCTTTCATCTAGATGATCACCTGGCCGAACTTCTTCGCGCAGCTCTTCAATGGCCTCGCGTCGGGAGCGCTTCTCGCGCTCATCGCGTCGGGCCTCACCATCATTTATGGCACCCTCGGCGTGCTGAACCTTGCACACGGCGCGATGTTCATGCTGGGCGGCTACGCCGGGTACGCAGCCTTCGAGGCGACCGGATCGTTCCTGCTCGCCGTGATCGCCGGCGCGGTTGCGCTCGTCGTGGTGGGCATCCTCCTCGAGGTGGTGATCATCCGGCACTTCTACAGCCGGCCCGCCGAAGATCAGCTCCTCGTCACCTTCGGCATCGGCATCGTCATCATCGAGCTGGTGCGCTTCGGGTACGGCAGCCTGTCGCGCACGGTCCCCGCTCCGGCCGCCGCCGCGGGCGTCACGCCGATGGGGTTCATCGTCTATCCGACCTATCGCCTGGTGGTGATGGGCATCGCCACCGTGGCGCTGCTCATCCTGTACATCATCCTCTACCGCACCCGCCTCGGGATGATCGTCCGCGCCGGCATCGAGGATGCCGCCATGGTCGACATGCTCGGCATCAACGTCTATCGCGTCTTCATGGTGGTGTTCGGCATCGGCGCGATGGCAGCCGGGTTCGCCGGCATCATCGACGCTCCGGTCGTCTCGCTGACGCCGAACATGGGCGAGGCGATCCTGGTGGAGACGTTCGTCGTCGTGGTCATCGGCGGGGTGGGATCGTTTCCGGGCGCCATTTTGGGCGGCATCATCTCCGGGGAGATCTTGAGCCTGACCTCGATGGTCGACCCGGCCTATTCTCAGGTGATGCTGTTCGCGGTGATGACGCTCGTCCTGATGCTCCGGCCGCAAGGCCTGATGGGAGCCGTGAGCCGCGAATGAGCGCAGACCGTTTCACACCCCGTTACCCGCTCCTCGTCGAAGGGCTGACCGCGCTTTGCCTGATCGCGGCGCCGTTCATCTTGCCGCATCTCGACTTTGCCCCCGGCACCGTCAACGAGGTGATCGTCTGGGGCATCTTCGGCATCGGCTTCGACATCCTCTTCGGCTACACCGGCCTTCTCTCGTTCGGTCAGGCGGCATTCTTCGGCACCGGCGGCTTCATTGCCGCGTACCTGTTGACCAACAACATCCTGTCGAGCGTGGTGGTCGCGCTGGTCATCGGCACCATCGGCGCCGCCATCGCGGGAGTGGTCGTCGGTGTCGTCGCGCTCCGGCGAACCGGCATTTACTTCGCAATGATTACCGTTGCGATTGCCGAAATGTTCTTCTTCATCGAGTTTTCGCCGCTCGCGGCCTATACGGGCGGCGAGAACGGCATCCCCGGCGTACCCACGCCGCGCCTGCACATCGGCCATTTCTCTTGGAATGCCGACAACGGCTGGGCGATGTACAGCTTTCTCGCTGCTTGCTACTTCATCGGCATCGTCCTCGCGCTGCGCATCGTGCGCTCGCCGGTGGGCGCCATCCTGAGCGCCATTCGCGACAACCCCATCCGTGCGCGCGCCGTCGGGCACCACGTCGGCGGGTACAAGCTGACCGCCTTCGTCATCGCCGCCATCTACGCTGGCTTCGCGGGCGGGCTTCTCGGCGTCTTGCAGGGGTTCATGCCGCCCGACGCGTTCACCTTCGACACCTCCGGCCAGCTCGTCATCCAGACTGCGATCGGCGGCGTCGGGACCTTGTTCGGACCATTGCTCGGCGCCGCGGTCTGGCTCTATCTGCGCGATTTCTTGCAGCAGCACCTCCACCTGGGCAGCGCGTGGATGTTGATCCTGGGCACCGTGTTCGTGCTCTTGGTGTGCTTTCTGCGGCGCGGTCTCATCGGCGGGATCCAAGACGTGAAGGACCGGTTGTTCCGGCGCCGCCGCCAGGGAGCCGCCCCCGAGGAGGCGCCCGCGCAGGCAGCGCCGGGGCCGGTCGCCAGCGTCGGCCCCGGGCGCCGCCAGCAAACCGCCGCTACCGGCCCGGTTCTGGAAGCGCGCGGCCTGACCAAGTCGTTCGGCGGCCTGGTCGCGAATCGCGACGTCAACTTCCGCGTCGAGCGCGGCGAATTGCGCGCCGTCATCGGCCCGAACGGCGCCGGCAAGAGCACCTTTTTCAAGATGCTCACCTGCGAATTGCCGCCCACCTCGGGACAGATCTTCTTCGAGGGCCAGGACATCACCGGCATGAGCGTGGACGCCGTCTGCCAGCGCGGCCTGACCAAGACCTACCAGGTCAACCAGCTCTTCCCCCGGATGACGGTGCGCGAGAACGTGGTGGTGGCGGCGCTGGCCGAGCGGCGCGGCCGCTTCTCGCTCGACCTCTTGCGCCGGGTGAATCGCGTGCCCGGCCTCTCCGCACAGGTGGAGAGCGCCATTTCGCTGGTGGGCCTCTCGCCGCGCGCCGACGCGCAGGTTTCCGAGCTCGCCTACGGCGAGAAGCGCAGGCTCGAGATCGCGCTTGCGCTTGCCACTTCGCCCTCGCTCTTGCTGCTCGACGAGCCGCTCGCCGGCATGAGCCCGCAGGAGCGCGCCGAGACGGTGCAACTGCTGAAGAAGATCCGCCGTGGCCGCACCATGGTGGTGGTCGATCACGACATGGATGCGGTGTTCGAGCTGGCCGAGCGCATCACCGTTCTGCACGAAGGCGCCATCCTCGCCGAGGGCACCCCCAGCGAAATCCAGGGGAGCGGCCGGGTGCAGGAAGCGTATCTCGGGGGAGTGGCCGCCAAATGAGCGCGCTCCTCGAGGTCGACAAGCTGAACAGCTATTACGGCGACAGCCACATTCTGTTCGACGTCTCGATGCGGGTGGAGAAGAACGAAGTGGTGGCGCTGCTCGGGCGCAACGGCGCGGGCAAGAGCACCACCTTGAAGAGCCTGATTGGCCTGGTTCGGCCTCGCTCGGGCACCATCCTGCTCGACGGGACGCCCACCCAGGGGCTGCCGTCGCACGCCATTGCCTGCCTGGGCTTGCAGCTCGTGCCCGAGGACCGGCGTATCTTCGGCAGCCTCAACGTCGAGGAGAACCTGGTCCTGGCGGGGCTGACCGCGAAATCGAAGCGCTGGCCGCTCGACCGCGTCTGGCAGACCTTTCCCCGGCTCAAGGAGCGCAGGCGCAGCCGCGGCACCGACCTCTCCGGAGGCGAGCAGCAGATGCTCGCGATTGCGCGTGCGCTGGTCCGCGATCCGAAGATCATCCTGCTCGACGAGCCGTTCGAAGGCCTCGCGCCGATCATCGTCCGCGACTTGCTCACCACCTGCCGGACGCTCGCCCAAGAAGGTCAGACGATCGTGGTCGTCGAGCAGAACATCACCGCGGCGCTGACGCTCGCCGACCGCGTCTATGTGCTCCGGACCGGCCACATCATCGAAGAGCTGGGCGGCGAGGCACTCCGCGCGCAGCCTGAAGCGCTGCACCGCCACCTCGGCGTCTGACCGTCGCAAGCTGCGCCGCGCCTGAGGGGCGAGCCCCGAAAAGGCGCGAGCACCGCGGCAAGCTGCCCGCGATGCTCGCGATTGAAAGCTCTGCTGGATTGTTTTCTGCCGGAGAGCCGGTTTACTGAATCGGCGTGAGCAGAACGTCGTGGAAGAGCTGCCCGTTGTAGGTGCCGATGACGAGCAACTGGCCGGCGTTGTTCAGCGCATTGACTCCCGTGAAGTTCCAGGTGCCGTTCGCAGGGTCGGCGATGAGCGAGTTGAGGGCCGCCATCGTCCCGTTCTGGTAGACGAACACATGGTTGTCGCTGTTCGTGATGTTGTTGCTGCTGTAGCCGGCGATGAGGCCCGCGGTGTTGATGAAGGCCGCCTTGCTGTCGGTGTCGCCCGGAAGCGTCCCGAGATCGATCGCGGTGTGCTCCGCATCGTTCTGCCAGAGGACAGCGCGCATGTAGACCGAAAGCGGCGAGTTGCCGGCGCCGACCGCCTGGCCCACGTCGTTCAAGCCGTAGGCCACCGCGTTCCAACCGCCCGGGAGCGCCGAGAGCGGAACGGGGGTATGCGCGGCGTCGTTGTTCCAGAAGCCGCCCAGTTGGCCGATGACGGACCCGTTGAGCCATCCGACGGCCTGGCCAGTCTTGTTCGAGGCTTGGAGGCTGCCGCCGCGCACGGTCGGATCGCCGCCGTCGTCATAGAGAGGAAGCAGGGTGACGCGGTAGTTCGACGGCTTCGCCGGATCCTCCGCCCAGTAGACCGGCGACCACTGGCCGCTGAAGCTCTTGATCAGGTTGCCGAAGATGACGCCGCTGTCGGTGACGCCGACGGCGCGGTCATTGACGCCGCCGTCCTTCATCTGCAGAAGCGCGCCGTTGAAGCTGACCAGCGCGTGCGGCCGGCCGTCGCCGGTGTCGCCGTCGCCGACCACCACCCCGGCTGCGTTGATGGCGCGGTTCTGTGCAGACGTGCCTTTCGGCAGCTTCCCGAACGAAGTGGCGATTCCGTTGCGCCATTCGACGATGCCGCCCTTGTAGCTGCCGAACGGGTCGCAGGTGCCGGCGACGATGCCGGTGTCGCTGAGGTTGGAGACGAAGCAGGAGGGGGAGAACGGAGCCGATCCGACGACCGTGGCCCGGTACAAAGGAACAGTCTGCGCGTTCGCTGCAACGGCGCCAAAGGTGAACAAGATCGCGTAGAGGGGGAAGCTCAATCGCATGTCGTCCTTTTCTTTCGCTGGATGAGTCAGTCGCTGCTGTTCAGCTGCGAAAGGTCTGGACACCTGGCGTTCGGACGCTAGGACAAAAATCGGACATGCAGGTGAGCGGCCGGCGGCGCTGCGGCGGCTTCTTGCGCCGCAGTCGCAGGCGACCAGACGCGGGATGGGCGTCATCCGCCGGGTTGGTCGTGCTTCGGGCGGACGTGCGCTCAGGCGCCGCACGATGAGACGAGGATGTCCGCCGCTCGGCCGGCAATATGCTGGGCGAGCGAGATTGATTTATTTGTACCTATCTTGATCATTGATGGGGAATAGGGGTAGGGTGCGCGCCGTTGTTGCCCACACAACGGAAGTTTCCACCCCCGCGGAAGCAAAAGGACTCATAAATGCTCAAGTTTTTCGCAGCGGTTGCGGTCGCCCTGTCGGTCGCTCTCGTCGGTTCTCCGGCTCACGCAAACAATGTCACCGCACCGGTTTCTCATAATACGGTGCATCCCTGGTCGGCCCACGACCCGAACGCGATGACGCTCGAGACCACCGGCAGCGACTTCGGCCTCTTCTCCTGCCAGGTCGGCCGCAGCACCGGGCAGTGCTACGATCCGTTCCAGATGCGCACCGCCTACGGCGTCGACCAGGTCATCAAGGCCGGCTTCGACGGCACCGGCAAGACCATCGTCATCGTCGACGCGTTCCAGAACCCGAACATCGTCAACCAGGCGAACTTCTTCAACAACTTCTACGGGATTCCGCTCTTCAACACCGGCAACGGCCCGACCCTGACGGTCGTCGCGCCGGACGGCCTGACGCCGTTCGACGGCGGGAACTCGAACCAGGTCGGCTGGGCCGAGGAGATTTCGCTCGACGTCGAGTGGGCGCACGCGATTGCGCCGGGAGCGGACATCGTCCTCGAGTCGGCCGCCAACAACTCGGACACCGCTCTCATCAACGCGGTCAACGACGCCATCAACAACAACCGCGGCAACGTCATCTCGATGAGCTTCGGCGAGGCCGACGTTTGCCTCGGACCGGATCTCACCGCCGCTTGGCACCAAGCGTTCGCCAATGCGACCGCGAAGGGCATCACGCTGATCGCCTCGGCAGGCGACCAGGGCGCCTCGCAGCCTTCGTGCGACGGCAGCTCGTGGATCAAGTCGACTTCCTCGCCGGCCTCGGACCCGCTCGTCCTCTCGGTCGGCGGCACCGAGCTGCACGCGGCTGACTACTGCCTCCCCTCGCTCGGCTGCAACCCGGCCACGCATGCGGCGGCCGGCACGTACCAGGGCGAAATCGGCTGGAACGAAGGCCCGCAGTTCGGCGACTTCCAGAACAACTTCGGCACCACCGAGGCGGGCGGCGGCGGCTTCAGCGCGGTTTGGGATGCGCCGTCGTACCAGCAGGGCACGCTCCACGGCGCCAAGGCGCGCGGCGTGGCTGACGTCTCCTTCAACGCGGCCATCCTTCACGGCGTCCTGACCTACCTGGACTTCCCGGGCGTTCCGACGGGCTTCTTCCGGTTCGGTGGCACCAGCGCCGGCTCGCCGCAGTGGGCGGCCCTCACGGTCATCGCTGCCCAGGCGGCCGGCCACAGCTTCGGCTTCGTCAACAGCGCGCTCTACAAGGTCGGCCAGAGCAACGCGGCCAGCGCGTTCAATGACGTGACCAGCGGCACCAACTCGGCCATCGAGCTCGACGACAACGGCAACGCCGTTACCGTGACGGGCTTCAGCGCCGGCGCCGGCTGGGATGCCTTCACCGGCATCGGCTCGCCCAAGGCGGGCGGCGTGATCAACGGCCTCATCACCACCTGGGCCCGCGGCCAGGGCGTCGCCGCGACCGCGCAGTCGGGCCACAGCCAGGGCAAGCCGGGACACGGCGAGGCGCACCCGAACTAACGCACGATCTGTCTTTGTCTGACCAGGCGGCGGGAGCCCAAAAGGCTTCCGCCGCTTTTTTTCGTGCGCCGGATGTCCGGCCTCGGCGCGTGCGCCGGTCGGGCCGTCAGTCGTTCGGAGCGCCCGCCTGGATCCAATCGGAGACGGTCTTCCGTTCTTCGGTAGTGGTCGCTTCCTGCCCGCCGCTCGTCGCCGCCGCGACCATGTGGAGGAAGAGCCGGCTCTGGCCTGGGCTCCCCGGCACGATCAGGTTCGGCAGGACCGGATTGTGCACGAGGCTGTCCCAGGTGGTGAAGTCGAGCCCGCCCGAAGGCGCCGGCGGCACATGGCAGGCCATGCAGTGCGGATTGAGGATCTTGTCGCGGACCGTCTTGAACGTCGGCGTCAGCGCCTGCGGGCTCGGAATCGAACCTTGGTTGGCTGCGCCTGCGACGGCGACGGCGCCGGACATGAAGCCTTTGCCGTGGATCGCGCAATGGTAGCCAAACGTCCCGCCGCCCGTGAAGGTGAAGCTGAAGCTCTCGCCAGGCTGCAACAAGCCCGAATCCCAAAGCTCGTCGTCGGCGGTCGCCGTATGCGGCATGTCATCCTGGTTGACCCAGGTGACGCGCGTCCCCGCAGCGATGCTGAGCGGATTGGTTCCAAACGCCGCCGCGCCCAGATTCATCGCCCCCCGCCCGATGACGACCGTGACGCTCGCGCTGGTGCCCGTCTCGGCAGGCTGTACGCTTCCGGCGCGGCCGCAGCAGGTCAACGCGATGCCGAGAAAGAGCGCGGTGTGACGCATGAGCATCTCCGAATGCAGCGCCGGCGCGTTGGGCGGCTGGTTGAAGAACACCTTCCCGGCTCGTTTCATCTGCAGCACCGGTTCGCTCAGTACGAAGGACCGCTGCTCCTCGCGTCGGCCTCGGAATGATGGGCGGGATCGTCGGCGCAGACGCGCGTCCTGCGGATGCGCGATCCGGTCGGCGTGTACGGTTCGCAGGGCTCGTAGTTTCCCAACTCCTTGCGGCGAAGGTCGACCGCAAGAGAGGTGGCCCGCTTCAGCGTCTGCGCCTGCTCGGAATCGCTCGCGCCGTTCACGCCGCAGAGGAATTGCCAGACCACCTGATCGTTGCGCTGCCAATCCCGGCCGAGCATGCCGCGGGTGATCTGGCTGTTGAAGACGGGGGTGCTCGGTCGTTGCACCCGCGTGCCGAGCTCGAAGGCGTCGCGCTCGACCAGCACGTCGCAGCCCGCCGACGCGCCTCCGTCCTCGGCGCGGGCGACGAAGGCCGCGAGTTGCTCGGTCTCCTTGCCTTCGATCTCGACCACGCCGACTACCTTGAAGGGCGGCTCGGCGGCGATCTCCTTGTCGTCGACCAGCACCTTGGCGGGCTCGCCATGCGGCGAAAGGCTGTAGCCGTGGTCGAGCGGGATGAAGCGCACGGAAGGTGCGCGCACGGCATTGTGGGCGCCGTCCTTTGCGACGGGGGTCGGCGCGGTTGCGCAAGCGACGGCGAACGCCACAGCAAAGACAAGCCGGTTCATTGGGCCTCCGTTGCGGCCGAGCGTGCCACGTCCATCGTCGCAAAGCCAAGCTGCCGCGGCCGGCAACGTTGCGTACCGCGATCCGGCGTTCGATGATGGCCGAATGCATGCCCTCGCCTCGTTCCGCGTGACCGAAAAGTGGCCGCCCAAACATCCCGACCGGTTGCAGCTCTATTCGCTGCCGACGCCCAACGGGGTGAAGGTGTCGATCATGTTGGAGGAGATTGGGCTGCCTTATGAATCGCACCGGGTCTCGTTCGACACCAACGACCAGTTCTCGCCCGAATTCCTTTCGCTCAATCCGAACAACAAGATTCCGGCCATCATCGACCCCAACGGTCCGGAGGGCAGGCCGCTCGCGCTCTTCGAGTCGGGGGCGATCCTCCTGTATCTCGCGGAAAAGAGCGGCCGGTTCTTGCCGCGCCGGTACGAGACGATTCAATGGCTGATGTTCCAGATGGGCGGAGTCGGGCCCATGTTCGGGCAGCTCGGCTTCTTTCATAAGTTCGCGGGAAAGGATTTCGAGGACAAGCGCCCGCGCGACCGGTACGTCGCCGAGTCGCGGCGGCTCTTGAAGGTCCTGGACGGCCACCTTTCCCAGCACGAATGGATGGTGGACGATTACTCCATCGCCGACATCGCCATCTTCCCGTGGGTCAACAACCTGGTCGGTTTCTACGGCGCGCGCGAGCTCGTGCACTTCGACGAGTACGCGCACGTGGGGCGCGCGCTGCAGGCGTTCCTGGCGAGGCCGGCGGTGACGCGGGGGCTGACCCCGCGGTGATCAAATCGTTTGTTGCCGTAAGATTGCTATCATTGTAGAAAATTATATTTTTCGCTGCCCACTTGTGATCCGCCTCATATTTGTTCAATGATTTGCATTGCTTGTCCGGAGGCCGGAGGCGGGCCATGCAGGGAACGTCGCAGGGCGGGAGGTTCCCGCAATCGTTCGACGCGTCCGAGGCCGCGGAAGCACGCCGCAGCGAGGGGCTCGCCATTGCGTGCCGGGAATTGGCCGACGCGACCGACAAAGAATCCGTCTCGGCTGCCGTCGTCCGCCTCAGCCTCGGCATTTGCAGCGCCGACACCGCCCGATTGGTAGACGCGTCTTCCGACCGTGGAGCATTCGTGCTCGCCCGGCAGGACCGCGAAAGCACCTCCGGCGAGAGCGCGCATCCTTGCGCCGAAGGTCAGGTCCATCCCGTCGTGGAAGCGTATCTACGTACGCTCGTCCAGCCTCGCGCGCCTTCCTGCGGCGAGGACGATCCGGCAGCGCGGCTCGGGCCCTTCGGCGACGGTGCGGTTGCGGTCGTTTCGATTGCTCGCCGGGCACCGCTCCGTCTCTTCATCGTCCTGGAGCAGGCTGCGGGCCGGACCTTTACCCGCCGTGAGCTGGGCGAGCTCGAGGTGTTCGCGTTCATGTCCGCGGTCGCATTTGCGCGGGCGGAGCTGAACGGCGAGACGCAGGCTGCCGAAGCGGCGCTCGCCGGCGCAGTCGCGGATGCGGTGCTCGCGCTCGAGGGAATCATTCGCGCGCTCAGCCCTGCCGCGGGAGCCGTGATCGCGCACCGCGCGAAGGACGCGACGGAGACGCCTCCGGCGGTCCTGCTGACGCCCGCCACGTCCCGCCACGGGCGCGCTGCAGGGCATCCGCGCGCCCGCTACCACATCCACGATCTGATCGGCGAGTCGCCGCTGATCCGTGCGGTTCGCGAGACCGCGCACCGCGTCGCCGACCTGAACCTTCCCGTCCTGATCACCGGCGAGACCGGCACCGGGAAGGAGATCCTCGCGCAGGCCATCCACAATGCGTCTGGGCGCGCCGCCGAACCATTCGTCGGCGTGAACGTCTCCGCCATTCCCGGGGAGCTTCTCGAGAGCGAGCTCTTCGGCTACGAGGAGGGCGCGTTCACCGGCGCATCGGCGCAGGGCCGCGCCGGAAAGTTCGAGCTGGCGCGGAACGGCACGCTCCTCTTGGACGAGATCGGCGAGTTGCCGCTCGACATGCAGACGAAGCTCTTGCGCGTGCTGCAGGAGAAGGTGGTGCACCGGCTCGGCGGGTCCGCCGCCAAGGCGTTCAACGCTCGCGTCATCGCCAGCACCAACCGCGATCTCGAGATCGAAGTGGCCGCCGGGCGGTTCCGGCTCGATCTGCTCCACCGGCTGCGGGTGGTGGACATCCAGTTGCCACCTCTGCGCGAGCGGGCCGGCGATATCCGTCTGTTGGTCGAGGCGCAGCTCGCGGCGGAGCGCAAGAGGTCGTGGCGGACCATTCGGATTGCGCCGGAGGTCCTGGCCGCTTTCGAGCGCTACCCTTGGCCCGGGAACGTCCGCGAGCTCGTCAACACGCTCGAAGGGAACATCGCGCTCTTGCCGCCAGGGAAGTCGGAGCTCGACACCATCCCCGATCCGATCGAGCGCGCCCTGCGCTTGCTCACGCCGTCGGGCGGGTTCTCCTTGGAGAGCGCCGAGCGCCGCGCCTGTGCCCGCGCGCTGGAGAAGGCGCAAGGCAACGTCGCCGCCGCCGCGCAGATTCTCGGCATCGTCAAAGGCACTCTGTACAGCAAGATCCGGCGCTATGGCCTCGCGCACGAGAAGACGGAGCCTGGCCCGGCCCGGCCCGCAGCCACGGGCACGCACTAACGAGAACAGCATAAGATGAACTTCCTAGGACGTTTTTTCGGACCAGCGGATTATCGTTGTAAATGCGCTGGCTTGAAGAGCGAAGTCCGGGCTTCTCGCCGCGCAATGCGTTCATCTAACGAACTCTGCACGAAACAAAAGCCTATCAATATCAACGCCGTCCGCCTTGGCATCGGCGATGCAGAACCAGCCTCCGTGGTGACGGGCGGCGCTCCCAACCTGAGCGCGTCGCCGATGGAGACCCTTGCTCCAAACGGGAAGCGGGGTCTCGACGCAATGGGGGTTTCAAATGAATCGAATGCGAATGAATGGCCGGTGGCGCAGTGCGCTCGTGGTCGGCCGGGTGCTGCTCTTCGTCTTCTACCCGGCGAGCTCGGCCCACGCGCAGACCGCGCCGGTCGGAAATGGCTTTTCCATCGACGCCGGCGATCTGCGGTTCATCTTCCACCAAATCGAAGTCGCGCAGTTCCACGCGGCGGGCGGCGCGCTGCTCGGACCGGGCCCGAACCAGGTCAACCTGAATGGCGTCCCCGACCCGCAGTTTCCAGTCGGCCTGCGCACCGTCGACGGGACGTTCAACAACCTGGTGCAGATTCCCGATCAGCACCTGTTCGGCGCGGCCGATCGCCTCTTTCCCCGGCTGACGTCGCCGTCGTTCCGTCCGGCAGAAGCAGGCACTTCCTACGCGACCAAGACCGACACCAATGTGATCGACTCGCGCCCGCGCACCATCAGCAACCTGATCGTCGACCAGTCCGCGACCAACCCCGCAGCCGTGGCAGTCGCCGCTCATCCGTGCGGCGCGGGCAATTTCGTCTGCGCGGATCCGTCGCCGCCCGATCCTTTCTCCGGCGCGCTCTTCATCCCCAACATCACGCCCGACTTCGGCCTCTCCGCGCCCTTCAATTTGATGTTCGTCTTCTTCGGCCAGTTCTTCGACCACGGTCTCGACCTCGTGACCAAGGGTGGGAGCGGAACGGTGGTCATGCCCTTGCAACCGGATGACCCGCTGTTCGTCCCCGGCAGCCCGACGAACTTCATGGTGATGGCGCGCGGGCAGAACCAGCCCGGCCCGGACGGTATTCTCGGGACCGCGGACGACATCCAGGACACCATGAACACGACCACGCCCTGGGTGGATCAGAACCAGACCTATACCTCGCACCCCTCGCACCAGGTCTTCCTGCGCCAGTACAGCCTCGCGACCGGCAGGCCGGTTCCCGACGGCAAGGTCTTGGACGGTGGGCACTGCTCGCCGCGCGGCACCGGGATTGCGGGCGACGACATCTGCAACATCGGCAACTGGGCGGAGGTCAAGGCGCAGGCCCAGGCGAAGCTCGGCATCCGGCTCACCGACCAGGACGTCTTCGACGTCCCGCTGATCCTCACCGACCCCTACGGCCATTTCAAGCCGGGCCCGCGCGGCTTCCCGCAGCTCATCCGTCCGGGCAACGTGCTGGTGGAAGGGAATCCTGCCGCGAACGGTGGCACCGGCGTCATCATTCCCGCCGACGCGTTCCGGACCGGCCATGCGTTTCTCAACGACATTGCGCACAATGCGATCCCGAACCCGGGCCTGACCGGAATCCGCGACGGCGTCTATTGCGACTTCCGCAGCACCACCTGCAAAACTCCCGCCGGCACGTATGACGGCGACGTGCTCGATGCGCACTTCGTCACCGGTGACGGCCGCGGCAACGAGAACATCGCGTTGACGACGGTGCACAATCTCTTCCACGCCGAGCACAACCGGCTGGTCCACCAGATCGACAAGCTCGTGAACCAGCTCTTGACGCCCGCCGAAATCGCGAAATGGAACGCGGTCGACTCCGGCTCCGGCTGGGCCTACGGCGAGCGACTCTTCCAGGCGGCGCGGTTCGTGACCGAGATGGAGTACCAGCACCTGGTCTTCGAAGAGTTCGCGCGCAAGGTGCAACCGCTCATCAACCCATTCCTGGGAGGCATCACCTCCATCGACGCGGCGATTTCGGCCGAGTTCGCGCACACCGTCTATCGGCTCGGTCATTCCATGCTTCCGGAGATGCTGGCACGGATCAACACCGACGGCTCGCCCAACGACCTGCGCCTCCTCAATGCGTTCCTCAATCCTGCCGCGTACAACGAAGGCGGGACCGCGACGCCGCTCACCGCCGCAGCCGCTGCCGGCTCGATGATCCGCGGTTCCGTCGGACAGGTGGGAAACGAGCTCGACGAGTTCGTCACCTCCTCGGTCCGAAACTCGCTCGTCGGCCTGCCGCTCGATCTTCCCGCCATCAACATCGCGCGCGGCCGCAGCGAAGGAATTCCCCCCCTGAACGTGGCGAGGCAGCAGTTCTTCGCCAAGACGCAGGATTCGGGTCTGCGGCCGTACGCCAATTGGTCGGAATTCAAGCTCGGCCTCCGGCATCCGGAATCGTTCGTCAATTTCGTCGCGGCGTACTCGACGCATCCGAACGTGACCTCGGCGACCACCGTCGTGGGCAAGCGCGCCGCCGCGGCGGCGTTGATTGCCGCGAATGACGCGAACCTGTCGGCGCCGTCGGCCACGAGCGGCCTCGACACCGTCGACTTCTGGGTCGGCGGCATGGCCGAGAAGCCGTCCGTGTTCGGCGGCTTGCTCGGCACCACCTTCAACTTCGTCTTCGAGCACCAACTGGAAGACCTGCAGAACGGCGATCGCTTCTATTACCTGCAGCGCACCGACGGCCTGAACCTGCGCTTCTCGCTGGAAGGGAACTCGCTCGCAGAGCTGGCCCGGCGCAACACCACGGTCGGAGCGACCATGGGCAACATCTTCGAGACGGCCGATTACGTGTTCGATTCGACCAGCACGCCCGGCGTGCTCGATCCGGCAACCGGCATCTCGCTGCTCGCGCTCTCCGACGGCACGCTGCAGTTCTTCGATCCGCTGCACTCCGGCAAGAACGTCCTCTTCAACGGCGGCCCTGGCGGCGATCGTTTCCGTGGCGACGTCGGCGACGACACCATGTGGGGCAACGAGGGCAACGATCGGATGGACGGCGCCGAAGGCAACGACATCCTCATCGGCGGCGAGGGCGACGACATCCTCTTCGGAGGCAACGGCGACGACATCCTCAAGGGCGGCCCCGGCAACGACGCTCTCTCCAGCGGACCGGGCTTCGGCGGAGACATCCTCATCGGCGGCGAGGGCAACGACTTCATGGTCGGCGGTGACGACGGCGTCGAGTACTTCGGCGGTCCCGGCAACGACGTCATCATCGACGGCGCCATGCGCAGCGAGGGCATTTTCGGCGGCACGGGCGACGACTGGATCTACGACGGCGATGGCCACGACGGCGGCATCTTCGGCGACAACGGCAACGTCTTCGACCTGCTCGCCGGGCTCGACAAGGAAGGCGGCGACGACGTCCTCGGCGGCGGCCCCGGCCAGGACAACCACTTCGGCGAGGGCGGCGACGACATTTTCCTGCAGTCCGAAGGGACGAACAAATTCTTCGGCGATTACGGCTTCGATTGGATCACCCAGCGCGGTTGGCCGGTCCCGGCCGACATCGAGCTGAACCTCCTCGCCGTCCCCGGCGTCCTCTTGAACTTCAACGACCTTCGCAACAAGTACCGCCTCGTGGACGGCGCGTCCGGCTGGGACCTCGATGACCACATCCGCGGCGACGACCGCGTGGACGACCCCACCGCTCCGCCCGAACGCCAGAACCTGCCCGGCATGGAGCTGACCGTCGCGGGCGCCGCGAAGATCGCCGGCTTGACCGAGCTGGTCGGGCCTTCAGGGTTCAACATCACGCTGCCCTGGAAGGCCGGCAACATCCTGCTCGGCGGCGGCGGGCGCGACGTCATCGAAGGCAAGGCCGGCAACGACCTGATCGACGGCGATCGCTGGTTGGACGTCCAACTGATCGCCACCCTCAACGACGGAACCGTCAAGGCGGTCTGGGACCCGCGCGGGCTCACCGACGACGTATTTGCCGACCCGCAGCGCCTCAACCCGGGAAACATCCGCATCCAACGGACCATTCGCCTGGGGCCGCCCGCCGTGGACACCGCGGTGTTCTCGAACAATCGCGCTCAGTACGACATCACCTTGAACCCGAATGGATCGGTCACGGTGGTCCACGCGAGGCCGCCCAAGAAAGCACTCCTCAACGACGGCACCGACACCCTCTTGAACATCGAGGTGCTGCAGTTCGCGGACGGGTCCATCGCGGCGCCCGGAGCCAAGGTCGCGGCCATTCCCAGCAACCTGGCCGGCGTGACGCAGACGGTGGCCGCCAATCGGATCACCGCGGCCGGTTTGACGGTCGGCGCCGTCAACTTCAGTCCCAGCACGACGGTGGCGCCAGGCAAGGTGATCGGTCCGGATCCGGCCGCGGGGACCTTCGAATTCCTCGCGTTTCCGGTGAACCTGGTGGTCTCGAGCGGCGCCCCCGGCCCCCTCGCGCTGTCGGTCACGTCGCCTGCAGTGGGGGTCTCCCTGAGCGGAACCGTCAGCGTCGCCGCATCCTCGCCGAACCTGCTCGCCGGCGTGCAATTCCTGCTCAACGGCAGCGCGCTCAAAGCCGAAGACACGACTGACCCGTACAGCGTGTCGTGGAACACGACGACGGTCCTCGACGGTACGCATGTTTTGTCCGCGCGAGGGCGCGACGCGGCGGGGAATACGGTCACGGCCGCGGGTGTCCCGGTGCAGGTGGTGAACGACCCGATTCCGCCCACGGTTTCGATCGCGGCGCCGGTCACTGGCGACATCGTCACGAAGATCATCACCGTCTCGGCGAATGCCGCCGACAACGTCGGGGTGGTCGGCGTGCAATTCCTCCTCGACGGCGCTCCGCTCGGCGCCGAGGACAAGAGCGTGCCGTACAGCGTCCGCTGGAACACGAGCACGACCGGCGGGATCGGCGCCCACACGCTCCTCGCCCGCGTTCGCGACGCAGCGGGGAACGTCACCGACTCGGCGCCGGTGACGGTCACGGTGCAGTGAGGTGATGACCTTGGCGAAGGAACTTCGAGGCGGTGGTCGCGCGAGGAGCAACGAATGTACGCGTTGACGAAGCTCGATCCGGAGAAGTTGCGGAACCGCAGGATCGTCGCCACGGCTACCATCAGCGTCGCGGTGATCGCTTTCTTGCTGCTCGGTGTGGATCCCGCGTTGGCTCCGGTCATGGCGCCCTTGGCCGGACCAATCGGGCAGGCGGTGGATGAACAAATCCCGCCGAATCCGGGCGAGGCGGTGCAGGAGGCTCCGCGCGGACCTGCGGCGCACCCCGTTCCGGACGGTCCTGAGCTCGTCGAGACGGTTCTCTCGGAGCCGGGCGTGCCTGCGGACTCGGAAGCCGTTTCGCCGGCGGCGAGCGAGCAGCGCGTCTTCAAATCGCGGAGGGCGCTCGAAACGATCGACGCCCGCGATTTCTTGCGACAGGGCGCGATCCCGAAGTGACGTTCATGGGCGGTCGACCCCACGACGACCTGTCCCATGAGCTGTCACCGAGAAGCCACGCCCTTTGGCAAGGCGTGGCTTTTCGGCTTGCAGTAGGACCGTCCTCGGTGCTCGACGGGTGGCCAGGTGCACGTCAGGAACGGGCCACCAGCGCGGTGGCCGCCAGGTGGCCGCTGACGTTCAGCGCGGTCGCGAAGGTGTCGGGAATGGCGTCGACAGCGATGAGGATCCCAATCCCTTCGACGGGAAGACCGAGCGCCACGAAGAGCGGCGTCAAGAGGATGAACGCGCCGCGCGGGATGCCGGGCACCCCGAAGCTGAGGAAGACCGCGGCGAAGGCGATTGCACAAAGGCCGCCGAAACCGATTGGAACTCCATACAATCGTCCGACGAACAGCGCGCCGGCCGCCCAGGAGACGGGCGCCGCGATCTTGAAGATGGACGCGGCGAGCGGAACGACGAATCCAATCACCGGCGCCGGCAGCTCGAGCTCCTCCGCGCTTTCCACCACCGACGGCAGGGTCGCGATCGACGAGCTGGAGCTGAAGGCGATGAGCTGCGACGGCAACAGCGCCCGCGCATACCGTCCGACCGGCAGTCGCGCAATCAAAGCAACGATTGGAGAAAGCACGAGCATGGCGACGACGCACGCGACCGAGTACGCCACGATGTAGAAGCCGATCGCGCCGACCAGGTCTTGACCGGTCCGCGCCGCGAGTGGAAGCACGAGCGCGAAGACGCCCGCGGGCGCGAGGGCGATGATCCAGCGAACCAGCACCAGCATTGCCTCCGCAAGTCCGCTGAAGAAGCCCAAGACCGGCTCCCGCCGCGGAGCCGGCACCTGCGACAATGCCGCCGCGAACAGCAGCGTGAAGAGCACGAGCTGCAGCATCGACCCGCTCGCCGCCGCCGAAATGGGATTGACGGGAATGAGCCCGGTCAGCCAGGAGACGAAGCCATGCTCCTGCGCGCCGGCGAGTTGTTCCGCCGCCTCGGCCGCTCCCGGCGGCAAGACTGGTCGAGCACCGCTCGCGGGGAGCAAGCTGAACGCCGCCGCGAGGAGCGGCATCATCACCGCGGCCATGAAGCTCCCGAGCAACACGAACGCTGCGATGGTGCGGGCGCCGATGCGGCCGAGAGCGGTCGCGGCGGTCGACGAGACTCCGGTGACGAGCAGCGCGACGATCAAGGGAATGACCGTCATCCGGATTGCATTCACCCAAAGGGTGCCGATGGGCGCGACCAGGTCCGCCGCGCGCAGCGCAACCGGATTGCCGCTCAAGGCGATCGAGATGCCGATGGCGACGGCCAATGCCAGCGCCAATAGAACGCGCTTGTTTTCCGTCATCAGATCATCAGGTCGCCGCCGTTGATGTCGAGCGACGTCCCGGTGAGATAGCCCGCGGAGTCGGAGGCGACGAAGCAGATCAGGTCGGCCACCTCCTCGGCCGTTCCGAGCCGCGGCACCGGATAGCTCGCCGCGAGCCGCTGCAGCAAATCGTCCGAGGCATTCTCGCGAGTCAGCTCGGTGTCGATCATCCCGGGGCAGATGGCATTGACGGTGATGCCATACTTTCCCAATTCCTTGGCGCTGGCGCGGGTGAGCCCGAGCAGCCCCGCTTTCGACGCGGTGTAGTGCGCGCCGCCGAGCGTGCTCACGGTGCGTCCCGCCGACGACGAGATGTTGACGATCCGGCCGAAGCCCTGCGCCTTCATGATCGGCAGCGCGGCCTGGGTGAAGAGGAACGGCGCCATCACGTTCACTTCCAGCGCCAGGCGAAACTCCTCCGCGCTCAGGTCGGGAAAGCGGGTGGATCGGGCGAGGGCCGCGTTGTTGACGACGATGTCCACCCGGCCGAACCGGTCGAAGGTCTCTCGCACCACCCGCGCCGGAACTCCGCCGGCGGCGACGTCGCCGGGGACCGCCAGCGCGCGCTCGCCCAATGTATCCGCCAGCTCGCGAGCCCGTTCGCCATCGCGCACGTTGACGGCGACCGATGCACCGAGCGCAGCCATGCGCAGGCAGGTCGCCCGGCCGATGCCGCGCGCGGCGCCGGTGACGATGGCAACCTTTCCCGAGAGATCGACGACCGGCGCGGGTTCTATGCTCGGCTCCTTGCGCGAACGACGCACCCTACCATCCCGAGAATGCCGGTGATACGACCTACGGTGGATTCAAAAGGAGCATTGACCGAGGGGATGCCGCAGCGGAATTGGGTGCGCGAGGCGATTGATTCAGCGTGGACCGAGGCGCGCTCCTTCTGCGCCACGGCCTTCGACGTCGCCTGCCACCCGGGCCGGTTCGGTGCGGATTGGGTGAACGGCGGCGGCGCGATGAACCCGCTTGGGTTCTTTGCCACTTCGCTGGCCGTCGTCGGCGCGCTGGGTCAGTTGGATCGGTTCTGGCCGGAGCCGGGCAAGTCCGATCCCTCGCTGGCTGGCGACCTTCTCGATGCCGCAGGTCCTTACCTGCATGCGACCGTGCTTGCGCTCCTCGTCCACGCCGTGTTGCGCGTGCGCGGCTCGCGCAGATCGGCGCTCGATTCGGTTGCCGCAGCGCTGTATGGCGCGGGCGTCGCGCAGGTGCTGGCCACGGCGATGCTCGCCCTCATCCAGTTGAGTTATCGCAAACCGCTCTCAGCCGTCAGCCAGGCGCGGTTTGGCGTTCCGCTCATCTCGGTCGCGATCCTGGGCCCCTCCATCTTTTTCGCGGTCGTGCTGGTGCTGGCGCTGGCTGCGATGCACCGCGTCTCCTGGAGGTGGCCCGCTGTCGCGTTGATTGTGGCTTGGATTCTGACCGGCGTGTTCATGAGTGCCGTGCACCCGCCGGGAAAGTACGGTCTTCACCCGGTCGTGGAGCTGTCGAAGAAGCACGTCTCCGTCGGACTTGGGATGTGAACGCGAACCGCTGAGCTTGCAGCGGTTCGCGACGCACAGCTTGCGGTTTGAGCCGGAGCCTGCGGCAGCCTCAGGCTGCGCGCCCCGGGCGGCGCCAACTACTCCTTGGCGGCCTTCTCTTCCTTCTTGTTCTTGTGGTGCTGATACAGCGCGCCCGCGGCTGCGCCGGACTTGGCGTGGCCCTTGCCGACGAAGTGGCCGCCGACCGCGCCCGCGGCCGCGCCCTTCATCACGCTGTGGTGCTTGGCGGGCTTCTGATCCGTCTGCTGGGTGGTCGCGGCCTGATCTTCGGCGGCGAAGGAGGCGGACCCGACCAGGAGCGATGCTGCAGCGAGTGTTCCGATGAAACGACGCATGTGATCCCCTTGTTTTGGCTGTTCGTTCAAATCTTTGAAAGCATTGGCACGCCTTTGCGCGCCTGCAACGAGCGTGCGAGCGCTCCCGTCGGACTCACGTCCGAATCGGCGGGGCCGCTACGGTAGCGCTGCCGCTTCCAGCCGTGCCAGGAGCGCCGTGTGCGCCGCCGCGAACGAAGGGCCGCGCGCGCGGATGGCCGACGCGAGCGCTGAGGGCAGGTGCAGCGCGCGCCCTTCGGCCACCGCCTGCCGGTACTCGCTTTCGAAGCGCGCCGGCACGCGCAGCGTCCAATTCTCCGGGCTCACTACCCCCGGCCGGTTGTAGACGTCGGCCATTCCCAAGAGATCGGGAAAGAAGATCAACACCTGCTGCGCGGGCCCGACGAAGAGGTCGGCGAGCTGCGCGCGCGCAAGGGCGTAGGCATCCTGCGCCAGCGGCCGGGGGTCGATGCGCAGCCGCTCGCCGAGATATTCTGCGTGTGCCGCACCGCCGCCTGTTTCGACCCAGCGCCGGGTGACCCGCCAGATGGGCTCCGTATCGTGCGTGCCCACCGCGATCCAATCCTGCGGGCGCGCCGTCGCCGAGCGGTAGACGTCGCCATGGTTGCGCGGATCGGCCTTCTGCGTGACGCGAAACTGGCCGAGGCCGTGGCGCTCGAGCACGCGCCGGACCGGGTAGGGTTGGGTGCTGAGGATCTCGACGATGAGTCGATCAGCAGACCCCGCGGCGGCGACCACGGCATCGAAGGTCAGCGCATATCGATCGACTTGCGCAGGCTCGAGCGCGCGCACCCAACCGTCGGCGTGCCGCGGCTGCGTCCGATCGATCTGATCCTCGCGCGCAATTGCCCACTGTGGAAACACGTCGGGTGACGACGACAGCCGCGATCCCTCCCGGACGTCGCCCGTGTACACCCAGGGGTCGATCAGGCCGTGCGGATGGTCGACGCGGAGCAGGTCGAACTCGGAGAGGAGCTTTTCGGCGCGCGCCCGCTGGAAGGCGACGCCGGCCAAAGGCGAATCCGGATCGAGGATGCGATAGCCCCACGGCTGGCCCTCCGGGTTCGTCCTGCTCGGCGGAGCACCGAGCAAAAGGCTCGGGTGGAGCAGCTCGGAAAACGCGGCCGCGTCGCGGACGGAGACGCCGATCTGCAGATCCCCTGCGAGGACCAGCCCGAGCTCATGCGCAAGCTCGGCGAAACGCCGGTGCTGATCGTGCGCCACCCATTGCGCGAACTGCTGCTCGCGCGACAAGCGATAGCGCCCGATCCAGTCGCCGTTGCGGGCGACGAACTCGCCCAGCTCGGGCAATTCCCGAAAGGCAGCCTGCATCGCGCGCGCGACCGCCTTTTCGGCGAACCCATGATCCGCGCGCTCTGGCCCCGGCGCTCCGCTGCAGATGTCCGCGAACGCCGCCGCCGGGAGGAGGCCGTCCTCCACCATGCGCAACAGGCCGATCGAAAGCGGGTTGCGCGAGAACAGCGTCGAATCATAGGGAGACGGATCGTAGGCAGTCGTCTCGCCTTGCGGCCCGAATTGAATCCCGTGGAATCCGAGCCGCGCGGCAAAGCGCAAGAACGCGCGCCCGCCGTCGGACAGCGGGGCGCCGTGGCCGCAGTCGTCGGGGCCGGCGGGCAGCGAGGCGTCGTGCACCGCCAGGAGCAACCGGCGGATGCCCAGCGCCGACAGCGCCTCGCGGACCGCGTCAGTCACCTTCGGGCTTGAACCAGAGGACCGCGAGCGGCGGCAGGGTCATCACCGCCGAGTTGGGCTGCCGGTCCGCCGGCACGGCCTCCGCCATCACCGCGCCGCCGTTGCCGGTTCCCGATCCGCCGTACACGTCGGCATCCGAATTGAGCAGCTCCAGGTAACGTCCCGCCTTGGGCATGCCGATGCGATAGCCGCTCCGCGGCGCGGGCGACAGGTTCGCGACGCAGACCAGGTGCTGTTTGCGGTCCTGCGACCAGCGGACGAAGGCATAGACGTTCACGTCCGCGGAATCGGGCTGCAGCCATTCGAATCCGCTGCCTTCGCCATCCAGCTCGAACAGCGCCGGCTCGCTGACGAGGTGCCGGTTGAGGTCTTTCACGAGCGTATTGACCCCCGCGTGCCGTCCGGCGTCGAGCAGGTGCCAGTCCAGGCTGACGTCGTGATTCCATTCTTTGCGCTGCGCGAATTCGCCGCCCATGAAGAGCAGCTTCTTTCCCGGGTGCGCCCACATGAAGCCGTACAGCGCGCGCAGGTTTGCGAACTGCTGCCAGTCGTCGCCGGGCATCTTGCCGAGGAGCGAGCCTTTGCCGTGCACCACCTCGTCGTGCGAGAGCGGGAGAAGGAAGTTCTCGCTGAAGACGTAGACCATGGTGAAGGTCAATTTGTGGTGGTGCCACTTCCGATACACCGGATTCGCCGAGAAGTACTCCAGCGTGTCGTGCATCCAGCCCAGGCTCCACTTGTAATGGAAGGAGAGCCCTCCGTCGCGGGCGCGGTGGGTGACCTTGGGAAAGGCGGTCGATTCCTCGGCGATCATCAGCGCGCCCGGGTGCAGATCGCGGACGCGCTCGTTGACCTCCTTGAGAAAGGCGATCGCTTCTTCGTTTTCCCTTCCACCGTACTTGTTGGGAATCCATTCGCCGGGTTTGCGCGAGTAATCGCGGTAAAGCATGCTCGCGACCGCGTCCACCCGCAGCCCGTCGACGTGATACTGGTCGAACCAGAACAGCGCCGAGGCGAGCAGGAAGTTGCGCACTTCGTTGCGGCCGTAATTGAAGACCAGCGTGCCCCAGTCGGGATGCGCTCCCATCCGCGGATCCTCGTGCTCGTACAGCGCGGTGCCGTCGAAGCGGGCGAGGGCGTGCGCGTCCTTGGGGAAATGGGCCGGCACCCAGTCGACGATCACCCCGATGCCGTTCTGGTGGAGCTCGTCCACCAAGGCCTTGAAATCGTCGGGGTGGCCGTGGCGCGCGGTGGGCGAAAAATATCCCGTCACCTGATAGCCCCACGATCCGCCGAAGGGGTGCTCGGCGACCGGCAGCAGCTCGACGTGGGTGAAGCCCATCTGCTTCACGTACGCCGCGAGCTGCGCCCCCGCCTCCCTCCAGGAGAGCGGGCGATTTCCTTCCTCGATGACCCGCCGCCAGGAGCTGAGGTGCACCTCGTAGATCGAAACCGGCTGGCGGATTGGATCCTTGTCCCGCCGGGCTGCCATCCAGGCGCCGTCTTTCCAGAGGTAACGGTCGAGGTCGTGCACGACCGATGCGGTGGCCGGCGGCGTCTCGGTGCGGAAGGCGTACGGATCGGCTTTCAACAGATGCGGCCCGGTCTGCGGACGCACTTCGTACTTGTAGCGCGCGCCCGCCGAGACCTCGGGGACGAACAGCTCCCACACCCCGGTCGAGCCGATGCTGCGCATCTGGTGCAGCCGCCCGTCCCAGGAGTTGAAGTCGCCCACCACCGACACTGATTTCGCCGAAGGGGCCCAGACCGCGAAAGAGGTGCCGAAGTGTCCCTGGTGATGCCGCGGGTGCGCGCCCATCCGCTCCCAGATGCGCTCGTGGCGCCCCTCGGAGACGAGGTGCAGATCCAGATCGCCGAAGGTGGGCAAGAAGGCGTACGGATCGCGGAAGGTGAAGCGCGCTCCGCCCGGATATTCGACCCGCAGCAGGTATTCGAAGGCCTCCGGCTTGGCGTTGAGCCGCGCCTCCCACACTCCTCCGAAACGGTGCCGGGCCGGCACTTCGCCGCCGAACGAGGGCAGGACCGTCACCGAGGTGGCGTCCGGGCGATAGGTGCGGATCACCACGCCCGTCGGGTCGGGATGGATGCCGAGCACCGAATGCGGATCCGCGTGGGACAGCTCGACGATGCGGCGGATCTCTGCTTCGCTGGCTGCGACTTCGGCTGGCCGTCTCACTCAGGCCTCCTGGAGAAGGTCTCGGGCGGGAATTCCAATCCAATCGGGGCGGTGGCCCACTTCGTAGCGCAGCTCGTACAGGAGCTTTTCCAGCTCGAAGAGCTCAAGCAAGAGCGCTGTGCCGCGTTGGTCCGCGGGCAAGAGCGCCGCCGCGCGCGAACGGTATCCATCGAGAAATGCTTCGCGGATGGCCTTTCGCGACGCCGAGACCGTGCTGCCGCTCCGCTCGACGGTGGCGATGGCATAGGCGAACGATCGGAGCATTCCCGCCACATCTTTCAGCGGCGGATACTTTTCCCGCCGCTCTGCGAGCGGTCGCGCCGGCTCGCCCTCGAAGTCGAAGATCAGCCACGCTCCGTCGCTGCGCAGCACCTGGCCGAGATGGAGATCGCCGTGCTGCCGTAGCCGCACTCCCGCGGGCGGCGTCCTGGCGAGCCGAGCGATGTGCGACTCCAGCCCTTCGCGGCGGCGCGACAGCTCCGGGACGGCCGCGGACGCTACCCGCAGCGTCCTCTCCAATTCGCGTGCGAGGGTAGCGGTCCAGCGCCGCAGATCGGCTTCGCCGATCGGCTCGGGAGCGAACGCCGGGTCGCTCGGGTCCGCCAGGGCCACGTGCAATTCGCCCACTCGCGCTCCCAGCTCGCGGACTTCGCCGAGAAGCTTTTGCGCATCGCCCTTCAATGCCGAGAGCACGTACGACCAGCCGTCGCCGTCGACGTGGACGAAGCGGTGCGCGACGCCAACCGTCGCCTCGCCGTCCGTCTCCAGGGTGAGCGCGCCGAGCAGGGTGGGCGTCGCCCGGAACCCGCGCTGTTTGAGCTTCGCGCCCACCTCCAGCTCCGGATTGCGGCCGGGCTCGAGCTTGCGGATGAGCTTCAGGATCACCGCGTCGTCGAAGACGATGGAGGTGTTGCTCTGCTCCGCGGTCAGGCGGCGCACCCGCGGCGGCCTTCCCACCGCATCCAAGGCCGCGTCGAAGTTCTCGCCGCGCAGCCGGCCCCTGCGGGTCTTGATCTCACGGCTGCCGCGGACCACCTCGAAGAGCGCGCGGCAGGCCTCTTCGTCGAGCGCCTCGTCCAGGCTCTCGCCGCGCATGGGCAAGAGATATCGCTCCTTCGGCCGGTCGCGATAGGTGACTTCGAGCGTCAACACCCGCAGGTCGCCCACCAGCGCCTCGTCCGCCGCGGTCACCCCGGCGATGGCCGCATCTTTTCCCCCGAACCAGCGCCGGGTCACAAGCCACGCCGGCAGCGCTTCGAAATCCATCGCGAGCCTCTAGAAGTAGTAGTCGAAGCCTTGTTCGGAGCGCTGGAATCGGTGCAGCGCGTAGATGGCCGCCGGCTTCTCCGGCGTGAGCTGCACCAGCGCCGTCGGACCCTGCCAGAGCGCCCGCGTGTCCGAGAGGAGCTCGTGCACCTGGTAGGTTTCCTCGGGCGGAATCCCGAGCGTCTCGAGCGGCAGGTGGACGATCGCGTCCTGGGGCGCATACGGGTCGAGGCTGACGGCGACGAGCACGGCGCTCGTCTCGTGCATCTTGGAATAGAAGATGACACGGTCGTTGTCGGCGCGGTGGAAGCGGAGGTTCTTGTAATACCAAAGCGCCGGGTGCTCGCGGCGGGCGCGATTGAGCCGCGTGATCCAATCGCGGATGTTGCCTTCGCGCTCGAAGTCGCGATTCACGAGCTGGTACTTTTCCGAGTCGGCGTATTCTTCCTTGCCGGGGAGGGCGCGGTTCTCGCACAGCTCGAAACCCGAATAGATGCCCCAGGACGAGCTCAGCGTCGCTGCCAGCGCGGAGCGCAGCAGAAAGGCCGGACGCCCGCCGTGCTGAAGGTGCTCGGGGAGGATGTCGGGCGTGTTCGGCCAGAGGTTCGCGATCATGTAGTCGGCCGGAGCGCGTTGGGTCAGCTCGGTGAGATAGTCCTCGAGCTCGGGCTTGAAATTGCGCCAGGTGAAATAGCTGTACGATTGATTGAACCCGACCTTGGCGAGCGCCTTCATCACCTTGGGGCGGGTAAAGGCCTCGGCGAGGAAGATCACGTCCGGGTGCGCCCGGTGCACTTCTGCGATGACCCACTCCCAGAAGGGCAGCGGCTTCGTGTGCGGGTTGTCGACGCGGAAGATGCGCACTCCTTCGTCGATCCAATGGAAGAAGACCGACCGCAGCTCGGTCCAGAGCGCTTCCCGCGCGGGTCCCATCCAATCGAAGTTGACGATGTCTTCGTAACGCTTGGGCGGGTTCTCGGCGGTCTTGATGGTCCCGTCCGGGCGCCTTTGGAACCACTCCGGATGCTCCTTGACGTAGGGGTGATCCGGAGAGCACTGAAAGGCGATGTCGAGCGCGATTTCGATTCCCGCGAGCCCCGCGACCATGACGAAGTGACGGAAGTCTTCCAGCGTCCCGAGCTGCGGGTGGATGGCTTTGTGGCCGCCCTCGGGGCCGCCGATGGCCCACGGGCTGCCCACGTCGTCGGGCGCGGCCGAGAGCGAGTTGTTCTTGCCCTTTCGCGCGGTGCGGCCAATGGGATGAATGGGCGGAAAATAAACCACGTCGAAACCGAGCGACTTCACGTAGGGCACGAGGCGCTCGGCATCGCGGAAGGTGCCGTGCCGCCCGGCCGGACCCGCCGAGCGCGGAAAGAATTCGTACCAGGCGCTGAACATCGCCCGCGAGCGCTCAGCGTAGATGCGCAGCTCGCGGTCGAGCTGGGTGGCGACCGACCGGTCGGGGTGGCGGGCAGCCAACTGCACGAGTCCCGGATCGACGGTGGTGCGCTTGTCGACAAGGCTTCGCTGGCCCTCCCGCAGGCGTTCCGCGTCCGCTCGCGCGCCCGCCTTTTCCGCGCGGGCGGCTGCCTGGTCGAGGAGGGCCGCGCCCTCGAGCAGCTCGGACGACACGTCGCGCCCCACTTCCAGCTTGCGGCCGAGCTCATGGACCCAGGTGCGGAACGAATCCGGCCAGGCCTCGACGGTGAACGCGTAGACGCCGTTTTCCGGGAGGACGATCTCCGCCTCCCAGGCGTCGTTGCCTTTGAACTTCATCGGCTGCTCGCGCGCTTCACCCTTCCGCGGCGTGATCTGCCAGTAGCGAACGACGGCCGCGAGATCGTCGTGGCCCTCCTTGAAGATGTCCGCCGTGATCCGGACCGGCTCTCCTGCCGCGCGCTTGACCGGGAAGCGGCCGCAGTCGAGCCGCGGCTGGACGTTTTCGATGAAGGTGCTCCCTTTGCGCTCCGCCATCCGCAATCTCCTGGTCAACGCCGTGGGTGGCCATTGCC
The DNA here is from genome assembly GCA_036488495.1 of Myxococcales bacterium. Lineage (GTDB taxonomy): Bacteria > Myxococcota > Myxococcia > Myxococcales > 40CM-4-68-19 > 40CM-4-68-19. The sequence continues at coordinate 19,632 of DASXHM010000276.1, read as the reverse complement.
GACGCGAACGACAACCGTCGAGGGGTCGACTAGCGCAGTAGGAAGGGACCGTGCGGGCGCCCTGTCGGTCCGCGACCGGCATCATGTCCTTGCTCGTGCTACACCAGAATCAACCGCGGGGGCGGCATGCCCGAAAAGCGGAACGCCTGCGGCACGCCCGTGTCGCTGCTCGTGCTCGGCGACATTCGTATCGAGAGAGAGGGCGAGCGCCTCGCGCTGCCGCCTTCGAAGAAGACGCGCGCGCTGCTCGGGTACCTCCTGGTCGAGGACCGCGAACACACCCGCGACGAGCTGTGCTCGCTGTTCTGGGAGCTTCCCGACGACCCGCGAGGCGCTCTGCGCTGGAGCCTGTCGCGGCTGCGGCCATTGCTCGACGAGCCGCGCAGGCCGCGGTTGATCGCCGATCGCGACCGGGTGCGAATCGACCCGCGAGACGCGGCGGTCGATCTGCGCAGCGTGCGTTTGCTCGACGCTTCGGGCGCGGCCGCGGGCACGGCAGCGCTTGCGCTCGCGGCGAAGCTGTTCCGCGGCGAGTTGCTCGAAGGACTGGAGCTGCCGGGTGCATTTCGCTTCCAGGCGTGGTGCGTCGCGAGGCGTGAAGAAGCGCGCGGCCTGCACCGGCGGATCCTGCGGCGGCTCGCGGCGAAGCTCGAGCCCGAGGAATCCTTGCCGGTCGTGCGCCGCTTGCTGGAGTTCGATCCGGCTGACGAAGCCGCCCACCGCAGCGCGATGCAGCTCCTGCAGGCACTGGGCCGGCCGAAGGACGCGCTCCTGCAGTACGAGGCCTGCCGGCAGGTCCTCCACGCCTTGCTCGGCGCGGTGCCCGGCGCCGAGACGGAGGCCGTCAGGACGAGCCGTACGTACACGCACTGAATTCCACGCCGGTTCACACGCCTGGTGCCACGCCGGCCTGCGCTGTGTCCGCCTTCCGGCTTCGCGCCGGAGAACAGGAACACGGCGATGGCCATTGACGAGACCAGGTTGAATGAATTCATGGGCAGGGCAGTGGGCGACATCGGCGCCGGGCTGTCAGCCGCGCTGGTCGTCATCGGCGACAAGCTCGGGCTCTACAAGGCGCTGGCGGCGGCGGGCCCGAGCAGCCCTTCGGACCTGGCGAAGAAGACCGGTACCCACGAACGCTACGTCCGCGAATGGTTGTGCAATCAAGCGGCGGGCGGCTACGTCACCTACGACCCGCCGACGGGCAAGTTTGCCCTGCTCGAAGAGCAGGCGATGGCCTTGGCGCAGGAGGGCAGCCCGGCCTTCTTGCCGGGCGCGTTCCAGATCATCGCGGCGGCCTTTGACGCGAGCGACAAGATCGCCGACCGCTTCCGGACCGGAGAAGGCCTTTCCTGGGGCGACCACCACGCTTGCCTGTTCGAGGGCACCGAGCGGTTTTTCCGGCCGGGGTATGCGGTAAACCTCGTTTCGTCGTGGCTGCCGGCATTGGAAGTCCATCGAGCTCGCGCGAAAGCGCGCCAAGGACGCGGGGCTCGGGGATCGGGTCTCGTTCGAAGTGGCGAAGGCGAGCGACTTTCCCGGTTCGAACTACGATCTGGTCGCGCACTTCGACAGCTTGCATGACATGGGCGATCCGCTGGGAGCCGCGCGCCGGGTCAAAGAGGTGCTTTCGCCGAGCGGCGTCTGGCTCATCGTCGAACCATTCGCGGGGGACAAGATCGAGGACAACCTCACCCCCGTCGGCCGCGTCTTCTACGGGGCCTCGACGATGCTCTGCGTGCCGAACTCGCTCGCTTCCCAGGGCGCCGCGCTCGGCGCACAGGCGGGCGAGAAGCGGTTGCGCGAGGTGGTGATGGGCGCCGGCTTCCGCGGCTTCCGCAGGGCGACGGAAAATGATCTACGTTCCGGCCGGCGCCGCCGCGGCCCGCCGGGTCGCGAGGTGTGCGCCGGCCCAGCAGCTCACCGGCCACGACAGAAGCCAGGCCAGCGCATACCAATGGGGCCAGCCGTTCTTCCAATTCGCGATGGTCGCTGCGACGCCCATCGTTTCGCCGAGGATGAAAAACCAAAGCACGTGGCGCGAAGGCATCGAAGGCGCGAAGCGCCCGCACACCCACGCGCAAAAGATGGAGACGGCGACGAAACAGCCGGTGCTGGCGGCAAGCGCAACGTTCGACGGCACATGGCCGCGCACGAAATCACCGGGGAAGACCAGCGAGAGCAACGGGTCGCTTGCGACTACGAGCACGATCGACAGCAGGTAGCTACCCGCGACGACGCCGATGGACTTGAGCATGGAACCCCCTCGAACCCACTGTACTCCAACGGTTGTCCACGTCGACAGCCGCGCCCCAGGCTTGTGGACGCTCCGCGCGGAACGTAGATTCCGGCGCTCTGGAGGCGTCCGATGGCGATTCCGCTGCACGTGTTCCGCGAGTACGACGTTCGCGGGCTGGTCGCGAACGAGCTCACCCCGGCCTTCGCCGAACAGCTCGGCCGCGGCTTCGGCGCGTACCTCCTGGAAAAGAACCCGGGCGCGCAGAGCATCGTGCTCGGACGGGACCATCGGCATTCGAGCGAGGGCTTGGGAAAGGCCTTCTCCAAGGGAGTGCGCAGCCAAGGCATCGAGGTCGTCTCGGTCGGCGTGGTGCCGACACCGCTCGTCTATTTCGCGGCCAACGTCCTGCCGGTGGACGGCCTCTGCCAGATCACCGGCTCGCACAATCCGCCCGAATACAATGGCTTCAAGCTCGGCATCGGCAAGAGCACGCTCGCGGGGCCGGAAGTGCAGGAGTTGAAGGACCGCGTGCTCAAGGCCAAGGACCACGGTCGCAGCGGGCGCGAGAGCGATTACGACATCATCACTCCGTACCTGCATTTCATCGTCGAATCGCTCGGGCTCGCCGCGCGGCCGCTGCGGGTGGTCTGCGACGCCGGCAACGGCACCGGCGGCATCGTCGGACCGCAAGTCTTGCGGTCGCTCGGACACCACGTCACCGAGCTCTTCTGCGAGCTCGACGGCAGCTTTCCCAACCACCACCCCGACCCCACCGTCGAAGAGAACCTGCACGACCTGCAGAAGAAGGTCGCCGAGTGCAACGCCGACGTCGGAATCGCCTGGGACGGCGATGCCGACCGCATCGGCGCGGTGGACGAAAAGGGGACGATTTTGTGGGGCGACCAGCTCATGCTGGTGTTCGCCCGCGACATCCTCGAAGAACACCCCGGCGCGACCTTCGTCAGCGAAGTGAAGTGTTCTCAGACGCTGTACGACGACATCGAGAAGCGCGGCGGCCGCGCCATCATGTGGAAGGCCGGCCATTCCCTGATCAAGTCGAAGATGAAGGAAGAACACGCTCTTTTGGCCGGAGAGATGAGCGGCCATATGTTCTTCCGCCACCGCTATTACGGCTTCGACGATGGCATCTATTCCGCCGCGCGCTTGATGGAATTGCTCGCGCGCAGCACGCGGCCATTGTCGCAACTGCTGGAGGATGTGCCGAAGACGTACGCCTCGCCGGAGATCCGGTTCGACTTTCCCGAGGAGAAGAAGTTTCGCGCGGTCGAGCTCGCCAAGGAGCGGCTGCGCAAGCGGGGCAAGACCATCGAGGTGGACGGCGTGCGGGTCATGATCGACGGCGCTTGGGGCCTCGTGCGTGCGTCAAATACGCAGCCGCTCCTGGTCTTGCGCTGGGAGGCGCAGAGCAAGGAGAAGCTGCAGGAGATCCAGAAGCTCATCGAAGGTACCGTGCAGCAGATCCGGCGCGAGCTGAAGTAAGTCGAAACGAGGCGCATGAAGCGCGACGAGCTGTACGTCGGAATCGATCTGGGCGGCACCAACGTCCGCGCCGCGGTGGTCGACGCGCAGGGACAATCGCTCGGCCAGGAGAAGCATCGCCTCTTGTCGCGCGAGCCGCCACAGGTGGCGGAGGCGGTGGTACGCGCGGCGAAGACGGCGTGCGCCGCGGCCGGGTTGCCGTTCAGCGAGATCCGCGCCCTGGGCATCGGCGTCGCCGCCATGATCGAGCGCGGCACCGGGATGGTCCTGAATGCGCCGAACCTCGGCTGGCGCGACGTACCCTTCCTGAAATTGGTCGAGGCGAGGGCCGGCAAGACCAAGGTGGTCATCGCGAACGACCTCTCCGTCGCTGCTTGGGGCGAATACGCCGCCGGCGCCGGACGGGGGGTGGACGACCTCGTGGTGGTGCTGGCGGGAAGCGGGATCGGGTCCGGAATCATCCTGGGCGGCAAGCTGCAAGAGGGTGCGACCGGAGTTGGCGGCGAGTTCGGGCACGTGGTCGTGCACCCTGGCGGCCGTCACTGCGGCTGCGGCCAGCGCGGCTGTCTCGAGGCCTATGCGGGTGGGCACAACCTCGCGGCGTGGGCCCGCGACGACCTGCGCATCGCGCTCGCTCAGGCGCGGACCGCGGGACATTCCGCGCCAGCAGTCGGGCGAAAGCTGCTCGAGGTCGCGGGAGAGCCCGAGAAGGTGACGGCGGCACTTTTGGAAAAGGCAGCGCACGAGGGCGACGAGCTGTCTCGACGGCTCTTGGAAGAGGCTGGCCAGCTCCTCGGAGTCGCGCTCGCGAACCTGGTCACGCTGTTGAATCCGGCGCTCCTCTTGCTCGGCGGAGGAGTCTTGAACGGGTCGCCTCGGATGAAGGCCGCGGCGCTGGCGGGCCTCGACGCGCACACCGCGCGGGCTGCACGCGCGGCTCTGCGGATCGGCGAGCCGGCGCTGGGCGACAACGCCGGCGTCCTCGGCGCGGCGCTGCTCGCACGATCGAGCGCCGCAAGTCAGGCAGGCCGTTGACGAGGTTCCAAATCTCAGACACGAGGAGCTGATCGAGGATCCGCAGCGCCTTACGTTTCAGTCTGGGATGGTGAAATGCAAAGTAAAGGGCACGGTGGTTGCGACCGGCGTGCCGTTCACCTTTGCCGGGCTGAAGCGGTATTCGCGGATGGCTTTCATTGCCGCAGCGCCCAGGCCTTCGCCCGGGTCGCTGATGACTTCGACTTTGGCGATGGAGCCGTCGGAGTCGATCAAAAGCCGCAGCACCACGTCGCCTTCGAAGCCTGAACGGAGGGCGCCCTCCGGGTAATACTTGCGCAGGTTCACCGCTTCGCGGTTTGCGACCTTGGGCAGTTCAGTCACTTGCGCCGCGGAAGCGTATTGCTCGGCTTTGTAAGGCTTGACCTGCGCGGGTTGGGCCGCGCGTTCGGCGGGCTCCTCGCGCAGAGTGTTACCGACGCCCACCGCCATGGTGCCGCCTTGGGACGTACTCTCCATCGTCACCCCGGCGATGATGGTCGGCGCGGCTGTCGGCTGGGGCGCTTCGTGCGTCGGCGGGGGTGGTGCGGCAGTACGAGGCGCTTGCACGGGTGGCAGCAGCGTTCGCCTCACCACGCGCGGTGCGCGCGTGACTTTCAATGGCAGAGGCTTCGGCGCAGGAGCAGGCGGCGCCGGGACCGGCTCCGCGGGCTTCGTCACCACGTCGAACTGCACCACGGTCTTGGGCGGCGCGGCCGGCGGCGCGACCGACAGCCGCAAAAGCAGCAGCGCGGCGAGAAGGTGCAGCGCGAGCGCGCCGCCGAGAGGTCCGGCCACCTGCGCGGTCCGGCGCAGTGCAACCGCTGTCACTCCGCCTTCTCGATCTGGATGGCAAACTTCGTCACCCCCGCCCCCTTCAACACGTCGAGCAGGTGCGTGACCATCCCGTGGGTCGCGTTCTTGTCGGCGCCGACGATGGCCTGCACGTCCTCGCCGTGCGCCCGCGCGTCTCGCGCAGCGGTGACGAGCTGCGCGTCGTCCACCGGCACGCCGTTCAGGTACGTCTTGCCTTCGCGCGTGACCACCAGCGCGAACGTCTTCTGCACCGTCTCGCCGCCGTGCGCCGCCCGCGGCAGCTCCACCTCGATGGTTTCCTTCACGATGTACGTGGCCGTCACCATGAAGATGATGAGGAGCACGAGGGTGATGTCGACGAGCGGCGTCACGTTGATGCCGCTGATCGAGTCGTCCTCGTCGTCTCGAGCGCCTCCGGCCACCGTCAGGCTCCGCGCGCGAGGTGAAGGCTTGCGGAGATGGCGTTGCCGAGCGCGTTCGAGCGCCCGACCACGCGCTTCAAGAGGCGCTGGAAAATGTTGAACGCCATCACCGCCGGAATGGCGACCAAGAGACCCACCGCGGTTGCCACCAACGCCTCGGAGATGCCGGCCATGACGAAGCCCGCGGTGGACGAGCCGCCGCCACGGTTGGCTGCAGCCAGGTCGGCGAAGGCGCGGATGATGCCGAGGACGGTGCCGAAGAGACCGATGAACGGTGCGTTGTTTCCGAGGGTGCCGAGCACGAACAGCCACTGCTCATACTCGATGCGGCGGCGGTCGATGGTCGACTGCACCGCCTTCTCGACCGCCTCGCTTCCGCCCGGTGCGGCGCGCGCGGCGGCGCGGACCACATCGGCTTCCATCGCATCGCCGGTCGCGAGCGCGGCTGCGCCTTTCAAGTCGCCGCGCTGGATCAGGTCGAGCAGCGTGGGGAAGCGCCCGGACATGCGGCGGCGCCCGAAGTAGACGGCGCGCTCGATCATGACCGCCACCGACAACACCGAGAGCGCGAGCAGGAGCCACAGCACCCAGTTGGCGCCGAGGAGCGTGAAGGCGAGGAGCTTCTGGGCGATCACTTCGTCCTCCGCTGCCGGGCGGGCTCGGCAAGTCCGCGCCGCTCACGCAGCGCGCCTGGCGGCGACTCGGCCGCCCGCAAGGTCTTCCTCGTCAGCGACGACAGCCCGAGCGATGCGAGACCGTCCGGCGTGACCCAGCGAAAGGGAAGCCCGGCCACGCCGCTCGCCCGCGCCGTCCGCACGGTGACGCGCACTTCGCGATGGGTGAGCGTCTGCTCGACGACCACGCCCGGGCCCGCAGGCGAACGCAGCTTCACCCCGGACGGCGCCGCGCGGGGCAATTCCCACAGCCCGCCAAAGAGCTTTTCACCCGCGCGCTGTTCGAGCAGCACCGCGCCGTCTTCGCGAAAGAGTGCGAGAGCTTCCCATTCCAAGAGCGGCCGCGCGGGCCGTTCCTTGTTGCGCGGAAAGTCATGCGGCGCATCCTTGCCGGCGCACTGCGCAGCGAGCGGGCACTCGCCGCAGCGCGGATTCCGCGGCGTGCAGACGAGCGCGCCCAGCTCCATCAACGCCTCGTTGAACTCTCCCGCGCGGTCCTTCGGCAGGTGCCGCGCTGCGAGCGCCCACGATTGCTCGCGCGCATCGCCCTCCAGCCGGTAGAGCCGGGCGAAGACGCGGGCGACGTTGCCGTCCACGAGCGGCACCGGCTCGCCGAACGCCAGCGAAGCCACCGCCGCGGCGGTGTACGGTCCGAAACCGGGCAGCCCGCGCAACTCGGCGCTCGTCGAGGGAAGCCGCTCGCCCGCGGCCTGCGCTGCGCGATGCAGGTTGCGTGCCCGGGCGTAGTAGCCAAGTCCGCTCCAGAGCGCAAGCACGTCCTCGAGCGGCGCCCCCGCCAGAGCGGAGAGCGTCGGAAAGCGTCTGAGAAACCGGGCGTAGTAGGGGAGCACGACGTCGACGCGGGTCTGCTGCAGCATCACTTCGCTCACCCAGGTCCGGTACGGATCGCGCGGCTCCTCTCGCCAGGGCAGCGCCCGCCGCGACTTCCTGAACCACGCCAACAGCGGCTTCGCCATGCTATTCATGCGCCGCCATGAAGCGCATTCGCGTGCACAGCGTCGAGCAGTACGTCCAGGAGATCGGCCCGCTCATCCAGAAGGGCCTCGAGATGTACCGCGCCGACCGCCCCGAGGAAGGCTTGCTCGGCGTCGGCTTCGCGGGCGAGGACACCGAGGTCTTGATCTCCATCGCCGAATTCAAGGCCACGGGTGATCTGGTCAAGTACGGCGAGCTCATCGATCCATACGAGCCGGCCGGCAAGAAGACGCAGAAGGTGAAGCCGGACAAGCCGGTGCCGGCGCCGAAGCCCAACCAGGCCCCCAACGCTTGAGCGCGGTCAGGCAGCGCAAGCCGCCTCGACCGCCGCCACCGTCCGCGGAATGGCGATGGTCAGGTTCTCGCAGCCGTTCTCGGTGACCAGGATGTCGTCCTCGATGCGGACGCCGATGCCGCGAAACTCCGGCGGCGCTTCTTCGTCGTCCGCCGCCACGTAAAGTCCCGGCTCGATGGTGAAGATCATCCCCGGCGCAAGCGGCCGCGGCTTTCCCTCGCTGGTGCGGTACGGGCCGACGTCGTGCACGTCCATGCCGAGATAGTGGCTGGTGCGGTGCATGTAATAGCGGCGATAGGAATTCTCTTTGATCAACGTCTCGACGTCGCCTTTGAGCAGCCCGAGCCTCACCATTCCTTCGGTCAAGACCCGCACCGCTTTGTCGTGCAATTCGTCGATGCTCTCGCCGGGCTTGGTCAGCCCGATGCAAAGGTCCGCCGCGGCCAACACCAGCTCGTAGATCGCGCGCTGCGGCGGCGAAAACTTCCCCGAGGCGGGGAAGACGCGGGTCACGTCCGCCGTATACAGATCCACTTCCGCGCCGGCGTCGATCAGCACCAGATCGCCTTCGGCTATCTTGACGTTGTTCTCGGTGTAATGGAGCACGGTCGCGTTCGCGCCGGCAGCGACGATCGGGTAGTAGCCCCAGCCGCGCCCGCCTTGCTTCCTGAATTCGTGCTCGAGCAGCGCGTGCAGATCGTATTCGTGCGTTCCGGCCCTGCCGGCTTTCATCGCCGCGAGATGGCCATTGCCGGTCAGCTCGATGGCCTTGCGCATGGCGACGAGCTCGCGCGCATCCTTGTGCAGCCGCAGCTCGTGGACGATGGCCGAAGGGTCCACGATGTACGACGGTGCGGTCATGCCGGCGCGCGCCCTCTGCCGCAGCGTCCGGATGATCTGGCCGATCAGCGCGTCGAACTTCGGGTCGTCGCCGCCCAAACGATAGAAGAGGGTGCGCGCGGAGCCGACCAGCTTGGGCAGCTCGGCGTCGAGCTTCTCGATCTCGAAGGCCTGGTCGGCGCCGAAGTTCTTCACCGCCCCTTCGCTCCCCGACCTCTTGCCAAGCCAGGTCTCCCGCTCCTTGTCGCGCGGCCGGACGAAGAGCGTGAACGGCTTGTCGGAGGCCGTGCTGAGCACGAGCACCGTCTCCGGCTCCTCGAAACCGGAGAGGAACGCCACGTCGCTGTCTGCCCGGTAGGCGTGCTCGACATCGCTGTTGCGGGTGGCGGTCGGCATGCCGGGGAAGACGGCGGTCGCGCCGCCGGGGGCTGCCTCGCGCATGCGGCGGAGCACTTCGGCGCGGCGCTTCTTGTAGACCTCGGGCTCGAACGCGGGTGTCAGGGCCATACGAAAAGACGTTCTAACAAGACTTTTGCGCGAAGGGGGCGCTGCGAAGGTCCGTCGTCCTGCGTACCTTGTGGCGGACAATCGCTCAGAAAGGAGCTCTCCATGGCCGACAAGAAGCTCGCCAGCGACGCGGAGGTGCGCACCGCGCTCGCCGAGCTGCCGGGGTGGAAGCAGGACCAGAACGCGCTGCGCAAGGAGTTCGATCTGAAGGGGTTCAAGGCCGCGATGGCGTTCGCCAGCACCGTCGGCGAAATCGCCACCCGCGCCGACCACCACCCGGACATCCTCATCCAGATGCACAAGGTCACGCTGACCCTCGCCAGCCACGACGCGGGCGGCATCACCGACCGTGACGTGCGGCTGGCGCGGCAGATCGAGGCAGCGGCCAAGGACCAGCTCGCTTGATATAAGCGCGGCCGTGGAGCCGGCCTATCACGAGCTGTCCGACGAGGCGCTCCTTGCCCAGTGCGAGATGCAGACGCACCGGGGGAGCGGCCCCGGCGGACAGCACCGGAACAAGACCGACACCGCCGTGCGGCTCACGCACCTGCCGACCGGCGTCGTCGCCGAAGGCAAGGACCAGCGCTCGCAGCTCTCCAACATCCGCGCCGCGGTCGGGCGGCTGCGGGAAAAGCTCGCGCGAAGAGCGTACCGGCCGCCGCCGCGGAAGAAGACGAAGCCGTCGCGCGGGGCGAAGGAGCGGCGCCTCGAGGCGAAGAAACTGGTGTCGCGCAAGAAGGCGCTGCGGCGGGATGTTTGATCCTCGCGCTCTTCTTGACGCTGGTGCCGGCGCAGGTCTCGCCGCACGACGCCGTCGCAGCAGCGTCGCGGCCCGGAGCAGCGGTCTCGACGCAGGACGGCGCGGCTGCTTCGCGGCAGGAGCGGTTCGTCGAGCTGCTGCGCACCTATCCGGACCGGCCGCCTGCGCAGACCTTCCGCGAAGTCGCCGCGCTGGTCGACGAAGGGCCCTTCGAGGAGCACGACCGCGCGGAGTACTGGATTGGCAACGCTCGTCTCGTGTCGGGCGATCGCGCGGGCGCGCGGGCGTGGTTTGCGCGGCTCTGGCGCGACCATCCCGACTCCGTCTGGACCGAGCGCAGTTGGTTGGGCATGGGCGATGCCGCAGCGTTCGAGCGCGATTACGGCGCGGCGCTCCAGTGGTACGGGCATGCCGCGCGCTCTCGCGACGCAGCCGTGCGCGAGCTTTCGCAGATCGACGTCAAACAGGCGCGCGTGCTGCAGCGGCGGCAGCGGTTGGCCTGGCTTGGTGGCGCGCTGTCGCTCCTGATCGCGGTCGTGTTCTTCGTCCAAGGCTTTCGGCGGCTGTGGCCGCTTCCCGCCGAGACGCGCATCGTCCTGCCCGTCCTGGCGGTGTTGGCGGTGTTGTCGACGCGCATCGATCCGGCTCCGCGCACGGCCGTGCTCACGCTCGTTCTCGGCGGCGCGGCCCTGTCCGTCTTGAGCGGCGCCCGGCTGGCAGCGGCCCGGCGCAACCGCTTCTTGCACGCGTGTCTCGGCCTCGTTTGCCTCGCGGGCCTGGGCTTCGTCGCGGTCTATCGCGCGGATCTCGTCGGCATGCTCCTCGAGACGTTTCGCACCGGCCCGGAGTAGAGTCCGCCGCATGCCATCCTCCCCTCCTCAGAAAGGTTTCGGCCAGGGCGCTCTTGAGCTCGCGCAGTGGGCGCTTCGCACGTTCCAGCCGGAAGACGACGTGCTTCGCGAAATCCGCGAGCGCGCGCAGCGCGAAGGGCTGCCCACCATCGCCGTCGGCCAGATGGACGGCCTTCACCTGGAAGTGCTGGCGCGGGCGATCGGCGCACGCACGGCGGTGGAGATCGGTACCCTCGGCGGCTACAGCGGCGTGTGCCTGTTGCGCGGCATGGGTTCGTCAGGCGTCCTCCACACCTTCGAGCTGTCGGAGCATCACGCACAGGTCGCGCGGGAGTCGTTCAAGAAAGCCGGCTTCGAAGGGCGCGCGCACGTCCACGTCGGCCCCGCTTTGCAAAAGCTCGACGAGGTCAAAGGCGAAGTCGACCTCGTCTTCATCGACGCCGACAAGATCTCCTATCCCGGCTATCTGCAGTGGTCCGCGGAGCACCTGCGAATGGGCGGCATCGTCCTCGCCGACAACGCCTTCGCCTTCGGCGAAGTGCATCTAGAGAGCGGCGACGCAGGCGTCCAAGCGATTCGCAAATTCAACGAAAACCTGGCGCAATCCGGCCGCTTCCGCGCGACCATGCTGCCGACGGCGGAAGGGCTGGCCATGGGCGTCAAAGTGCGCTGACTTGACCTGCGCGCGAGGGTTCGGGTTCAATCCTCGCCATGCAGAGAACCCTTTTGATCGCCATCGTCGCGCTCTCGAGCGCGTGCGCTTTCACCGAAGACCGCGTCCATTTGACGTACATGCCGATGGATCGGCCGGGCCACCTGTCGGGTGCTGAAAGCGTGGTCGCGACGGTCGACATCCGCGACGCCCGCAGCGACCGGACGCGCGTCAGCGTGAAGAAGAACGGCTACGGCATCGAGATGGCCGCGATCCGCTCCGACGCGCCGGTCGAGCGCGTGGTCCTGTCGGCGGTGGAGACCGAGCTCCGCAACCGCGGCGTGAAGCTGAACAACGCCGGCAACATTGTGGTGGCGGTCGAGGTCACTCGCTTCTGGAACGACTTCAAGATGGGCATGTTCAGCGGCGACGCCGTCGCGGACTTCCAACTCAACGTCCAGGTACGAAGGCCCGCAGGAGCGGTGCTGTTCGTCCGCAACTACAGCGTCTCGGGTGACGAGCGCGGCATCCAGCTCGCGAGCGGAGCCAATGCCGAGCTCGCGCTCGACCGGGCGCTCGAGGCCGGCATTCACCAAGTGTTCGACGATCAGGCGTTCTTGAACGCGATCGTCCCGAGCTCGTCGTAGCGGCCGCCTGAGCGCAAGAGCCGCTCAGCGCAACCGTCGGCTCAGCGCAACAGCCGCGGCCAGGTGACGTAGCGCGTTTGCGACGAAGCGCCAATCTGGTTTGTGTCCATGGTGATGCTGCCATCCAAGCTCGCCGAAGGCGGCCGGCGGCAGTTCACGATCGTCACGGCCCCGCACAGGGTCCCCGCGGGATCGCGAATTTCGAGAGCGCAATCGCCCGCCGACAGCGCGTAGGCGCGGCCGCCGCGGACGATGTTGACGCCCGATCGAGCGGCCAGCCAATCGGGCACCGGCATGACGGCGGCGCTGCCGGACGGGATGACGCGCGTCGTGCCGTCCAGGAAGCCACCGCCGATGAGCGGCGAAGGGAATCCGCCCGCCGAGAACCATTCGCTGAGTGGTGTCAGCGACTCGTCGACCCAACGCCATTGGTCGTTCAAATTCGCCTCGAGCAGCTTGTCCTGCGCGTCGACACCGACCAGCCAGTTGCCATTGCCCGTCTTGGTCCAGACCAGGCCCAAGGAGGCGTCGTAGCGAGAGAAGGTCGGCGGTTTCACTTCGGGCAGGAACGGACCGGTGCAGCTCACGTAGGCGCCGTCGCGCTCGGTTCGCGCCGCGAAGCTGCAATTCTTCGAATCGGCGAGGCCGGTGCCGAGGGGGACGATCCCGGCCCCCGGGTAGGTCATCAGGGTCGCGTTGCAGATGAGGCACGCCCCTTGCTCGATTGAATCGAACAGGAAGTTGTCGGCCTGGGGCACGATCGGGCCGGCTTCTGCGATTCTCTGCACCCCGCCATCCGACGCTGTCGCGAAGAAATTGCAGCAGTCGGTGCCGGCGGTGATCAAGAGGTCGCCGCGACCATTCGTCGTCCCGCCGAACCAGAACAGCCGGTTCGGCGAGATATCGATGTCGGTGACGACGGCGTCGACCGGTTCCGGCATCAACGACGCACAGGACGAACCAGGCTCGACGTCCACGACCAGCCTCATCTCGCCGCCGTCCGCCCCGACGAGTGGCGAATAGACCCGCCCCACATCGCTTGGTCCCGCGTCCTGTCCGGCTGCGGGTGTGCTCCCGGCGTCCGTGCCGACATCGACAACGCCGGCGTCCTCCGGAGTCCCGGCATCCGCGTCCCGCACGAAGGATGCATCCGGCGCTGCGGGCTCAGCCGGCTGGCGTGCAGCCGCGCACCCGCAGGCGAGAAGAACGGCGGTGGCCAAGTTGCGCATACCGCAAGGGTGCGCACGGTTGCTCGTCCCTGCAACGACCTGACGTGCCGGTGCTGCGACCTCAGGCGCCGCGGACTTCGGCGTCGGCCTTTTGCACTTCCTCGGAGCGCTTCTTGCGCCAGGCCTTGAGCTTCTCGCGCAGCTCGGGCCGCTTCGCGCCCATGATGGCGATGGCCAGAAGCGCCGCGTTGGCCGCGCCCGGCTTGCCGATGGCGAGCGTTCCGACCGGGATGCCCTTCGGCATCTGGACGATCGACAAGAGCGCGTCTGCGCCACCCAGCGTCGTCGAGGGCACCGGCACGCCCAGGACAGGCAGCACCGTCTTGGCGGCGACCACTCCCGGCAAATGCGCGGCGCCGCCGGCCGCCGCGATCAGCACTTCGAAGCCGCGCTGCTCGGCGGTCGACGACCACTCCAGGACCTGCTCCGGCGTGCGGTGCGCCGAGAGCACGCGAACCTCGTGCTCGACGCCGAATTCGGTCAAGACCTCGGTTGCGCCCTTGAGCACTTCGAGGTCCGTCTTGCTGCCCATGATGATGCCGACGAGCGGATTGGCCATGGCGCGCGTGTAGCGTCCGGCTGGCGATCGGTCAAGGTGCTAGTTTCGCGAACGTGCTCGATTCGTTCTTCGAAGTGCGCGGGCTGCGGCTGCACGCGAAGGTCCGCGGCGATGGCCCGCTGACGCTCTTGCTCCACGGCTGGCTCGACCACGCCGGCTCCTTCGATCTGCTCGCGCCGCTCTTGCCGGGGCGCACGGTGGCGATCGACTTTCGCGGCCACGGCGACTCGGCGTGGCTCGGGCCGGGCGGCTTCTACCACTTCATCGACTATCTCGCGGACATCGACGGCGCGGTCGAACACTTCGGCGCTGGCGAACCGGTCCGCATCGTCGGCCACTCGATGGGCGCGGCCTCGGCGCTGCTCTACTGCGGCGCGCAGCCGGGGCGCATCAGCCACCTGACGATGATCGACGCGCTGCCGATCACGCAGGAGCCGAAGGACGTGCCGCCGCGGGTGACGAAGCATTTGGAAGATCTGCGCGCAACTCCCGCGAAGCGCGAGCGGCGCAAGGTGGCTTCCGTCGAAGACGCGGCCGAGCGCCTGATGCGCAACAACGCCTCGCTCAAGCGCGAAGCCGCGCTCGTTCTCGCGCAAGGCAACGTCGCGCACGTCGAAAGTGCGGCGTCATCGAACGGCTTCGCTTGGAAGTGGGACCCGCTCTTGCGGGCGCGCTCGCCGTTGCCCGTGACCCAAGACATCGTCGGCCTCCTCGCAGCGCAGGTGACCACGAAACTGCTGCTGCTTCGAGCCGAGAAGGGAATCCTGCCCGACGAGGGCGAGCTGCGGTCGCGCCTGCCGATGCTCCGCTACGACCTGCACACCATCCCCAGCACCGGCCACCATGTGCATCTCGACGCGCCCGACGAGGTCGCCCGACTCGTCATCGCCGCCTGGGACGCACAGTGAGAGGGCAAGCTCACGGCGTCATTGTGACCGGCCCGCGACGGCGATAAGAATCCGCCCATGCCCAAAGTGAATCTCGCCGAGAAGCTGTCGTTCTTTTCGGACTACTGGGCGCCGCGCTCCGTAGCGCAGCTCAACGATTACGAAGTGAAGGTCGTCAAAGTGCAGGGCGATTTCGTCTGGCATTCGCACGCCGAAACGGACGAACTGTTTCTCGTCCTCCGCGGCAAGCTGCGCATCGACCTGCGCGACGGCGCCGTCGAGCTCGGACCGGGCGAATTGTACGTGGTCCCGCGCGGCGTAGAGCACAAGCCATTCGCGGCAGAAGAGTGCGAGATGCTGCTGGTCGAGCCGCAGGGAGTCGTCAACACGGGCGACGCAGGTGGCCCGCTGACGGCCGTGCCGCGCGCGCTCTGAGCAGCGGAATCAACGCGTCTGGAACCCGGGCCGTCCGCGGAAACCCTGTTGGTTCTCCAATCGGTGCCTCACCACCAGCTCGCTTCGGTCCTGGGGACGCGCGTTCCAGTATTCCAGCATCTGGCGGAAGTGGCGCTGCCACCACTCGTCGTAACCGAGCGGGTGGAAGCCGCGTGACATGTCGTCGGAGGTGGTGCGGCGCCAGGAGAGGACGGCCTCGATGATCCGCTGCGCCTGCGCCTCGTCGATGTTGGGATACTTCACCGCGATGTGCGTGCGGAGCACGGTTCGATCGTCGGTGCTCAGGTTCACTTCGCGGGACACGTAGCGAGGCATGACCGCGCCGCGCGCCCCGATGGCGCTCTTGATGGTCCCCAGTTGATCGCCGGTCAGCACCGTGCCCGGCTGCATCTTCGCCACCCGGGTCACCAAGTCCCGCTGCCCGCCGACCGCCACTTGCAAGGCCGCCGCGCCGATGATCTCCACCCCGTAGCGCAACGTCGTTTGATTCCATTGGAAGCCGACGATTGCGGCCTGTTCGTTGTCGCCAAAGCGGCGCTGGAGGTCATGGATGGGAATCAAACGGGTCTTGATGCTGTCGTCGAGCATGCCGAGGACCGCGCCCCGCTCATTGGCGTCCTGCCCGAGCGCATAGACGTAGAGGTCCACTTCCGCGGTCCGCACCGCGCCGCTGGGGATGACGTACGACACCACGATCCGGTCGCCGCGCGGCGCGTTGTCGATCATGACGATCGACTTCTGCGGTTTGGGACTGAGGCCGCCGAATGCGTCGCGCTCGATCAATTTCGTCGGCGGCACGTGCGTCGCGTGCTGCAGCCGGTTGCCCGAGAGGAACACGGGGGAGCTGCTCTCCGACATGAACCACAAGATCCGCTCGTATTCGACCTCGCCCGCGCGCTCCACCGCGTCGATCCCGGCATTCGGCCCGTGGACGACCACCGACCTGCGGCGGCCGAGGGTCGAGCGTTGCGGGTGGGCGCGCATGAACGTGTCGAGATCGACGGCCTTCGATTTCGCGCCGCCCGAGACCTCGAACCCGCGCTTCGCGTGCGGTCCGGCGCCGGTGGCGATGATGACCTTCTTCGCCCAGACTCGCTCTCCGCTCACGAGGTCGATCCGAATCCAGGGCACAGCGCCCGGCTCGATCTTCAGCACCGAGTCCCGTCGCTGATTGCCGATGCGGTCGAGGATGGCCTCGTTGCTGCGGGCAAAGTCACTTCGCCGCATGTAGTCGGTGCTGAAGGCGGGAACGGTCGGTCCCCACTGCCCGATCAGGTGCTCCTCGTGGTTGATGTACCCGTCGCCGCGCGAGCGGGGGTGCGCCGACGAAACCCACGGATCCGGTTCGCCGATCAAGAGCGTGTGATTGTGGGTGTAGCCCTCCCCGAGCGCATTGACGTAATAAGCCGCCGCGCTGCCGCGGCCGATGATTGCCAGCTTGTAGAAGCCGTGGTCATAGAGGTCCACGTCGAGCCGTCGCTGGAGCGTTTCGAGCTCGGCGTCGCTCCGATAGATGCGCGCGGCCCTGCCGTACTTGTCGGACGTAACCGTGCGGACCTGGACGATCCAGTAGTAGAGGAGGCCGAGGTGCTGCTCGTCGCTCAGGTCGACGAGCCCGTAGTTGAAGGGACTTTGAGTCACGGCGACGAGGCCGCGTGACACCTCCTCGCTCGTCAAATCCCTGTGGTTGCGATCGATCTGTCTCCCGAGCGCATTCAGCTCGCCGGTCAGCCGCTCGTCGGGAAGCCGGTTGAACCGGATCACGGCATGCTCGCGACGGTGCGGACGGCGTAGTAGCTCGCCTCCGGATGCCAGGTGATGATGGCGCTCGTGCTCTGCTCCGGCACCATCTGGTGCGCTTCCGTCAGCGTCACCCCGATGCGCTCCGGCTTCAAAATCGCCCAGACGCCGCTCTGATCGGCGAGGTCCGGCCAGGCCGGATAGCCCGCGCTGTAGCGTTTTCCTTGATCCTCCGGAAGCCCCATCTCCGCGCGCACCCGGCGATGCCAATACTCCGCCAGCGCCTCCGCGGTCTCCACCGCGAGCCCGTGCAGGAAGTATGACTTGGTGAATTCGCCGGCGGCTTCCCATTCCGCGCAGAGCTGCGTCGCGCGGTCTCCCACCGTCACGCACTGAAAAGCGACCACGTCGTCCTCGGAGAAGTAATCGGCGAGGCAATGGCGCGGCGTTTCGATCTTGCGGGGGAAGTTGAAGGTCCAGAGCGGCTTGTGAGCGTCGTCGAAGACGGTCAGGTCGTTGCCCTTCGCCGCGCAGCGGAAGTAACCGTAGACGACCTTCGGCGACAGCCACTGGTTGCGGATGCACTCCTCCTGCAGCTCGTGCCGCCTGGCGGCGAATTCGTCGGCGATGAGCTTCTGGTAGTCCTCGCGCGACTTCACCCGCACGCCCCATTGCAGCTTGTAGAGCTCGACCAGATCCAGCCGGTCGAAGATGTCGCGCAGATCCAAATCTTCGCGCGGCACGACGCGCGACCCCCAGAAGGGAGGCCTGACCTTCGGTGGCTCGGCAACGCTGCGCGGCACCACGTCGGTCACCGCGGCGAGCTGTTGTCCGGCAGCGCGCTCGGCGCCGGCCAGCATCATGGTGCGGTGCAGGTGCGCCTCGCGCTTGAGCTTCTCGTGCAGCTTGGCGCGCTCGGCCGGTTCGCGGAGCGCATTGACGGTATCCAGACCTTCGAAGGCATCCCGGCAATAGAAGACGCCGCCTTCGTACAGCTTGTCGGTTCCTTCGACGTACGCCGTGCGCCAGCCATACTTCCGGTTGATGGCCGCTCCGCCAATCATCACCGGCTGCTTCATGCCGCGGCGGTCCAGCTCTTGGATGATGAGCGGCATCTGCCGCGAGGTGGACACGAGCAGCGCGGAGAGGCCGATGGCGTCCGCCTTCACCTCCGCGGCTTTGTCGACGATCTTGTCCACCGGCACCTGCTTGCCGAGGTCGTGCACGGTGTAGCCGTTGTTGCTGAGAATGGTCTTGACCAGGTTCTTGCCGATGTCGTGCACGTCGCCGAAGACGGTCGCGAGGACCACCGTGCCGCGCGAGTAGGCATCGTTCTTCTCCATGAACTGCTCGAGATAGGCGACCGCCTTCTTCATCACCTCCGCGCTCTGCAGGACGAACGGCAGGATCAATTCGCCCGCGCCGAAGCGGTCGCCCACTTCTTTCATCGCCCCGAGCAGCACGTCGTTGATGACGCCCACCGCGCTGCGGGTCTTGAGGCATTCGTCGATGGTTTCGACGAGCCCCTTCTGCTGCCGGTCGACGATCAGGTGGTGCAGCCGCGCTTCCGGTGTGTCGTAGGTCTTTTCGACCACCGCCTTGGCCGGGCCTGCGGTCTTGTTCTCGAAGTGCTGGATGAGCCGCGCCAGCGCATCCTCCTTGCGCGCCAGCACCAGGTCTTCGGCGATCTCGCGCGCGGCCTGCGGGATCTCGTTCCACGGCAAGATGTCGCGTGGATTGATGATGGCCGCGTCCAGCCCCGCCTTCAAACAATGGGTGAGAAAGACGCTGTTCAAGATGGGCCGGGTAGACTTTCCCAGCCCGAAGCTGACGTTGGAGACGCCCAGCACCGTGAGGGCGCCGGGGAGCTCGCGCTTGATGGCCGCGATGCCGTCGATGGTTTCGACTGCGCTCCGCGCGTACTGAGCATCCCCCGTCGCGAGCGTGAAAGTCAGGACGTCAAAGAGCAACTGCCAGGGTTGCAGCCCGTCCTTCAATGCCCGGTCATAGATGCGCCGCGCGACCTCCAGCTTGCGCGCGGCGGTGAGCGCCATGCCGCTCTCGTCGATGGTCATCGCCACCGTGCAGGAGCCGTATTGCTTGAGCAATGGAAACGTCTTGTCGATCTTTTCCCACCCGCGCTCCAGGTGGACGCTGTTGACGATGCCGACGCCCGGAAGCCATTCCAGCGCTTCGGCCACGACGTCGGGCTCGGTGGAGTCGATGCAGAGCGGCGCCTCGATCTGCCCCGAGAGCATCCGCACCGTGCGGGTCATCTGATCGCGCTCGTCGGCGCGCTCGGTCAGGGCCACGCAGACGTCGAGCGCGTGGGCGCCGCCTTCGACCTGCTCGCGCGCCACCGCGAGGATGCCGCTGAAGTCGTTGGCGAGAAGCAGCTCTTTCATCTTCTTGCTGCCCTGCGAGTTGACCCGCTCGCCGATGACCAGGGGCAGCGGCTCTTGCAAGAGCGGCGCTGCCTTGAGGCCGCTCGAGAGCATCGGCTGGCGCGGCGGACTTTTGCGCGCAGGAG
>DASXHM010000265.1:0-26775 GCA_036488495.1 Myxococcales bacterium | reverse complement strand
ACCGCCAAGACGATGAACGGATACGACGCATGCAGCGAGGGATAAGCGCCGTACACGTCGACGCCGCGCCCGTACATCTCGGCGAAGAAGTGGGTGCCGAAGATGGCATCGAACCGCAGGGCGGCCGCCGCGTCGGGATGGATGTCGAGCCGCGCCGGCCCGAGCCCGTACTGCGCGACGTACCACGGCGGGGCCACCGGAAAGGCGAAGTAGGTGGCAAAGCCGAGCACGTTCACGACCAAGAACGACAGCGCCACCGTGCGCAAGGTCCGCTCGTCGCCGCGGAAGAAGAGAAAGATGGCGAAGACGAGGTATTCGGCGACATAGACGAGATAGGCGAAGCCGCAAGCGACGTCGAGCGCGGGCCAATGGTGGACCGCGAACCATTCGTTCCAGGTGCGGCCTTGGATTCCGAACCAATGCTTCTCGAAGAAGTACGGCCCCGCCACGTGCACCCGGCCGGCGATGCCCGGCCAGTAGAAATAGCGCATCGAATCGAAGATCACCCCGGTCAAGATGAAGGGGAGAAACTCGCGCAAGAAGCGGCGCGACTTCTGGTTGTACAGGTCGAGGAACCCGAGCAGCCCGACCAGCACGTGATCGCCGCGCAAGCCACCGAGCATCGCGACCAAGGCGATGTAGCCAAGCCCGGCGGCCGGCGGCAGGATGCGCCGCTTCATGTCTTTGGACGGCAAGAACCATTCGCGCAGCCGCGACATCCGACCGTCGTGCAAGTGAGCGCCGCGTGAAAGGTCTTGCCGCAATCGTCCTTCTCCTAGCCTCGCCCGCCTGGGCGCTGTGCGACGGCAGCGTCGGCACGCGCGTCATTCCGCTGCCGATCTACGCCACCCTGCCCAACGAAGGCAGCACCTACGGCTTCATGCCGGTGATCATGCGGGTCTGCGAAGAGACCGGCCGCACCGAATCGATCATCGCGCCCAGCGTCAGCTACAACGACACCATCCATTGGACCGGCACGGTGCGCTCGTTCAATTACCCGTCCGACACCGAGACGTTCATCCTCGTCGCATCGCTCTCGAGCCGCATCAACGAAAACCTGCTCGCCCGCTGGGACGAACTGCCGCCACAACTGGGACATTTCACCCGCGAGATGGAGCTGCGGCTCGAGCGCAGCGTGTTCTACCGGTTCTTCGGCATCGGCGCGGACACGCCGTCCACCAACGAGAGCAGCTACACCCGCGTGCGCGCGCACGGCAACGGCCGCTTCGGCTTCAACTTCGCGCCGGATTGGAACGCAGGCGCGCTGTTCGCCTTTCACCGCGACGTCGTCCAGGACATCGGCGTGTCCAATCTGCCGCTCAGCCGGCGCACCTTTCCCGGGACGCCGGGCATGCACGGGTCGGCCACCTTCTGGGAGGGCCTCGACCTCCGCTACGACAGCCGGCCGAACCGCGAATATTCGGACCGCGGCATCTTCGTCGACGGCACCGTCGGCTTGGTGGAAGGAGTCTTGAACGCGCCGGTCTACGGCCGCGGCGGCGTTTCGTTCCGCGCGCTGGTCCCGGAGCTGTCGTGGCTGTACGGCGCGGCAAGGGTGGACACGAGCTTCGTCAGCACCTCGCAGGCGCCCTTCTACGAGCAGAGCTCTCTCGGCGGATCGTTCCTCTTGCGCGGCTACACCCAGGACCGCTTCATCGACGAGAACTCCTGGACGGTGGAGGCCGAGGAGCGAGTGCGCATCGTGCAGCTCAAGCTCTTCGGCGTGGTCTCCGATTTCCGCATCGATCCGTTCTTGGCGGTCGGCCAGGTCTACGGCGGTCTTTCTCAGGCTTTTTCCAGTCCGCACGTGACCTACGGCCTCGGCTTTCGCGCCTTCGTCCACCCGAACGTGCTGGGCCGGGTCGACCTCGCGACCGGCGGCGAAGGCTTGGACATCTACGTGGAGCTCGGCTACCCCTACTGAGAGGCCGCCCGCTTGTGCGGCTCGACCGCGATGCCCACCTCCAGCCACTCGGCGTCGGTGAGCGGGGTCGCGACGATGCCGCGAAATTCTTCCGCCGATTCCGGCTTGCGAAGCGGCGCTCGCGGCTTGATTTCGGGCAACGGCGGCAGAAGCTCGGAGAAGAGCCGCGCCAGCGCCTCGTCGTCCTGGGCGATGGCGGCGGTGCGCGCCAAGAGCTTTGCCGTCTGGGCGCGGTGGCTTTGTTTCGGGTGATCGAGCTGGCCGAGCGAGGCGGCCCCGAGCATCAACGACCAGGCGCAGAAGACGCGGTAGCCGCGCTCTTCGCGCGGGAGCGAGCGCAGGTACGCGAGCGCGCCTTCGGCATCCGCGCGCAGGCTTCCCAGGAGCTCGCGGCGGTCGGGCACCAAGAAGCGGCCCGCCTCTTCGTCCTCCTCCTGGTCCTTCAAGATGTTCACCTTCTGCAGATAGACGCCGAAACGGTAGGCGAGCACCAGCGCCGGCGCGGACGACTTCCCAATCGCCCACAGGTTGGTGAGCAATTCGCCGACCAGGCCCGCGACGATGCAGCAGTAGCGGGTGACGTCCTCGAGATCGACGAGCCGCAGCGGCTGCGGGCGGCGCGCGTAGGCGGCCATGCCTTCGGCCATCCGGTCGATGGCGGAGAACATCGCCGACTTCGCCTCTTCCGGCAGCGCGTGCGCGTCTTCGAAGAAGGCGTAGGAGTCGGCCAGGAGCGCACGCTCGCCCTGGGTGATGCCGCTCGGGAACGCTTTCACGAAGGCGTCCACCTGCGCGGACGAAGGCCGCGTCCGCAAGAAACTGCGGAAGGTCTCGAACTGCAGCTCCTGGCGCTCCTTGTCGGAAAACGGCGCGTCCTCCACCGTGTCGAGCACCCGCAAGAGCAGGTACGAGAGCGCCACCCGCTCGCGGAACGGCTGGTCGAGCTGCGGGATGCAGAGCGCGAAGCTGCGGCTCACCGCATCGAGATGCCGCTGGTAGAAGTCGCCGGATTTCACGCGCCACCTCCACGGATGGCCGACCGGTAGCGGCCAAGAGCGAGCAGCGGGAAGCAGTTGCGGTAGAGGTGATAGCGGATGAGGAACCCGTGGCACAGCTCGGTGCCCTCGCGGATGCGGGCGCCGCGCTCTTCGCCGATGCCGTAGCCGGGAAAGCCGCAGCCGGTGAAGATGGTCTCTTCCCACGAGCCGTCCGCCCCTTGGGTCTCGAGGAGAAAGCGGGCGGCGCGGTGGGCGGCCGGCGAGTCGGCCCTGCGTGCGCCGACCAAGGCGAGCAGTCCCCAGGCGGTCTGCGATGCGGTGCTCTCGCCCCGTCCGCGCGCCGCGCGATCGACGTAGGAAGCGCAGGTCTCGCCGAAGCCTCCGTCCGGATTCTGGTGCTCGGTCAGCCAGCGCACCGCGCGGCGTCCGGCGAGGCCGTCCACCGGCTCTCCCGCGGCGAGCAGCGCAGGCAGGACTGCGCCGGTGCCGTAGACGTGATTGACGCCCCAGCGCCCGAACCAGGAGCCTTCGTTCTCCTGTTGCGCATAGAGGTACGCGAGGCCCGCGCCCACTTTCGGATGGCGGTGGGTGAAGCCGAGCTCGCCCAGGAGCTCGATGACGTGGGCGGTGACGTCGGCGCTGGGCGGATCGATCATTTCGCCGAAGTCGGCGAACGGCAGCATCGAAGGAAGCTTCGACATGTTGTCCTTGTCGAAGGCCGCCCAGCCGCCGTTCTTGCTCTGCATTGCCAAGACCCACCGCAGCGCGCGCTCGCGCACTTCGTCGTGCAAGGCGCCTGCCTTGAGCAGGGCGAGCATCACCACCGCGGTGTCGTCCACGTCCGGGTAGCAGTCGTTCTCGAACTCGAACGCCCAGCCCGACGGCTCGACGCCTTTGACGTTCACCTGCCAGTCGCCCGGAGCGTGGATCTCTTCTTTCAGCAGCCACTCCGCAGCGCGCGTCACCTGCGGCGCCGATTGCGGCAGGCCCGACTCGACCAGCGCCAACAGCGACAGCCCGGTGTCCCAGACCGGCGAGAGGCACGCCTGGATGCGCATGCTCCCGTCCTTGCGGCGGATGAGCCAGCGGTCGTGCATGCCTTCCAGGCCCTTGCGGATGACCGGGTGCTTGAGCCCGTAGCCCAAGGTGTAGAGCGCCATCAGCGAGTAGACCCAAGGCGGCTGGATTCCGCCCCAGCTTCCGTCCGCCTCCTGCCGATCGACAATCCACTTCTCCGCCACCTTGCAGGCGTGCTCGCGCAGAGGCCGGAAGGGAAAGCGGTCGTAGACGCGCAGGGCCTTGTCGATGCCGTAGAAGAGGCGGTCGACGTTGTCGCGGGCTTTACGCTGCGGCCGCACCCCCACCCGCAGCTCGTCGAGCCGCGCATGCTCCGGCACTGCGCAGACCGGGCGGCGGTTCATCAAGAGGAGGAGCGGAACCATGGTGCCGCGCGCCCAGGAGGAGAATTGGTAGATGCTGAAAGGCGCCTTGGGCGGAAGCAGCACCATCTCCGGCGGCATGGTGGGCAGATCGTCCCAGCTCCATTCGCCCAAGAGCGAGAGCCAGATGCGGGTGAAGACGCGGGCGTGCGCGATGCCGCCCTTCTGCCGGATGAAATCGCGCGCGCGGGTCAGGTGCGGGCCTGCGTCGCCTGCGAGCTTGAGCGCGAAGTAGCACTCGATGCTGGTGGACAGGTCGCCCGGTGCGCCGTGGTAGAGCGCCCAGCTTCCGTCCTCGCGCTGGTAGCCGCGGATGTCCTGCGCGATGCCTTGCCAGATGGCCTCGTTGCGCGCGCCGAGAAAGTGCGTGAGCAGGAGGTATTCCGCGTCCATGGTGGCGTTCGACTCGAGCTCGCCCCACCAGTAGCCGTCTTGGTGCTGATCGCGCGCGAACCATTCCTGCGAGCGCTCGACGACGAGATCGACGGTCCTCGCCTCGAACCTGGTCTCGCTGCCGATCACAGAACGCCTCCGCTACTGGCAGGCCCGAGCCGGTCTCGCTGCGGGTTGACTACCCAGACCGGCTGCTCGAACCAGCGCACGGCCTTCTCCAGCGTCTCCCGGATCGGCGTCTGCTTGAGGCCCAGCTCTCGGACTGCGCGCGAGCAGTTGGCGAAGCGGATCTCCTGCGCGGTGCGGACGCCTTCGAGCGGAACGCGCGGCTCGCGCCCGAGCAGCTTGCCGGAGATGAGCGCATCGGCGTGGGCGAGCCCCAGGGCCACGAGATGCGGCATGCGCACCCGCGGGGCCTTGCGGCCCGAGACCCGCGCCAATTCCTCGAGCAGGTCCTGCATCTTCAAGTTGGCGTGGCCGAGGATGTAGCGCTCGCCGGTTTGACCGCGCTCGTAGGCGAGCCAGTGGCCTTCGGCGACGTCGTCCACGTCGACGACGTTCATTCCGGTGTCCACGTAGGCCGGCAGCCGGCCGCGCAAGAAGTCGAGGATCATGGTGCCGGTCGGGGTGGGCTTCACGTCGCCCCAGCCGATCGGGAAGGTGGGGTTGACGATGACGACATCGAGCCCCTTGCGAGCTTCGTCCCGCGCCACGGCCTCCGATTGACGCTTGCTCTCTTCGTAGGGCCCGGGCGCGGAGGTGGCGAACTGCTTCTCGTCGGGCAGGACGCCGTCGCGCATGCCGCCCACCGCGGCGATGCTGGAGCAGTGGACGACGCGCGCCTTGGTTTCGCGTGCGGCGGCGAGGACGTTCTGGGTGCCGCCGACGTTGATCTCGAGGATGTCCCTCGCCGGCATGGAAAACGAGAATGCCGCGCCGACGTGGAAGATGGCGTCGCAGCCGAGCGCGGCCGCACGGACGGAGGCAGCGTCGCGCAAGTCGCCGCGGACGATTTCCAGGTCCGCCTTGCGCTCGAGGTTCGGGGCTGCCGACGGGCGGAGCAGCGCGCGGACCTGCACACCCTTGCGCAAGAGCGTGCGCGCGACCGCGCCGCCGACGAAACCGCTTGCGCCGGTGACGAGCGCTTTCAAACGCGCTCCTCCGACCGTCCGGCGGCGGCGAGCGCTGGGCCGATGCGGCGGAGGCCCTGTTCGAGCGCGTCTGCGGCGGTGCGGGCCGCGGCAGCGAGCTTCGCCAGATCCGCGACCGCGCGCGGCCCTTTCAAGGCATAGCGCAGCGCGGGCCCGACGTAGCTCTTCTGCGGCTCGCGGGTGAATGCCGGCAGCTCGGAATCGAGCGGGTCGAGAATCACCCGCAAGGCAATCCAGGGGATGCCCGCTTCGGCCGCAGCCTTGGCCACCGCCCAGCTCTCCATGTCCACCGCGATGCCCGATGCTCCGGCGAGACCGCGCTTGTCCGCGGGGGTGGCGGCGACGCTGGTCGCGCAGACGACTTCGCCTTCGACGAAGCGCAACCCGGACAAGGCGGTGCGCGCGGCTTTCCGCAACGAGTCGGTGGCGACGATGGCCTCGCCGCTCTCGTCCCGCACCGACGACGACAGCACCAGATCTCCCGGCTGAAGGCCCTGCGTGAGCGCGCCGGCAAAGCCGCAGCTCAAGAGCGCGCGCGGCTTCTCCGCCAGCACCGCCTGCCGCGCACCGCCGCCCGGGCCCACGGCGATGGCCACCGCCGATCCGCCGTTGAGTCGCCCGCGCGCCATGCGCGACCGGACCTCCGACGCCATCGCCCGGGCCACACAGCGCAGCTCCTGATCGACCGCGGTCACCAAGAGAGCAGGGCGCTCTTCGTCCCATTCGCCCCAGGCGGAGGTGTTGCCGGGCTCGAGCTTGCCCTTGCGCAGCTCCCAGACGCGGTTCGACTTCGCCACCGGATCGTCGCCGGTGAAGGCGATGTCGGCAATCTCCGCGAGGGGGATGCGGGTCCGTTTGGTGGCGGTCTCGTCGAGGATCTGCACGTACGCGTCGCCGCGGTCGAAGACGTAGCCGTACAGCTCGGTGCCGTCCTTTTTCCGAAGCGTCACGTAGCCGCGATAATCGAATGCTCGCGCGACCAGATCGTGAAGGCGGGCGTCGATCATAGCTTGCCGGTCACCATCGCGAGCGCGGTCGCTCCCATCGCGGCGGGCGACTCGAATGCCGCCTTCACCGCCGTCGGCTCAAACCCGCAGTGGACCATGCAGTCCTGGCATTTCGGATTCTGGCTCTTGCGCCCGTATTTCGACCATTCGGTCGTCTCCATCAACTCCTGGAAGGTCTGCGCATACCCGTCCTGGAGGAGATAGCACGGCTTCTGCCAGCCGAAGACGTTGTAGGTGGGGTTTCCCCAGGGGGTGCATTCGAAATCGCGCTTGCCCATCAAGAACTGCAGGAAGAGCGGCGATTGATTGAATTGCCAGCTCTTCTTCGGGTTCTCGAACATCTGCGAAAACAGCTTGTGCGACCGCTCGCGGCGCAGGAAGTGCTCCTGGTCGGGCGCCTTCTCGTACGAATAGCCGGGCGAGACCATCATGCCTTCGACCCCGAGCGACATCATGTCGTCGAAGAACTGGCGCATGCGGGCCGGGTTCGCGCCTTCGAAGAGGGTGGTGTTGGTGGTGACGCGGAAGCCGCGGTCGAGCGCTTTGCGGATGGCGCTGACCGCCACGTCGTAGACGCCCTCGCGGCAGACGGAGAGGTTGTGCTCCGCGCGCGGGCCGTCCATGTGGACGCTGAAGCTGAGGTGGGTGTCGGGGGTGAACTCGTCCAGTTTCTTTTCCAGGAGCAGCGCGTTGGTGCAGAGATAGACGAAGCGGCCCTGGGCGACGAGGCCCTTCGCGATCTCGGCGATCTGCGGGTGCATCAACGGTTCGCCGCCGGCGATGCTGACCACCGGCGCGCCACATTCTTCGGCCGCCTTCAGGCAGTCTTCCAGCGACAAGTTCTTCTTCAGGATGCTGGCCGGGTATTGGATTTTTCCACAGCCCGTGCAGGAGAGGTTGCAGCGGAAGAGCGGCTCGAGCATGAGCACGAGCGGATAGCGCTCCCTCTTGGCGAGCCGCTGCTTCACCACGTACTTCGCGACGGCAGCCATCTGCGAGACCGGGATTCCCATCGAGCTTTTCTTCTCCCTTTGCGGCACGGTATCGGCCGGAAACGCCGTCTCTGCTTGAATTTGGCTAGATTTGCAACTGGCGCGCCTACGTATCTGAGATGCCGGAGCCCGGACTAGATTCGCTCGGTTGATGCGAGGGCAGCCGACGGACCGGCTGGTGTGACTCTTGCGAGGGCGCCCGGGTATGAACGCGGGCTGCCGTTGCGTGGGCCCGGGGGCTGGGATACAGCCGACGAGATGGGAGCCGGCCCTCGGCGCGTGCTGGTGACGGGCGCTGCCGGGTTCATCGGCTCGCACCTCGTCCGGCGGTTATTGGATTCGGGCGACGAAGTGATCGCGGTCGACGATCTGTCCAACGGCTCGTGGGACACCCTCGCGGATGCGCGAGGCGCGCTACGCCGGGAAGAGATGGATGTGCTCTCGCCACGGTTTGCCGGGCTCGTCCGCGAAGCGGCGGCCGCGGCGATCTTCCACCTCGCCGCGAACTCCGACATCGAGCGCGGTGCGGCCGACCCCTCCGCCGATCACCAGCGCACCTTCTTGACGACCGTCCAGGTCCTCGAGGCCATGTGCCAGTCCCCGACACGCGAGATCGTCTTCGCGTCGTCCTCGGCGATCTATGGCGAGTCGACGGCGGAGCTCGCCGAGGACACCGGTCCCTTGCAGCCGGTGTCGCTCTACGGCGCGGCGAAGCTCGCGGCGGAAGCCTACCTCAGCGCCTACTGCCACCTGCATGGGTTCCGCGCCTGGGTGCTTCGCTTTCCCAACGTCGTCGGTCCGAATCTCACCCACGGGGTGATCCACGATTTCCTGCTCCGGCTGCGTTCTAATCCGGAGATGCTTTCGGTCAAGGGCGACGGCGAGCAGCGCAAGCCGTACCTGCACGTCCGCGATCTGATCGACGCGGTGTTCGCGGCAGTGCGCGCGGGGGCGCCCGCAGGAGGGCCGCCCTCGACCTTCAACATCGCTGGAGCAGGCGAGACGAGCGTCGCGGAGATTGCTTGGCTCGTCTGCGACGCGATGGCGCCGCCGCGCGCGCGCATCGAGTACGGCACGCAGCCGCGCGGGTGGCCGGGGGACGTGCCTCGCTTCCGTTACGACACGACGCGCATCCGGAGTCTCGGCTGGGTCCCCACCCTGGACTCGACGGCCGCGGTCGCCGCCACCATTGCCCACGAGGTCGCAAGGTGCAGGCGGTCCTCCTAGCCGGCGGCCTCGGGCGCAGGCTCGACGTTTCGGGGGACCGGCCCCCGAAACCGATCGTGCGCGTCGCCGGGTTGCCGCTCATCGACCACCTGCTCGGCTGGCTCGCCTCAGAGGACGTGCGTGAGGTGGTGATCTGCGCGGGGCATCGCGCGGGCGAAGTGCTGGAGGCCGCCGGGGACGGCCGCCGCTTCGGGCTTCGCGTCCGGCAATCGGTCGAGGCGAGGCCGCTCGGGACGGCGGGGGCCATCCGCCAGGCGCTGCCTTTGCTCGCGGAGCGCTTCTTCGTCGTCTACGCGGACGTGCTCGCGAGCGTCGATCTGGCCGCCCTCGCGCGGGCGCATCTCGCGTCCGGGGCCAGCGCGACCGCGGTGGTGCATCCGAACGATCATCCGGCCGACAGCGATCGCTGCGTCGTCGACGCTTCCGGGTGGGTGGTGCGGATCGCCCGGCGCAGCGCCGTCGAGGGGCCCGAGGCCGGCGCGTCCTGCAATGCGGCGCTGTGCATCTTCGAGAGGCGCGCGCTCGACGCCATCGGTGCGAGCGAGGGCCCGGCCGACGTCGTCGACCACCTCTTTCCGGCGCTCGCCGCTTCGCGGAAGCTGTTTGCCTTTCGCACCGCCGAGTACCTGCGAGATGTCGGGACGCCTGCGCGGTTGGAAGCCGCCGAGCGCGAGATCCGGGCGGGCATTCCCGCGGCCATGCGGCGGAGCGCGCGCCGTCCGGCGGTGCTCTTGGATCGCGACGGCGTCCTGATCGAAGACGTGCCCCATCTCCACGATGTTAAACAGCTTCAGATCGTCCCCGGGGCGGCGACCGCCGTGGCGCGGTTGAACCGGCGGCGCATCCTCGCCGCGTGTCTGACCAACCAGCCGCAGGTGGCGCGCGGCGAACTGTCGCTCGACGGCCTGAAACGCATCCACGACACCATCGAGGGGCTGCTCGGCGCGGAGGGCGCCTGGCTCGACGCGATCCACGCCTGCCCGCACCACCCGGATCGCGGCTTCGCGGGGGAAGTGCCGGAGCTCAAGGTCTCCTGCGGATGCCGCAAGCCGCTGCCCGGCCTCATCGACGCCGCCGATGCCGCGTTGGGAATCGATCGCGGCGCGTCCATCCTGGTCGGCGATCGGACCGCGGATCTCGCCGCCGCGCGGGCCGGCGGGATCTTGGGCATCGGCGTCCTGACCGGCGCCGCTTGCAAGGACGGATTGCATCCGTTGCGCCCGGAGACGCCGCTCGTCGCGAACCTCTCCGCCGCGGTTTCGCTCCTCTGCGACACCGCGCCCTCTTGGGAAAAGTACGCAGATCAGATCGAAGCCGCCGGCGTGGTCTTGATCGGGGGGCCCTCGCGATCGGGCAAGACGACCGCCGCGGCGGCCCTGCAGTCGTGCCTGCAGTCGCGCGCTACCCGGGTCGTGCGGCTCAGCCTCGACCGGTTCATACAGCCCGCCGGCGAGCGCGCAGCCGGAGCGGGGGTCTACGAGCGGACCGGATTCGCCGCCGCCGCGGCCGCCGTCGCGAGCCTCGCCTCGGGCGAGCCGGCGCTGGTCCCGGGCTACGATCCGTTTACCCGCGGCCGATCGGCTGCGGAACTGTCCCAGTGGCCTCGGCAAGGCGTTCTCATCGTCGAGGGCATCCTCGCCTGTGCGGTCAAGATCGAGGGTGCCCTCTGCATCGCGCTCCACGGCGAACCGGACGAGCTGCGTGAGCGGCGGCGGTCGTTCTACCGCTGGAAGGGGCTGTCCGAAGACGACGCCCTGCGCGCGGTGGAGGGGCGCGCCGAAGAGCACCAGCTCGCCGCGGACCTCGCCTCGCGCGCCGCGCTCCAGCTTCGGGTGCGGCGGGACGGAACCATGGGGCCCGCCCGATGATCATCACCCGCACCCCGTTCCGGGTCAGCTTTTTCGGCGGCGGCACCGACGTCCCGGCCTACTTCCGGCAGGCGCCCGGCGCCGTCCTCTCGACCAGCATCGACCGGTACATGTACCTCTCGGCGCACCCTTATTTCGACGGGAGCAGCATCCATCTCAAATACTCGCGCAGCGAGCTTGCGAAGGATGTCGGCAGCGTCCGTCACCCGATCGTGCGTCGCGCGCTGGAGCGGCTCGGGCATCCCGGCGGCGTGGAGATCACCAGCACCGCCGACGTCCCGGCCGGCACCGGCCTCGGGTCGTCGAGCGCGTTCGCGGTCGGGCTGCTCAACTTGCTGCACGTCGAGCGCGGGCGCGCCGTAGATCCGGCGACCCTCGCGGCGGAGGCCTGCGCGATCGAGATCGACGACCTGGCGTCCGCGGTGGGAAAGCAGGATCAGTACGCGAGCGCCTTCGGAGGGCTGAACTACATCCGCTTCTTCCCCGACGGCGCGGTCGACGTGGCCGGGGTCGCCGTCGGGCGGCAAGCGCGCGAAGCGCTCGAAGCGTCGCTGTCGATGTTCTACACGGGCGAAGCGCGCTCCGCGCCGGAGCTCCTCGAAGAGCAAACGCGGGAAGTCGCCGCCGATCCGGACAAGCGCGGCGCGCTTGCGTCGCTCGCGCAGATGGCTGCCGAGGGACGCGACCTCTTGCTGGCGAACCGGATCGATCGCTTCGGCTCGCTGCTGCACGAAGCGTGGATGGCGAAGCGCTCGCTGTCGCGCCGGGTGTCCACGCCGCGCGCGGACGCCATGTACGAGGCGGCGCGCGCGGCGGGCGCGTGGGGCGGCAAGCTCCTCGGCGCGGGCGGCGGCGGCTTCTTGCTCGTCGCGGCGCCCCCGGCCGTGCGGCAGCGCATTCGCGAGGCGCTGCGGGACGCCCAGGAGCTGCCGGTCCGCTTCGATCGCGGAGGCACCAAGGTCGTCTACATGTCCGAAGGAAGTTGACACGGCTTGCGCGCTCAGCTACGCCCCGCGGCCCACGGGGATCCGATGGCGTCGCAGCCAGAGCCGTTTCTTGTCTTCGCCGCCGCCTACCGCGACCGACTCCGCCGCGCCGTCGACGCCTGGGACCTGGCCGCTTTGGAGAAGATGGGCGCGGTCCTGCGCGAGGCCCGCGATCGCGGAAGCTCCGTCCTCATCGCCGGGAACGGCGGCAGTGCGGCGGTCTCCATCCACGCCGAGTGCGACTTGAGCAAGACGGCGCTGCGCGACGACCGGCAGCCCTTGCGCACCCGGTCGCTCGCGGCCAACGCCAGCGTGCTCACGGCGACCGCCAACGACCACGGCTATGAGTCCGTCTTCGCTCACCAAGTGGCGATCTACGGCCGCCCGGGCGACGTGCTGCTCCTCGTCAGCTCGGGCGGCAACTCGCCCAACGTGCTCGCCGCGTGCCGTGCCGCCCGCGCCCTGCGCATGAGCGTAGTCGCCCTGGTCGGATTCGACGGGGGCGCGCTGCGCGAGATGGCGGACGTGGTCGTCCACGTCGCCGCCTTCGAATACGGAATCGTCGAGGACATGCACCAGGCCTGCGTCCACCTGGTGACGCAGTGGTTGCGTTCGGGCTGAATTTCGAGCTGTTCATGCGGCAAGGCGCCCGCGGCCCGTATGGTACTGTGCGCCGCCATGCCGAAGCTTCCCCTCGAAGCCTCCGCCGGGCTGCGCTGCATCCGAAGGTCGCCGTCCTTCGCCGCCGCGGTCATCCTCACCCTGGGGCTTGGGATGGGCTGCGCGATGGCGATGTTCGCAGCCGTCGACGCCTGGATCCTCGAGCCCTTGCCGTTTCCCGGCGAAGCGCGCCTCGTCGTGCTGCACGAGGTCGGCCGCAGCGGCCGCGAGTTGGGCACGTCGAAGGATGACCTGCGCGATTTCGCGAAGGCGCAGGCCCTCACCGCGGCGGCGGCGCTTCGCGTCCAGACGTTCGGGCTCGGAACCGACGCCTCGCCGGCCGTCGTCAGCGTGGCGATGTTCACCGGCAACCCGTTCGCGGTCCTCGGCACGCCGCTCTTGTTCGGCCGCGTCCCCGAGCCCGCCGACGAGTCGCCCGGCAGCGCCAAGGTGGTGTGGCTCTCGCACGCGATGTGGACGTCGCGCTTCCGCTCCGACCGGGCCGTGTTGGGGACGACGGTGCGCCTCAACGACCAGATCTACATCGTCGAGGGCGTCCTCCCGGCGGGCTTCGGGATCCCGATGGAAGGAAAGCTGCCGGACTTCTACACGCCGTTGATCGGCTACGACGGCAGGGGTGTGCGATCGCTCCTCGCCATCGCGCGGATGGCCCCTTCCGCGAGCCGAGCCACGCTGCAGAGTGAGGTCGACGCCATCGCGGCGCATCTCGCGGAGATCGCGCCCGACTCGAATTCGGGTGTCCGCGTCACCGTCCGGCCGCTCCGGGACGAGCTCCTCGGCAACCGGCGGTCGCCGCTGCTCCTCTTGATGGGCGGCGTCTTCCTCTTGCTCTTGATCGCCTGCGCCAACGTCGCCAACCTGTTCCTCGCCCGGTCGTTCGGACGGGCGCAGCAGCTCGCGACCCGCGCGAGCCTCGGGGCGACCAGCGCAAGCCTTCGCGGCGAGGCCTTCGCCGAGGCGCTCACGCTCTCGGTGTGCGGCGCGGCGCTCGGGCTCCTGCTCGCCAAGGCCGCGCTCGCGGTGATGCCGCTCTTGCCGCAGTTCCTGCCCACCGCCGAAGGCATTTCCCGGATGCGGTTCGCGCACCTGAGCCCGCGGGTGTTCGCGCTCTCCGCGCTCTTCGCGGTCGGCAGCGCCGCCGCGTTCGCGATGGTTCCGGTGTCGGTGATCTCGCGGATCGATCTTGCGCGCCTGCTCAACGGCGGGACCGCCAACACCTCAGCCGCGTCGAATCGCCTGCGCAGCCTCCTGGTCGCCGCCGAGGTCGCGCTGAGCATGATGCTGCTCCTCTCATGCGGCCTTCTCTACCGGAGCTTCTCCGCGCTGGTCGGGCGCGATCCGGGCTTCAAGGTCGAGAACGTCAGCTCCTTCGGAATGGGCTTGCCGGAGGCGCGCTATCCGGACGAGCCTTCGCTCCTGGCTTTCCACCGCAGGCTGCTCGAGGGGCTCTCCGCCATTCCTTCGGTGCAGTCGGCCGGTGGGGTCTGGGGACTGCCGCTCACCGGCCGCCGTCCCGCGACGGGATTCGAGAAGGAGGGGGAAAAACTGCCGCCCGCGCAGCGGCACGTGGCCGGAGTCGCAGTGGCATCGCCGGGGTATTTCGAGGCGGTGGGCACCCCCATTCGCAGCGGGCGGGGATTCACCTGGGATGACGATTCACGCCATCCTGCGGTGGTGGTCGTGAACGAGGCGCTGGCGCGCGCCTATTTCGCCGGCGAGAACGCGGTCGGCCGCCGCATCTACTTCGGTTGGAACAACGCTTGGGTGCCCGCCGGGACGCCGCGCGAGATCGTCGGCGTCGTCGCCACCACTCCGCAGCAGTCGCTCGACGAGGTTCCGCTGCCGGAGCTCTACCTGCCGGTCGGGCAGTTCCCGCCCGACGGCATCGTCTACGTCCTGCGCTCGCCGCTGCCGCCGGATCGCCTTGCCGGCCCGGCGCAGCAGGCGGTCAAATCGATCGACTCTGGCCTGGAGGACGTCGTCGCACGGCCGCTCTCGTACTGGTTCGCGAAGTCGCTCGGCGATCGGCGGGCGGCGCTGTCCTTGGTCGCGTTCTTCGCGCTTCTCGCGCTCGCGCTCACGGCGGTCGGGCTCTTCGGGGTGATCGCCTACAACGTCGCGCAAAGGCGCCGCGAGCTCGCCATCCGGGCCGCGCTCGGCGCCAGCCCCTCGAGCCTGGTCAGGTTCGTCGTGATTCGCGGGCTCGGCCCGGTGGCCGCGGGCGCCGCCTGCGGATGGCTCGCCGCCCGCTGGTCGACCCGGCTCATCCAGAGCCAGCTCGTCGGCGTGGGGCCCGGGGACGCCATGACCACCGCGGCGGTGGTCGTGGTCCTGGCCGCGGCTGCGGTTGCCGCCTGTCTGGGCCCCGCCCTCGGCGTCGCCTCGGTGGATCCGGCGGTCAGCCTGCGCGAGGAGTGACACGGTAGGTCTCCTCGAGAACGCGGAGCACGGAGCTGTGTCCCCAGTCGACGGAGACGCCGGCGAGCTTTCCCTCGCCGTCGATGACCGGATCGCGCAGGCCGATGCCGAACGACCGCGACACCGACCGGAGCCAGCGGTGATTCAAGGCCGTCAAGGGCCGCAGGAAGTTGAAGAGCACCCGCGCCCGCACCTTCTCTCTCGCGGCAGGGTCGCGCCGCATCGCACGCACTTCGCGAGCCTGCAGCAACTCCGGCGAGCGCGCATAGGCGTCCATTTGCTCGCGTGCGCGCATTTCGGCGCCGAGCGCGTCCCGGTAGTCGCGGAAGTCCCACGCCTCCGACGCCGTGCAGCCGGCGAGGATCGCCTCCACCTGCCTTCGCGGATCGGTGGCCACCGCCGTGCGAAGGTCGAACGCCTGGTGCTCGGGCGGCGAACCAACGTCATTCGAACGGGGGCAGCGCATCGCCGCGAGAGAGGTCCCGATCTGCACGTCCTCGAGCGCGTCGTCATAGCCGCCCGCCGCGATCAGCGACGCGAGGCGGAAAGCAGTGTTGGCTCCCGAGGTGCGCAGATGTCGCTTCACTCCGTCCCCGCGCGCCGCGGCCCGCTCGACCGCATGGATGAAGCGAGCGCCGAGCAGGAGCTCCGGTGCGGGTGGTGCGGAAGCTCTGCCGTAGTCCTGGCCGGGCTCGAACCCGTACAGCACGGGACCGGTGACGAGATCGAGCCGGCGCCGGCGCGCGAAGAGGCGAACCAGCCGGTCGAGGTAGCCCGGAGGTGCCCAGAGCTGGTCCGCGTCGTTGTAGACGAGCAGCGGATCCTCGAGCCGCGCAGCGGCGGCCGCCAGGATGACGGCGTCGGTGACGATGCCGCGGAGCCGCGTCACCAGGATGGGCCGCGGCAAGAAGCGCTCGAGCAGCGTCAAGCGAAGCCCGGGCCACGCCGCGGCGAGCCGGCGCACCGCAGCCCGGATGCGGCCCGCACCGGCCTCGTAGTCCGCGCGCGAGCACGATGGCGCGGCGGCGTTGACGAACAAGACCAGATGATGACGGCGCAGGTCGCAGCCGTGGAGCGCGGTAGCGAGGCCCCGCGCCACCCCTGCCTCGCGGGCAAACGCGGGGACGAGGGTGATCGACCTGGTTCCGGTCGCAAGCCGGATCTGCGCGGCCGTCTCCCGAATCCACTCGCGATCGGCAGGGGCCCGCCGCGCCAGCACGTCGCCCTCGAAGCGCGCCGCCTCGGAGCGGAAGTCCGCCGCCGCCGCCGGATCGCGGCGCAGGGCCGGGCTGATCGGCGCGGATGCGCGGCGGGCGGCGACTTCGCCCGCGAAGCGGCGCCACGATTCCAGTTGCGCGGGACGGGTCATTCGCCGCCGAACGGACGGAGCCGCAGGCGGCCGCGGAGCGCGCGCGCGTTCTCGCGATACGTCCCTTGCAGGTTGCCGAGCCCGTAGTTCACGAGGCACCGCGCGAAGTTTCCCTGCTCGGTCGACCGCGCGCCCTGGCCGCCGGCCGTGCTCCCGCGATCGTGCGTCAGGTGGATGCCCGTCCCCGAGCGCAGGTGTCGCAGTCCGAGCCCGAGCTGCAGCCGCGCGAGCAGGTCCAGGTCCTCCCACCCCCATCCCTCGAGCTCTGCGTTCATCCCGCCGACGCCGAGCAGGTGCCGGCGCTCGAGGAAGACGATCCCCGGCGCGCTGCGCGAACCTTCCGCCGGCCGGACGCGGTTCGTTTCGAGCCGGATGCGCTTGCCGCCGCAGACGAGGTGGACCCAGTGCGACACTTCGCGTAGCTCCGGAAGCTCCATCGCCGCCGGCGGCTGCGATTCACGGATCCGGTCGAGGGTGACGAAGGTGCGCTCGTCGACCCGGCTCGCGGCCCGCCCGAGCGAGCCCGGTGCGAAGACGATGTCGCTGTCGAGGAAGAGCAAGCGCGGAGCGCGCGAGCACAGGACCCCGGCATTGAGCGCCAACGGCTTGTTGAACCGCCGCGCAGGCACGTGCACGCGCACCACCTTCGACGGTGCCGTCCGCAGCATCCGGTCGAGCGCCGCGCGGTCGCCGCCGCAGTTCACGACGACGACTTCGGCCTCGACTTCGGCAAACGACGGGGCGTTGCGGGAAAGGGTCGTGGCCAGCTCCGGCCGATCGCTCCAAGGGATGACGATCGCGAGCCTCACGCCGGTGCACGAGAACAGCACAGTTCGGACCGCCGTTCAAGGCGCGCCGGACCGGCGATTCGCGGCTATTGTCGACGGCGTGGAGCCGCGCTATCGCCTGAGCAAGTTCGTCCAGGTCTACCGGCACCGCGGGGTTCACGTCCTGGCGCACGGGCCGGGGCTGCGACGCCTGATCCTGGCAGACGACATCGCCCAAGCGCTGGAACCGCTTCGCGAGCGGCCCCTGACGGCCTCGGAATACCGCTGCTGTTTCGACGAGCCCGAAGTCGCCGCCACGCTGTTCGAGCTGCTCCTCTCGCGCGGGTTCGCGGTCGAAGACGGCGCCGACGAGGATGCGATGCTGGACGCCGAGCTGCAAGCAGCCGGACCGGGCGGCGCGGCCATCGCGGAGACGAGGCGCCTGTCCCTCGACACGCCCGCGCCTCTCTCCGCAGCGCTCCTGCGCGGCTCCGGGCTGCAGCCGCTCCGCATTGC
Organism: Myxococcales bacterium; assembly: GCA_036488495.1. GTDB lineage: Bacteria > Myxococcota > Myxococcia > Myxococcales > 40CM-4-68-19 > 40CM-4-68-19. The sequence continues at coordinate 9,039 of DASXHM010000265.1, read as the reverse complement.
GCTCGTCGGGGGCTGCGTCCTCGAAGTGCTTCCCGAGCACTTGCGCCAGGCCGGGTTGCGACAGGGGTTCCTGGTCAACGCTTCCTGCACCTCGCCCGAGCGGCGCGAGCGCATTGTCGAAGCGGCGGCGGAGGGCGCGGAAATCAGCGTGCTGCACCCATTCTTTCGCAGCCTCCTCGCGCCCTTGTGGGACTTCTTCCATGCCCTGGACGACGACACCATCGTGGAACGGCTCGCGCTCATCGAAGCGCGCCTTCACGGCATCTTGGAGGCGTTCGCAGAAGGCCTTTCGGGAAGGCTTGGCGTCGTCCACAACCTGAGCGCGCCCCAGGTCTCGCCGCGGGGGCGCTTCGACTTCGCCATGGGAGAGGCCGTGGCGCGGCTCAACCGGGTGGTCGCGGACGCCTGCCGCAGGCACCGCAACCTGTTCTTCCTCAACGAGGAGGCCATCGCCGCCAACTGCGGCAAGGCCTTGGTGCAAGACGACCTGCACAAGGTCTTCAGCCACCACGCACACGGCCTGATCGCGCCGCGCGAGCCGCCGCCGTGGAGCGATGCGCCTCGGACGCGCGCCTACCTGCGTGCGCTGTGCAACGAATATTTCGCTGCCTGGGCCGCTTGGACGGGGAAGGGCGCGATCAAGTGCGTCGTCTGCGACCTTGACGGCACCTTGTGGCCGCACCCCGAATCGACCGACGGACTCTCCTGGCTCGACGACAACGTCCCGCTCGACAGCACCTTCGAAGGCATCCACCAGGCGCTCCTCGTCCTCAAGGCGCGCGGCATCCTGCTCGCGACCTGCAGCAAGAACGACGAGGCGCAAGTCCTCGGTGCATGGAGAAAGGCATCCGACGCCTCTGGCGGCACCGTGCTGCGGCCTAGGGATTTCGTGCTGCACCGCATCGATTGGCGACGCAAGCCGGAGAACCTCGCCGAGATTGCCGAGCGCCTCGGCTGCGACCCTGCGTCGATGCTCTTCCTCGACGACAGTCCCGTCGAGCGAGCCGAAGCCAGTGCCGCCATGCCCGGCCTGCAAGTCTGGAACGGCGAGATCGGCGAGCTGCGCTCGTTCCTCTTGACCCATCCTCTCCTGGAGAGGCCGCAGGCGACTGCGGAGGCGCGCAGCCGGCCCGGGCTGGTGAGAGCGCAGCTCCGCCGCGAGGAAGGCCGCGAGCGGGCGATGCCGGAAGAGGAGTTCTTGCGCAGCCTTGGGATCAGGCTCGCGGTCTGGCGCGCGGCGGAGGCGGAAGCGGCGCGAGTGACCGAGCTGATCCAACGCACGAACCAGTTCAACACCACGCAAGAGCGCATTCCGCCCGACGAAGTCAGGACGCTCGTCCGCGATGGCGAGATCTACTGCCTGCGCGCGGCCGATCGCTTCGCGGACCACGGCATCGTCGGCGCGCTGGTGCTGCGGCGGAGCGACGTCCGCCTGCTGGTGCTGAGTTGCCGGGTGATCGGCCTGCGCCTAGCGGTTCCGTTCGTGGCCGCTGCGCTCAGGCTCTCCGGCAACGACCGGCGCAACCCGCGCGCCCAGGTCGTCGAGCAGCCGCGGAACCAGCCTGCGCGCTCGGTGTTCGGCGAGGCGGGCTTTGATGCCGACCCCGACAGGCCGGGCTGGTTCGAGCTTTCTCGCCCGGAAGCGCTCGCCGCGATCGACGAGACCATCCACAGCGTGGGAGGGCTCGATTTCGGGCCCTTGCCGCAGCCGCTCACGCCGCAGTAGCGTGGCCGCGGTGATGCAGCTTCCCGTGCAGAGGCCCGGACAAGGACCGCTCTCGCTCGATCGGCTGGTGGAGCTGAACCTGGAGTTGCGCGAGCAGGCAACGCGCTCGCGCGCGAAGTGCTCCAAGCCCTGGACGACCCTCGAGGAACGCGAGGACTTCCACAGCCGCGTCCCCGATGACATCACCTCGTGCTGCTGGTTGCACCGGCACCACGGAAAGGCAAACACCGGTGAAGAAGTACTCGCGCTGTGGCGGTCGCCTTCGGTCGCCGCCTTGCGCGCCGAGATGTCCAAAGGAAGCACGCCCGCCGCGTGCCCGGCCGACTGCCCGGTGCTGCAGGACCGCGGGGAATGGTTCGAGAAGCAGGAGTTCTTCGCCTACACGAAGGACGAGCTGCGCGGCTTTTCCGTCGCCTTTCTCGACAACCGCCGCCGGGCGCTCGAGGCGGTGCTGGGCATCTCCGGCGACGCGGGCCTGTGGCCGACCCGGCTGAAGATCTTTCCCAGCAACGAGTGCAATCTGCGCTGCAACATGTGTCCGATCGACTTCGAGACGAAGGTCCAGCGCACCTGGTACGAAGGCCCTTCGTTCGCGTCGATGCTGCCATACCTCGAAGAGCTCCTGGTCTTCGGGGCGGAGCCGTTCGCCTGCGAAACTTCGCGCGGGCTCCTGCTCGGCGAGGGGGCGGCGCCGCAAACGCATTTCTCGTTCATCACCAACGGGACGCTCGTCACCGAGAGCGCCGTCGAGGCGCTGTCAGCGAAGCGGCTCGGCGCGGTCGACGTGTCGCTCGATTCGCCGAGGAAGGACGTGTACGAGCGCATTCGCATCCGCGGCAAGTTCGAGCACGCGGTGCGAGGCGCGCGGCTCCTCGCCACGCTCGGCCGGACGCACCCGTTGCGGCGGTTCCGCGTCTTCGCCGGCTTCGCGATCCAGGACTTGAACTACCGGCTCTTGCCGGAGTTCGTCTTCTTCTGCGCCGAGCTCGGCGTCGAGGCCAACCCTGCGATGGCCTTTCCCACCAAGGCGTCGAAGGTGCGAGAGCGGCTCTACGGCTACACGGCGGCGGACATTCCGAACGACGTCCCGGCGCTGCTCCATTCGCTGGAGAGCGCAGCCGACGCCGCCCGGCAGGCCGGACAGCTCCACGCCCTCGGCCGCATCGAGGCGCTGTCGGCGCTGCTCCTCGACCGGATGGGAGCGTTGACCTGACTCGCGCGGGTCCGATAGCCATCCCCGACGCTTCGTGCGAGGTGCGGCGCATGGAATCCGAATCGGAGAACCGGCTCCTCCTCGGTTGCCTGCGCGTCTTCAACGGCGATCTGGACGCGATGGAGGAGGTGTTCGCGCCCGATGTGCGGGTGCATGCCTCCTTCTCCGGCGTTCCGCCGATGCTGCGGAAGGGATTCGACGGCATCGAGTTCGCCGTCTCGTTCCTGCACACGCCCTTTCCGGACATCGAGCTGCGGCCGACCGCCTTCGCGGCGTCCGCCAGGACCCGCACCTGCAAGTGGCTGGCGAAGGGCACTCACGGAGGGCCGCTCTTCTCGAACATCGCGCCGTTGCACCTGCCGGTTGCGCTGCCCGGGGCGTTCATGTGCCGCGGCGACGTCGAGCGGATTGACGCCCTTTGGATGCGCTGCGAATTCGATGCGCTGTTCGCGCAGCTCGGGATGGCGCCGTCTGCGCCGCATGCGGCCCGCTGAAGGGCCGAGGAGCGAGGATGCAGTTCTCCGAGTCGATGATGATCCACAGCGTCGAGAGCTTCTTGCGGCCCGAGGAAGTGTCGCTCGTGCTCTCCCATGCCGACGCGATCAAGTCGTCCCGGCCGGCGGCCGATCTGCAAGCGGCTGCGAACGGCAAGTCCGTTCACGCCCACGCAAAGCTCGACGCGCGCCAGGTCGCGGCGGTCTTCGAACCGGAGGGGAGGGTGGAGATCCACGACCTTCCCGCAGCCGCCATCGAGACGCTGGACGCGGCGTTCTTCCGCAACATCGACTCCATCCGGCGCGTCTATCCGTCCGCCACCTGGCCCCGCTCCTGGACATACGTGGAATACGCCATAGGACAGCTCTGCACCGAGCATGCGGACGGCCTCGGCGGCGGCTTCAACGTCGCCGCCTGCAACGTGCTGCTCGCCGACGGGTTCAGCGGCGGCGAGTTCTTCGTCGACACGACCGGCTCGGAGCAGCTCTGGCTTCCGTCCGAGAACCGTCTCGGCCCGGCGTCGACGTACAGCAACGACTGGTTCCGCTCCATTCCCAAGACCCGCTGGACCTCGTCTCCGGCGGTCGGTACGGCCATGTTCTACGGTTCCCAGATCGTCCACGGCACGCTGCCGGTGCGGAGCGGGACTGCCCGCAAGGTGCTGTGCTGGATCGAAGCCGATTCGCCGCTCGGAACCGGCTGAATCCGGAAAGCCTTCGATGGCGGAATGGAAGCACGCGCTCCGCGCCTATCCGCACCTGCTCCGCGCCTCGTTCGCCGCATCGGTCGCGTACCGGGTTGCGTTCCTGATCGTGCTCGTCAGCACCACCATGCCGCTCGTGATGCTCGCGCTCTGGCTGGAGGTGACTCGCACTTCTCCGGTCGACGGTTTCACCGCGCGGCGCTTCACCGTCTACTACCTCACGAGCATCATCGTCCGCATCGCCACCGGGTGCTGGGTCGTCTACGACGTGACCAACGAGCTCCGGCTGGGGACGCTCAACTACCGCCTGCTGCGCCCTCTGCACCCACTCCTCGCGTACAGCGCCGAGAACCTTGCCGAGGCGCCGATGCGGGCGCTCGTGTGCGCGCCGGTGCTCTTCGTCCTGATCGGGCCGCTGCACGCGGACATCTGCCATGACCCGGTGCTGTGGGCCGCGTTCCTGCCGGCGGTGTTCGGCGCCTGGCTGCTCGCGTTTTTCAGTACGGCGCTCATCGGCATGCTCGCCTTCTGGTTCGACAAGGCGATGAGCGTCTTCTATGCGTGGACCGCGGTGACCGCGGTGTTGTCGGGCTACATCGTGCCGCTCGATCTGCTGCCAGGTCCGGTGCGCGCGTTCGCGCACGTCGCGCCGTTCCGGTTCTTGCTCTCGTTTCCGGTCGAGATCGTCGCCGGTCGGCTAGAGCGGCGGCAAGCGCTCTTGCTGCTCGCGTTGCAATGGACCTATCTCGGGCTCGGCTTCTTCGCGGCCCGGCTCGTCTGGCGCCGCGGGCTGCGCCGCCACGGCGCCTTCGGCGATTGAAGATCAGGAGCCGAGGCCGTCGCCGCGCTGCGAGAGCAAGAGCGCACCCGCGCGCTGGTCGAGGTTCGAAAGCGTCGCGTCCATCAGGCGGCGCATTCCCGCCGCGACCTCCTCCGGAGGAGTGGCGGCCTCGAAGAGCACCCGCAGCCGGCCGCGGCCTTTCGACCAGCCTCCGTCCCACTCGACGCGCCGGCCCGGGAAGGAAGCCCGCACTCGCGGCACCAATGCCTGGACGTCGCTCGCGAGGCTGCGCGCGTCCTCGCTCTCCAGGTGGATCTCCGCGCCCATCTCGCCGCCGTAGTCGAGCAGCTCGTAATGGACGGAGCGCGGCCAGGAAGGCGGCGACATGCGCCGGAAGTGGTGGCCCTTGCCGCGCGCGGAGAGCCCGGCCGGGGCGAGTCGTGCGTACTCGCCGACCGCCGCGGCGAAGCCAGGGCGGGTGCTGCCCTGGGCCGGTGCCAGCCGGTACACCCCTGCGCCCGGCAGATCGCGCCTCGAAGAGCGCCAGTCGCGCCGTGGCAGCGCGTCGAAATCGACCGTGAACCGCGAAAGCTGCGCAGGTCCGAGCGCGGCCGGGCCCGCGCGATCGATCTCCAGGAGGAGGGTCAGCCCGCGACGATAATGGCCGAAATGCAGGAAGCACTCGTCGAAGACCGAGGCCGGCAAGAGGCCGGGGATGAGCTCGTTCAGCTCCCCGGCGATGAAGGCCATGGCGCTCCAGTGCGCGGGCTCGACGCGATACCCGAGGGCCGCGCAGAGCGCCGCGAGCTCGAAGAGGTGGCCTGCGTAGTAACAATGATTTTCGAACTCCTCGCCGAGCGCGAGCGCCTCGCGAAACCCGAGCAACGCGGTCCGATCCTGCTTGCCCTCGATGACCGCGCGGGCCTCGCGAAGGACCAGCCCGAGCACGAGCAGCATGTCGAGCTGTCCGTCGAGGAAGCCCTGCGCCTCGTCGCGGTGCGCGGCCATCTGTGGCACCAAGGCCGCGACCGCGCACAACCCTTCGGTGAGGTGGAACTTGCGGCACACCATGAAGCTGCCGAAGTAGTGTGCTTCGATGCCGCGCTCGACCAGGCCCGCGAGGTCGAGCAGCTCTCCGTCCATCGAGAAGGGGCGGGGATCGCGAAGGGCCGCCGGAAGCTGCGGCAGCGCGTAGAGCAAGTGCCCGAGCTCGCGGCCCTCCTTGGTCTGGATTGACCGGCAATTCGCCGCCAGGCCCTCCAAGGTGAGGTCGCCCGGGGGGATGCGCCGGCCCGGAGCGACGCCGGCCATCACCGAGTAGGCGAGGCTCTGCCAGGGATGGAACTCGCCTTCCGGATCGCATTGCAAGATGAACGGCCTGCCGGCTCCGTCGCGCTGCACGAACAGCTCCATCGCGTCGAGCACGCGCCGGCCCCCCGACTTCGCGTCGCCCCAGCCGTTCACCACGTGGCCGAGGTGGGGCAGGCTGTCACGCTCGAGAATGCCCTCGAGATGGCTGGCCATCGCCTGGCAGAGCGCGTCGTCCGCCGCGGAGGCCGCCGCGTGATCGAGCCGGGCGCCGCTCGCGACGAGCTCGCAGCGGAAATCCTCCATCGCCGTTTCCTGCGCCGCGCTCAAGTCGAGCGGCCACCAGAACCTGTCTTCCATTGCCCGCATGGCCGGGGAGAATACAACGCCGGCCGGCGCTCAAGTGGTGCAACCGAGGACGCCAAGCCGCAAGAGCTCCGACGCCGACGCGGCCTCGTCCGCGCCGAGCCCGGCGAACAACAAGCCCCCTTCGCTTCGTTTCACCAGCTCGATTTCCGCGTCCGACAGCGCAAGCTCCGCGGGCCAGGCCGGATCGTCGAGTCTGAAACGGCCGCCGCCGAGCGGCTGCAGGGCCGCCCACGGGGCGATCGCCCGCGGCGAGGGCGCCGCATCGCTCGCGTAGAATGCGACCATCGGCGCGTAATGCTCCCAGGGTCGTTTGGTTTCCGGCAGGAGCCCCGAGGCTGGCTGCTCCTGCCAGGGGTTCGCGATGCGCACCGGCTCGCGCGGGCCTTCGCGGTACTTCGCGATCGCGGCGTCGACGGCCGCGCGGAGCACCGCCGCGCACGCTCCCTCAGAGTACGCAGCGCTCCTGCGCAGCGCGCCTTCCGCAAGGCATTCCCGCAACGCCGCATCGCGCAGGATCCGCCCGGATGCCTCTCTTCCCCGCAACAGGTCCATCCGCAGCCCGGCCAAGGAAGGCCAGGTCGCCATCGAGAACCCGGTCTCGCCTTCGACGAGGGTATCTTTGAGGCCGCCGTATCTCGCGCCGACCACCGGCACTCCACACGCCATCGCCTCGACCGGCGCGTAACCGAAGTTCTCGTCCAACGCGGCAGTGGGGTGGAAGAGCAGGTCGAGCGCACCGTACGCCGCGCCGAGGTCGTCGTCCGTGAGGCTCGCGTCGAAGTAATGGATGTCGTCCGAGATGCCGAGCGCGATCAGCTTCTCCGCGAGGATCTCGCGATACCGGGCGGTCGTATACGGAAGCACCGGATAATCCAGCCAATAGTTTCCGACGATCACTCCCTGGACCCGCCTGCCGAGCTGGTCGCGCAGGCCGGCGACCAACTCGAGGAACCGATGCGCGTTCTTCTGCGGCACGAGCCGCCCGACGAATCCCACCACCAGCGCGTCGTTCGGCAGCGAGAGCAGCGCGCGGCAGTCCTCCCGATCGCGCGGCCTGAAGACGTCCGCGTCGATCGGCAACGGCAAGATGCAGAGAGCCGGATGGCGCGAGCCCAAGAGGGCGCGGAAGATCGCCGCGTCCGAGCTGCAGTTGACGAGCAACGCGTCGGTCGTCTCCAGCCGCTCCAACGCCGTGGCGAGAAATGGCTGGTCGACGATGGCGCCGCCGTGCATGGCGAAGATCAGCGGGCACGGTGGATGCCGGGCAAGCTCCCAAGCGACGTTGCCCGAAAACGAGAGCAGCGCGTCGACGCGCTCGGCATCTTCCGCGGACCGCACCGGGACGAGCTCGAAACGCGCCGACAGCGCGCGCTCGTAGAAGCGGCGCGTCCGCTCGACGCTGGGCCACGGATGGGTGCCGAAGCCTGTCACCCCGAGGCGCCGCCGCAAGGTCATGTCCCGAGAAACAGGTTTCAAGGATGGGCGGCGTCCGTGGAAAACAGCGGGTCCGCAACGTCAGGCGACGGTGCGGACCCGAAAGCCGTTCTAGTCCGGATGTTCGCAGCACCCTTGGGTGCAGCAGCCGAGCATCAGGCCGCTGATGGCGACGGCGAGGTCGCTCTTCATCAGCTTGCGAACCGGCCTCTTCACTTTCTTCTGGCCCTCGTCGTTCGACGGCCTTGCTTCGAGCTCGCGATCGTCAGCCATTGGTCCTCCCCGGACGCGTGTCCGGGCGAGACTGTAGATCGCAGGCGTTGTGCCGCGCAAACCGCTCGACGTGAGGCTCGGGCCGCCGGTCAGAAGAGGACGGGCTCGATGCCGCCGCAGCAGCCCTGCGTGCAGCAGCCGAGCATCAACCCGCCGATGGCGACGGCCAGGTCGTTCTTGCTGAGCTTGCGGATCTGCGCGTTGCGGCGGGAAGGCGACTTGGTGGTGGTGGATTCGGACTTCGTCTCGAACTCGCGATCGTCGGCCATGACCTCTCCAGGGTTGCAGCGTAGCGTGATGATGCTGCGGACCAAGGCGTAGAGCACGGGGGCGGGCCGCGTCAATCCTGTCGCCCGCGCAATGTCGCGGCCAGGGCTCCATTCCTGGCCGCCGCAGCCAGCGCAGAGCGCTGTGGATCGGCTTCCTTGGCTGACCTCCGGACGGCCGCCCTGTGTCGTTCGTTGTCGCCCGCGCACCCGATCGACTCGCCGCGCGCACCTCGCCGCTGGCTGCGCCCAGGCTGCGCCTCGCTGCTTCGCAGGCCTCCCGCCGCTTCACCTCCGTACCCTCGTGCACGCACGACCCAACCCGGGAGGGCACATGCGCACGAGACGAACCCGCTCCTGCTTGAACGCTCTTTTCGCCGCGGCCGCGGTAGCCTGCGGCGCCGGCCGGCCGCAACCAAAGGTCGCGTCACGGGCGGCCGCGAGCTTGACCTTGCCGGCGCCGGCCGATGC